>JBLWWH010000012.1:0-69947 GCA_048268105.1 Weeksellaceae bacterium
CCTGAGGGTGATTGTTATAATGAATTTAGTTTTGCAGTAACACTAACGGCATCAGTTGATACGGTATTTGATTATACGGATTCATCTGTTTGTGATATTACAGATCTTCCGGAAGTTGGAGAATTGAATGAAACAGACAATAACGGTGTTGCTGGAACTTGGTCCGTTAGTCAGGCTGATGATATTTACACTTATACTTTCACGCCCACAGATTCTTGTTACAACGAGTTTAGTTTTGATGTAACACTAACAGCTTCAGTTGACACCGTATTTGATTATACGGATTCATCCGTCTGCGATGCTGCCAGTCTACCAGAAATTGGAGAATTGAATGACATAGACAATAATGGTGTTGCTGGAACTTGGACTGTTGCTCAGGTTGATGATATTTACACTTATACCTTCACGCCAACAGATTCTTGTTACAACGAATTTAGTTTCACAGTAACTGTAACGGATTCTGTTGCTACCGTATTTGATAATACGAATTTATCAGTTTGTGATATAGTTGAGCTTCCAGAAGTTTCAACTTTAGATCCTCAAGACAATAACGGTGTAGCTGGAACATGGACAGTTGAACAAGTTGATGATGTTTATACATATACTTTCACGCCAATAGATACTTGTTATAATGAATTTAGCTTCACAGTAACTGTTAGTGATTCATTTGCTACTATATTTGATTACACGGATTTATCTGTTTGCGATGTAACTGAAATACCTGAGGTTTCAACTTTAGCTCCTCAAGATAATAACGGTGTAACTGGAACTTGGGCAGTGAATCAAGTTGATGATGTTTATACATATACTTTCGCGCCAGACGATGATTGTTACAATGAGTTTAGCTTCATTATTAATCTTGTTGATGCCCAGATGGTTAGTTTCAATGCCTTGCCGAGATATAGTGTATGTAATCCTGCTGATTTACCGCGTGTTACGGATCTACCACAAACTTCTTTAGAGGGAGCAACGGGTACTTGGACGCAAACCAATAACGGCAATCAAACTTATAACTATGAGTTTATACTCGACGAAAATCAAAACTGTTATATAGGCATGATTTTCACGGTACAAATCACGGATTCTATCACGCCTGAATTCAGTTTTGAGCACACCTATTGCCAAAATTCTAGGCCTTCGTCCTTGCCACAAACTTCCGACAATGGCATCACCGGGCAGTGGCTTCCGGCGGTCATCAATACGGCCTTCGCCAACATACGTCTCTACACTTTTATACCGCATGAAGGCCAGTGTGCAAGCAGCCTTGAGGTTATGATCGAGATCATCCATTGTCCTGACGAAGACACCGAATTAAATATACCAAACGTCCTTACGCCAAACAACGATGGCATGAACGATACTTGGTTTATAGAGGGTCTCCTCGAGGCTTATCCCAATGCAGAAGTGGAGATTTACAACCGCTACAACAAGCTTTTATATCGCGGAATTGGCGCCGAAAACTGTGAGTGGGACGGAACATACGCCGGTCGCAACTTGCCAACGGGAAGCTATTGGTATGTCCTCAAGCTTGCTGATGGTAACGTGAAAACAGGTCATATCAGCATTATTTATCCTTAGGGCAGCGGACGGGCTTTTTATTGCAATTCCTCGCCGCTATGCCTACAAATAATCTCGTGGCAGGAGTTTCATTTTTATTCCACTCTGCCACTTCCTTATTTGTTGAGGCATAGCCGCTGCGGGATTTCCATGTCAATCCCTGCTGCGAGCTCCGCGCCTAAGTATTTCGTTCTAAATCAAATTTTAGTATTTTTGATTAAAATCTGATATGAAACAAGCTCCCGTATATTTCCAAAATGGATTTACTCAACTCAATGAGTTTATCCAACTTCATTCAGATAAGAAAATCATGTTCTTGGTCGATGATAACACACATGAATACTGTTTACCTATCTTATTAGCCGAGCTTCCAGAAATTCAAGACATGGAAATCATCGAAATTCCCTCTGGAGAAGATTCCAAATCCATCGAAATTGCTACTCAGGTTTGGATAAGCCTAAGTGAACTAGGAGCAGATCGCAACTCCATTATCATCAACTGTGGAGGAGGAGTGGTCACAGATTTTGGAGGTTTTGTGGCTTCTACTTTCAAAAGAGGAGTTAAGTTTGTGAATGTGCCAACCAGTTTATTGTCTATGGTGGATGCCTCTGTGGGTGCAAAAACAGGAATAAACTTAAATCACTTAAAGAATCAAGTCGGAACATTCACACAACCAATGATGGTAGTCATAAATCCAGGCTTTCTTCTAACTTTATCCGACAAAGAAATGCTTTCAGGTTTTGCAGAAATGCTAAAACATGGTTTAATTCAAGATGTAAACCATTGGAATCAATTGAAGAGTATTTCAGCCTTAAATGCAGAAAATTTGGCTTCTTTAATTCAAGCCTCTGTGGAAATTAAAAAAGCCGTCGTTGAACAAGATCCAACAGAGAAAGGTTTACGGAAAATATTAAATGCAGGTCACACCATTGGTCATGCATTAGAAACTTACTTTTTAGATCATCAAATTCAAATCACACATGGTGAAGCCGTGGCTTTAGGTCTAATTTTAGAAAGCTATATCGCTGTAATGAAAAAGAAGTTAAGCCTAGAAGACTTCGAAGAAATTATATCGGTTATTGATAAATTCTATCCTAAAATTGACTTACCAAAAGCGGAACAAATATTGCCATTACTATTGCACGATAAAAAGAATGTTGGAAAAGAAATTCAGTGTGTTTTATTAAACAAAATTGGTTTCTGTAATCCAGAGCCTGTTAGTATTAGCATCGCCGAGGTGGATCTTGCCTTTGATTTTTATCGAAATAATGAATCATGAAAACAAACTATATCTATCTTGTGCTTCTATTTTTTATGATGAGCTTTAATGCTTGCCAAAGCCAAGAAAATTCAAACAAAGAATTAACTAAAAAAGAAAATACCATGTCAAATAAAGAATTCAAAGTAATAAAGTCAGAAGAAGAATGGAAACAAAGCCTTTCTGACGAAGAGTTTTTCGTTTTGCGCCAAGCCGGAACCGAACGTCCACACACTGGAAAATATAATATGCATTTCGAAGAAGGGATTTACTTGTGCAATGCTTGTAAAGAGCCATTGTTCGAATCGGATACTAAGTTCGATGCATACTGTGGTTGGCCAAGTTTCGACAAAGCCATCAAGGGGAAAGTGATTGAAAAACTAGATAGATCCCACGGAATGACACGTATGGAAATTCTATGTGCAAATTGTGGATCTCATTTAGGTCACGTGTTCAATGATGGCCCTACGGAAACTGGGTTGCGCTATTGTATGAACTCTGTTTCATTAGACTTTGAAGATGCGAGTGAAGGTGAATCAAAAGACTAAATATTTAATTCTTTTTAGTATCCTTATTTTAGCTTCGTGTAAAACATTAAATCCTAATTTGAGCTTTCCAGAATTATTGGAAAATCGTTCAGAAACAGCTAAAAACTTAGAAAAGAAAGCTGATGACATCAATTGCGAATTAAATTCTAAAAGAGTTTATGATGCTTTTGAGATGAATAATAATTTGTGGGGTAAAGCTCGATTGAAAGATAAAGAAGCTCATTTATGCACTTATTATTCAGAGGATGGTTTCGGTTGGAAATGGGTTGTACCTCATAATGCACGTGGCGTAATTGGTTACCCAAACATAAAAATGGGACCAGGGCCGTGGCGAAATTCAAAGGAAAAAGTACATGGTTTTCCAATTAAAATTGAGGAAATCAATGATTTAAAAGTGGCTTACGACTCCGAAATTTATGTGAAATATAAAAAATATAATCTCGCTTTTGATATATGGTTAAGTTCTGCGTTTCAATCCAGGCAAGAAACGATCACCACTGAAATTATGATTTGGGAAGACTACTTCGACTTTAAATCTTATGGTAAAAAAGTAGATGAAATTACTACTGATTTTGGTGTTTATGAAGTCATGTCAGGCTATCTTAAAAATGAAGAATTCAATCAAGATTGGCAATATTTTGCTTTTGTTAGAAAAGAAAAGCGTAACAAAGGCGAATTAGATATCAAATATTTATTGGATTATTTGGTTCAATACCAAAAAGTAAATCCACAGGAGTTGGTCACTTCCGTTGAGTTTGGCAACGAAATAGGAAATTCGAGTGGATTTACCTTGATTAAAAATTATGAATTGACCTTGAACTAGGTCAATTCATAATTTTTGTTAAATATCTTATTACATGTGCATTCCTCCGTCTACACTCATCACTTGTCCAGTAATATAAGATGATAAGTCAGAACCTAAGAATAAACAAGCATTGGCGATGTCTTCTGGACTTCCACCACGTTTTAATGGGATAGAATTTCTCCATTCGTCAACCACTTTTTCATCTAATTTAGCTGTCATCTCAGTTTCAATAAATCCTGGAGCAACTACATTACAACGTATATTCCTTGAACCTAGTTCTTGTGCAACCGATTTAGAGAAACCAATTAAACCTGCCTTAGATGCAGCATAGTTGGCTTGTCCTGCGTTTCCAGTAATGCCCACGATAGAGCTCATGTTGATGATAGATCCTTTTCTTTGTTTCAACATCGGGCGAAGAACGGCTTTGGTTAAGTTAAAAGCAGAATCTAAATTCACTTGAATCACTTTTTGCCAATCTTCGTGACTCATTCTCATCAATAAGTTGTCTTTTGTGATTCCTGCATTGTTGATAACGATATCAATCTGTCCGAAATCCTCTAAAACCTGGTTAACCAATTCTTGTGCAGCATCAAAATCTCCCGCATCTGATTGATAGCCTTTTACGCCTTCAAATTCTTTTTCAATTGCTTTTGCTGCCTCAGCCGAAGAAGCATAAGTAAATGCTACTTTAGCACCATTTGCAACAAAAGTTTCTAATATTCCTTTTCCGATTCCTCGGGTTGCTCCTGTAATAATAGCAACTTTTCCTTCTAGTAAATTCATGTAGTCATGTGTTAAAAAGTAAAGATATAAAATGCGCTCTAAGTGGCAATAACTTAAGATTAAATGATTCTTGGATTTTGTTTCTAATTTTTGGCTTTTAAACTCTTTTCAAACCGATGAAAGGCCTCTTTATACTGATCGTAAGCGGCTGAGTTTTTATAATAATATCCCGTAATGATACTTCCATTCGGGTAAGCTTTCTCTTTAAATTGTCTTAAATATCCGGTTTGTTGATTCATTTCTAAATTCCAAGTTGTAATTAGCGTATCTCCGATTTGTTTTGTCTCTTTTTTAATACGTTCATTCGGAAAGATTATGTCATTAGGTCTTTGATTCGCAGTAGAAGCATATGCATAAAACTGAACCAAACTATCTTCTGAAGTGAAGAAATAACTATCATATTGATTAAAATCCTCTCCCGAACCAACCGATGGTTTTGCCATAAACTCCAGAGGAACTTGGGCATAGAATCCTGCACCCGAAAAATCTTCAGAACTCAGTTTTTTGGACGCTGTAATCTTTGTTTCGATTGGAACAGGCACTGCTAATTCTGTTTCGTTGCTTTTATTTTCCGTATTAGGGCTTTCTTTTGAGCATGAAATTAAACCTAAAATAAAAGATAAGGAGATTAAAACTTTCTTCATGGATGCTATTTGATTTGAAGGATTAAAATTACACTAATTATTCAAATCAGTTCATTTTTACATATACATTATTAGATACATATTATTCGGAAGTCGATTTTTTGATAAGAATATATTCTATTTTAGCATAAAATTTTTGAAACCATGTCCATGCAAAAATTTCTAAGAGATATTTTCAACATTGCCAAGGCAACCATCAATGCTTTTTTTGAAGACAGAGTTTTTAAATTAAGTGCTGCATTAGCCTATTATACAGTGTTGGCGATTTCGCCCTTTTTAATGATTATTATTTCAGTCGCCAGTATATTATATAAAAAGGATGCCATTGAAAATAAAATTTATTCAGAACTCAATGGATTAATAGGACATGATTTGGCTCAAGAAGTACAAAAATTTGTCCTTAATTCTTCCTTAACAGGTAAAAGTGATATTGCTTTAATTACAGGTTTAGTCGTATTATTTGTGGCTTCCACCGCTGTTTTTGCTGAGGTTCAGGACAGTCTTAATTATATTTGGCAAGTAAAAGCTAAACCAAAACATGGTTGGCTAAAGATGATTAGAGATAGAGTATTATCTTTTTCTGTCATCGTTTCTTTATCCTTTATTTTATTGGTTTCGATGTTGTTAAATTCAATTATCAAAAGATTCGGTCATTTTTTTATAGAACTCTTCATGGAATATGATGTTACCTTCGATGTGCTTTTCTTCTACATAAACAAGGTCGTCAGCATATTGGTTACGGTGGCGATATTTACGCTTATGTTCAAGGTGCTACCAGACGTAAAATTGAAATGGAAACATGCCTTGGCTGGCGGGATTTTCACAGCGATTTTATTTTCAATAGGTCAAATAGGTATTGGATATTATTTACAACAATTTCAGCCAGGTTTAAATTTTGGGTCTGCTGGTTCTATTATTGCCCTCTTGGTTTGGGTTTATTATACTTCAATCATCGTATATTTGGGCGCAGAATTTACACAAGTGTATGCCGAGAAATATGGTACCGGTATTCAGCCGAGTGAACATGCTGTTTATTTAAAAATCATAGAGCAGGAGAAGAATGTGGATGTTTTGCCAAAGCAGCACCCGAACGAAACTAATGAATGAGGAATTTCTATTTTATTTTAATACTAAGCTTATTTAATTTGGTTCAAGCCCAAAATGATATATACATGGGTGTATCATATGGGACGAGCGATATTTTTAGAAAAGACGATACTAGTCATTATAATTACAAGAACACTGAATTTGGAGTTTTTGCGATTAAAGATTTTGCATGGAAATCAAATGCAGATAAAAACATCAAAAAACATTGGTTTCTTCAGCCTAATTTAAACTATGGTCAATATACTTTTTTGGTCGATGATCACCAACAAGACATTTATAGAGCGAGTTTAGGCGGAGGGATTAAATTCGAAAAAGAGTTGCGAAAACTCGCTCTACATGCGAGATTTGGTTTTAATGCAGGTTATCAATCGGGTTATTATCAGCGTTTAGAAAAGGGAGTTTATTTTGCAGAAAAATTAAATTTAGGGCTTGGGTTTGATTTAAATCCTAGAATGAAAAGCTTTATAGATATCGGAGCTATGCATATTTCAAATGCTAATTTTTACCCTTTAAACAGAGGTTTAGAGGTTTTTTTTATTGAATTAGGGATTCAAATTCCTAACAAGAAACTAGAAAAATTTTAATACATTAGTCTAAATGAGTAATCTATTCAGCAACAAATATTTTCAATTGGTCATTGCCTTAGTTATCATTGGTTTGTTGATTTACCGAATGATGAATTTTGAAGATCAGTTGACGGATTATATCCGAATTGGTGCACTTTCCTTTGCAGTGCTTATTGCTTTGCCAAGGTTGATTAAGCGTTTCAGAGATGAAAACTAAGTAAAGCATGCAAAAGTACATTCGACTAATTTCTGTAATTACTAGCCTTTTTATTGTGGGAGTTCTAGGTTATTGATCCATACATATATTTGGTAATTATGGATGGACTGTATTTTTAATTTCTCTTTTTTTATCATGTTATATTCCGGTTTATTGGGTAGGTAAGTCATCAAAAATTGATTTAACGGGAAGTTATCTACTAGGTTTATCTACTATGTTGTTGGCGGCACTTGGTTTGTTAGTATTTGCGATTGAAGGTTTGATTTGCATTATTATGGGACTGCCGATATTTGTTCTGTGTAATATGCTTGGCGCATATCTCGGGTTTAAATTAAATCAAAAAAAATTGATAAAAACTGAAACATTAGGGTTTATTGTAGTGCTGATTTCAATATCTACTTTAAGTTTTGATTATATCAACGAACCTAAAAACTTAATTCCAGTCAAAACTTCAGTCATTGTTCATGCCCCTATAGACAAAGTTTGGCAAAATGTGGTGACTTTTGATAGGATTGAAGAACCGACGGATTGGTTATTTGAAACAGGAATTTCCTATCCAACCGATGCAACTATAAAAGGTCATGGAGTAGGAGCAATTAGATATTGTAATTTTACTACCGGCAGTTTTGTTTTGCTAATCACAACTTGGAATGCACTAACTTTATTGCAATTTGATGTTCCTGAACAACCCACTCCCGATGCATGAGTTCAATCCATTTTGGGATATAGCTTCAAAGCATTTAGACGGTTATTTTATTTCTCATAAAGGTCAATTTAAGTTAAATAAAATTGATAATAACACAACAGAGTTAGAAGTAACCACTTGGTATACAGTAAATATAGCACCGGAGCTTTATTGGAAAACTTGGTCAGATTTTATTATTCATACAATCCATAAACGTGTTATGAATCATATTAAATTGGAATCTGAAGGTTAAGTTTTGCTTTTTGTAGACTAAAATAGATAGCATTAATTTTAATATCCTTTTACAATTAGTAATTTTGCAGCTATGGAATATAATTCATTGCTAGAAGCTTTAGAATGGCGCTATGCCACTAATATATTTGATGAAACTCGAATTATTGAGGAAGAAGTCGTACAAGATATTTTGAAAGCAGGAAATCTAACGGCAACTGCTTTTGGTGCACAAGCTTATCAAATCATATTGTTAGAGGGCAAGCAATGGAGAGAAAAATTAGAATCTGCTACATTTAATCAAAAAAATGTGCAGACTTGTAGTCATCTTTTGGTATTGGCGCATCGAACGGATCTAGGTCCAGCTTATATTAAAGAGCATGCAGCCTATATGGAGCAAGTTCGGGGGTTAGAAGAAGGCACATTAGCAGGCTATGAAAGGGGTTTTGTGAATTTCTTGAAAGCCTTAGACGAGGATAAGAAAAATCATTGGTTGGCCAAGCAAGTGTACATCGTAATTGGCAATTTAATGACTGCCTGTGCATTACATTCAGTAGATGCCTGTCCAATGGAAGGTTTTAATGCTAAATTAGTAGATGAAATCTTGGGGCTAGAAAAGAGAAATTTAAATTCAGTTTTAATGTTGCCGATGGGCTATAGATCTGAGGAAGATAAATATGCTCGAACAGAGAAAGTAAGAAAGCCATTGGATGAGATGGTAATTCGAATGTAATTGATTTAAAATTTTTAAATTTATTAGTTATATATATAGTCCGTTCATAATGAATGGATTATTTGTTTTAAGTCTGTGGATAAGTCTTATTTCTTAATGCAGTAATTTCTTTATATTTCATAGATTCTTATTATATTCGAGAAATTTTCGATATGAAAAAACTTGGTCTACACTGGCAGATACTAATTGGTATGGTGCTAGGTATATTATTTGGATTTTTTGCTGCAGAGATGAATTGGAATCAATTCGTTATTGATTGGATTAAACCCTTCGGAACTGTTTTTATTAATTTATTGAAAATGATTGCAGTACCGTTAATCATAGTTTCATTGATAACGGGGATTGCTGAATTAAAGGACATTTCCAAAATCTCTAAAATGGGAGGTAAGACCATCGGGTTTTATTTAATGACTACTGTTGTAGCCGTTACGATAGGTTTAACGCTTGCAAATATCATCCAACCAGGTACATTTATAGATGAAGCTTCTAGAGATCAATTGATGTCCCAATACGCTTCGGATGCTGGTGGTAAGATTTTAGAAGCAGAAAGTCAAAAGGAGCAAGGGCCTTTGCAGCCATTAGTAGATATTGTTCCAGATAACTTCTTTAAATCTCTTACGGACAACGGAAAAATGTTGCAGGTGATATTCTTTACCATCTTGGTAGGAATAGGATTGATTTTAATTCCAGAAGAAAAAGCACGACCTGTTACTGAATTCTTTTCAGGTCTGAATGAAGTTATTCTTAAAATTATTGATATAATTATGTTAATTGCACCGATTGGTGTATTTGCTTTGTTAGCAGCTATTTTAGTTGAAATCCCGAGCTTCTCTGTACTACAAGCCTTGTTGGTGTATGCACTAACGGTGTTAGCAGGTTTAGCTGTTTTGATTTTAATTTTCTATTCGGTGTTGGTTTCGCTGATAACAAAACATAGTTATTTAGACTTTTTAAAAGCCATTGCTCCCGCCCAGTTAGTAGCGTTTTCAACCAGTTCGAGTGCGGCAACATTACCAGTGACCATGGAGAGAGTGACTGAACACCTAGGTGTAGATGAGGAAGTTGCAAGTTTTGTTTTGCCATTAGGTGCTACGATTAATATGGACGGAACAAGTTTGTATCAAGCGGTGGCAGCTATATTTATTGCTCAAGCTTTTGGAATGCAATTAGACTTAGCAACGCAAATTATGATTGTTTTAACCGCAACTTTAGCTTCCATTGGATCTGCAGCTGTTCCAAGTGCAGGAATGGTGATGTTGGTAATTGTTTTGGGTCAAGCTGGAATTCCAGAGGCTGGTTTAGCTTTGATTTTCGCCATCGATAGGCCTCTAGACATGTGTAGAACAGTAGTGAACGTAACTTCCGACGCTATGGTTTCAACTTTAATCGCCAAATCAGAAGGTCAGTTATTAGTTCCTAAGGTGAAAGAATGGGATGATAACTATCCCAAAAAGTAAGTTAATGTAAGTTTTATTACACTTCATTCCCTTTAAAGGGCTTAAATTTGCAAATTGGAAAAATATATATGCAGTCAAATACATTAGATTTAAAAGTTTATGCTGAGAAAGGTATCAGCTTTGAGACTTATTATAAAGAGGTTAAGGAAGTAGCGAGCAAAGAAGAGAGCGATGTTGTCTTTCATTCATATTATGTCTTAAACGCTCAACGAATGGATCGTTTACAGAAAAAAATTGTTTTAAGCGAACAACAAATTGAAAGATTAGCAGCTCTTGATAAGAAAGTTACTTTAATTATTATTACGGAAGGTTGGTGTGGAGATGCCGCTCAAAGTTTGCCAGTAGTGCAGAAAATTGTAGAAGCCTCTGATAATTTAGACGCCAAAATAGTTTATAGAGATGAGAATCCAAATTTAATGGATGCCTACCTAACGAATGGTGGTAAATCCATTCCTATTATCGTGGGTATGGATGCAATAACGGGTGAGCATATTTTTAGATGGGGGCCAAGACCTGAATTCGGAAATGTTTTACTGAAGCAGTTTAAAGCCGAGGAAATCACCAAAGAAGAATTTCAATTAGAATTACAAAAAGCATACAACAAAGATAAGGGCGCTGCCATTATCGATGAATTATTATCAAAATTAGAATCATGAAGCTAAAAAATCTATTTTACTTTGTCTTAATTATCTCATTTTTAAGCGCTTGTAAAGAAGAGTCTAAGGTGGAAACAACTACCACCGAGGAGGCTAAAAAAGAGCAAGTTATTGAAGGTGTTAAAGCAACACCGGTTAAAAAAGAAGATAAAGCAGCAACTACGTCATCTACAGGAGCTCCATCTTATATGGATATTGAATTAAAGGGTTATGGAGTGCCAGATGCGAATGTTCAAGATTTTCATGGAAAAGTTGTTTTTGTTAACCACTGGGGAAGCTGGTGTCCTCCATGTAGAATAGAAATGCCAAGTATCCAGAGCTTATATGATGACTATGGAGATAAAGTTGAATTCGTGATGATTGCGATGGAGAAAAGACAAGGAGCTCACGTTCCTTATATCGAAAAAGAAGGTTATACTTTCCCTGTTTATACAGCATTGTCTCCGATTGTAACCGAAATGAAACCAAGAGCATTTCCAACAACTATTATTTTAGACAAGCAAGGACAGATTAAAATAAGTGATGTTGGAGCTAAAGATTGGAACGCACCACAGGTTCGTGAACTCTTAGATGAATTACTTGCACAGTAAGTTTTTGAGTTTTGGAATAATATTTGGTTATATACTATAAAACTAAGCTATGAGCAGACTATCAATGATAACCAACTTTTGGAGAAATAAAAAAGAATATGAAAGCGTGTTTACACGTGAGAAATTAATGGCATATACGAGAATGATTCCTTTAATGTTTAAAGGGCAATACAAACCTAAAAAGAAAAGAAATTTATTCTTAGGGCTTGCAGCTCTTGCCTACATAATCTCACCGCTAGACATCATTCCAGAGCTTTTATTAGGTCCTTTCGGATTATTAGACGACTTTGCGATACTTTTATTCGCTATTAGAAGGTTAGACAAAGAAGTTGTTAATTTCCTATTGTGGGAAGAACAACAAAGCAATATTATCTATATTGACTAAATATAATCCTTAAATAAGAAATAAGAATCCTGTGTACTTTCGCAGGATTTTTTTTTGAATTTAATTTAAATACTACATTTGCTTTATGTCGAATAAAAAACATCTGATTGTTATTGTTGGGCCAACTGCAATTGGTAAGACATCCATGGCGATTGAAGTTGCAAAGCACTTCAATACTGAGATTTTATCATCGGATAGCCGCCAATTTTACAAAGAAATGAATATAGGTACGGCAGTTCCGTCCCAAGAGGAGTTATCGGCCGTTAAACATCATTTTATTCAGCATTTAAGCGTGCATCAAGCCTATTCGGTGGGAGAATTCGAAAGAGACGCGATAGCTTTTATAAATGAGTTTTTTAAAACACATGATACTTTAGTCATGGTGGGAGGTTCAGGTTTGTATGAGAAAGCCGTTACCCAAGGATTAGATGAATTTCCAGAGGTTGATCCCAGAATTCGAAAGCAGTTAAATGATGAATTAGATTTAATGGGTTTAACTAAATTACAACAAGAGCTAAAAGAGGCTGACCCTACCTATTACCAAGAAATTGATATAGAAAACCCCCATAGAATTATTCGAGCTTTAGAAATTGTTAGAGGAACTGGGAAGCCATTTTCATCTTTTTTATCGAAAAATACTAAGAAAAGAAACTTTGAAACAATCAAGATTGGACTCACTTTAGAGCGTTCAGAAATCTATGATCGTATCAATAGACGTGTAGATATAATGATGGAGGATGGCTTGTTAGATGAAGTTAAAGGTTTATATGATTTAAAAGATTTAAATGCTTTGAATACAGTTGGTTATTCAGATTTATTTAATTATTTAAATGAAGTGTGGGGATTAGATTTTGCCGTTGCTGAAATCAAAAAAAACACACGAAGATTTGCCAAGCGTCAACTCACTTGGTATCGAAAAGATGAGAAAATAACTTGGTTTGATCCTAAAGCCAAAATAGATGTAATTGAGTTTTTAAATAAACGAATTAATACATCAACCGACTAAATCTCCATTGTCAACTTTTTTATCTGGTGTCATTAAAACCACATCACCTGCTGCGTCATAAATCCCCATAACCAAGCATTCCGAAATAAAATTGGCTATCTGTTTGGGAGGGAAGTTTAATACGGCGATGATTTGCTTTCCCACTAAATCTTCTTTCGCATAATGCGCTGTAATTTGCGCTGAAGAATTTTTAATACCGAACTTTCCAAAGTCTATTTTAAGCTGATAGGCTGGTTTTCTCGCCTTGGGGAAATCTTTTACTTCTATAATAGTCCCAACATGCATTTTTACTTTTTCAAAATCTGACCAAGATATTTCCATATATCAATTTTTAAGAATTAACCTACAGCTACCATTTCCATTAAAATTGCGCAAAATAAAGCGCCATAAGTTCCAAGAGCATAACCTAAAACAGCCATTAAAACACCTACAGATGCTAGACTTGGGTTGAAGGCAGATGCAACAATTGGTGCGCTCGCTGCTCCTCCTACGTTCGCTTGACTTCCCACAGCTACGAAGAAGAACGGTGCTCTGATGAGTTTGGCAGTGATGAGTAAAATAATCACGTGTACCAACATCCAAGTAAGGCCAATCACGAATAATCCAATATTATCTTTTTGAAATATTTGCTCTAAATCCATCTTCATACCAATCGTAGCCACTAAAATATATATGAAAATGGAACCCCAGCGTGTTGCGCCAATTCCTTCTAACTTTCTTGCTTTGGTAAACGATAAAAACAAGCCCACGGTTGTAGAAATTATCACCAACCAAAAGAATCCACTTGTCAAGGATTGTAGGTTCATTGAAGTTAAAGTGTCCTTATGATTTTCCATAAAAGGCGAGATTACATCTGCACCCCAATGAGCTAAGGCAACTCCTCCAAAGGCTACTGCCATTAAAGTGAAGGTTTCTACAGTGGTCGGAATTTTCATAACAGAAGCTTGGTAGTCTTCCATTCGTTTTTCTAAGTCTAAAATAGCTGAATTATCTGCGTTTAAGAGCTTATTGGCCTTATCTCTAATATTCGCTCCGTAAAGCAAAAAGCCCATCCAGATATTCGCTACAATCACGTCAACAACAATCATGATTCCAAAGATGTTATCTGAAACTTCAAAGACTTCTTTCATGGCTGTTTGATTTGCGCCACCACCAATCCAACTTCCCGCAATGGTCGACATTCCACGCCAAAGTTCGTCTAAACTTATATTTCCTGGAATTAAGCTTGGAAATATATATTCAATCACCAACAGCGAAATAGGTCCACCAATAATAATTCCTAAAGTACCTGCCAGGAACATGATGATCGCTTTAGGTCCTAAGCGCATAATTCCTTTAAAATCAATCCCCAAACATAGAAGAATTAAAGCAGCAGGTAAAAGGAATCTGGAAGCGACAAAGTATAAATTAGAAATTTCTCCATCCACCAAGCCTAGGGGCCACTTAAGTAAAGCTGGCACAAAATAACAAAGCAATAGAGCAGGGACGTAGGTAAAGAATTTCTTCCAAAATTTCTTTCCCGAAGATTCTAAGTAAAAAATACCTGCTAAAACGGCCATTAATAAGCCTAAAACAATCGCGTCATTTTCAAAAAATGGTGCAGCCTTTTCTAATTCTTCCATGAAAGCGAATATAAAAAAAGATTTTATAGCTAAAAGTAGAATTGAGTAAGTTTAATCAACAAATACACGGGAAAGCTTTTGATTAACTAATCAAAGCCCAGCTCAATTGCTTTTTGTGAAAAGCATCAAAAAAGGCTCTGATGTGTTGATTGCTAGGATGGGAAAGACTTGGGTCTGTTTCCATAAGCCATTCTGCAGCGTTTTTAGCTGCTAAGAAAATAGGTTTATCTGCTTTTAAATCAGCAATTTTAAAATCAAGTAAACCACTTTGTTGCGTTCCCATTACATTTCCAGGGCCGCGCAATTCTAAGTCTACTTCGGCAATCCTAAATCCATCATTGGTTTCGCACATAGTCGAAATTCTTTTATAAGCAACTTCGTTCAATTTGTCTGCCGTCATCAGAATGCAATAACTTTGTTCAGCACCTCTACCCACACGACCCCGTAGTTGGTGAAGTTGTGATAAACCGAATTTCTCTGAGCTTTCAATTACCATGATAGATGCATTGGGAACGTTTACGCCTACTTCAATCACCGTGGTTGCGACCATAATTTGAGTTTCTCCTTTTACAAAACGCTGCATTTCATACTCTTTGTCGGCAGGTTTCATTTGTCCATGAACAATGCTAACCGCATATTCGGGTAGGGGAAAAGCGCGTATAATGCTTTCGTAGCCGTCCATTAAATCCTTATAATCCATTTTATCAGATTCTTCAATCAAAGGATAAACGATGTAGGCCTGTCGACCTTTTTGGATTTCATCTTTTATAAATTTGAAGACTACTAAGCGATCTTTATCTTTTCTGTGAACGGTTTTAATCGGTTTTCTTCCCGCTGGTAATTCGTCAATGACGCTGGCGTCCAAGTCACCATAAATGGTCATAGCCAAGGTTCTAGGAATCGGTGTTGCTGTCATAACCAATATGTGCGGCGGTCGTTTGCTTTTCCGCCATAATTTGGCTCGCTGAGCTACGCCAAATCTATGCTGCTCGTCGATGATGGCTAGTCCTAAATTTTTGAATTGAACCTTGTCTTCAATCAAGGCATGCGTACCAACCAGCATATCTAATTCTCCACTTTCTAACTGTTCGTGAATAATTTTGCGTGCCGATTTGGGTGTGCTTCCAGTTAGTAAAGCTATGTTGAGGCCAATTTTATCAGCTTCTTCTTTTAGGCCGTTATAATGCTGTTGAGCGAGAATTTCAGTCGGAGCCATCAAGAGCGATTGAAAGCCATTGTCGGCGGCGATTAGTATGCTCAAAAATGCGACAATAGTCTTTCCGCTACCTACATCACCTTGTAGAAGACGGTTCATTTGTACTTCTTTTCCTACATCTGATCGAATTTCCTTAACTGCACGTTTTTGAGCGTTGGTAAGTTCAAATTCTAAATGATTTGTATAGAATTTATTGAAAAAATCCCCGATTTGTGGAAATGCAAAAGATCTGAAATTTCGTTTTCCATGTGCTTTTTGAGCTTGCAGAGATAAATGAAGGAAAAAAAATTCTTCAAACTTCAAGCGCTTTCTTGCAGCTTCTAGTGCTTCTGTTGAATCTGGAAAATGAATATTCTTAAAGGCTGCTTTTCTTGATGTTAAAGCATATTTTCGACATAATTCTTCAGATAAGTTTTCTTTGATATAATTACCAACCTGAATCCAAACTTCAGCTTGCATTTTTTGCCAAACTCTGGTGTTAATACCGCGTTTCAGGGCTTTTTCGGTATTGCTATATACCGGAAGTAAACCGTTTGTGCTTTTCTCTGAAGATTCCTCTTCAATTTCTGGATGCGTAAAGCTTAGTTTGTTGTTGAATAGGTTGGGCTTTCCATAGATGGTGATAGGTTTTTGGATCAAAGACCTGAATTTTTCTACTTGCCATTTAGTGGTCCGAAACCAGACGAGCTCAACTTCGCCAGTGTCATCGATAAAGTTCCCGACCAATCTCTTTTTTCTGCCTTCGCCTAACTCTCGGAGCGAAGTGATTTTTCCTTTTATTTGAATTTCAGTTGCGGTAGAAGTGACTTCTGAAATTGAATAAAATTTAGTTCGATCGACATAGCGAAAGGGAAAATGATATAGCAAATCTCTGAATCTAAAAATCCCAAATTCCGACCGAAGAATTTCGGCTCGTTGCGGACCAACGCCTTTTAAGTATTCTATGGAAAGTAAAAGTGGATTCTTCACTTCACAAATATAAAGAGAATGATTTATATAGTTTTTAGATTAAATTAAATCAATATTAAGTAATTGTATTTTAATTTATTATAAAACTTATTTAAACAAAAGATTTATGTGTTTTTAGCTTTGCTAATTCCTAGGAATTCTTTGCAGGCTTGAGTAATATCTGGCATAAACTTTAAAAAATCCTCTTCAAATTGAGCCTCGTTCAAATACAAATCACGCACCGCCATATGCATATTATTTTCAAATGTAGTACGAGAACTCATGTTGCTTAAAGTAATTTCGAGACCTTCATACGTGCTGTATTTTTCAAACCAATCATACTTAATTAAAGCCTGCGTAAACTTTAAAAGTTTGGATGGATATAGATGCTCTGATTCTTGTAAGATACGATAACAATTGTCTTTGAAATCCTCAAAGCTTTGCCTTGAAAACAGATGCCAATTCTTGATGAGCAAAAAATCATAATAAACATCTACAATAATGGGCGAGAACTTGCTATAATTCTTATGAAGTTTAGAAGTACTATTTTTAACCATATCATGCGAATCCGAATAGCTATCAATAAACCTATGCAGTAGGATTCCTTTCTGTAATTCTTCTGGATATTCCTCGAATTTCTTGCCTTTAACAATTTCGCCCAAGTGATTACCTACTTGCCAAGCAGGATTATCAAATGATAATAATTGATGCATTACTAAATTCATAAGTTAAAGGTAGTGAAATGTATTTGGTTAAGCTATGGGCAAGATATATCTTAAATGTTAAGTTTTAGATTTTGTTCAATAATGACATTTTCTTAAGTAGATAACATCAATAAATCAATAAATCAATAATTTATGAGATTTACTTAAATTAAATATTTAATAATGTTAAGGATTTAAATTGAATCTAAAACCTCATTAATAATGTCACATCCTTTTTTAATTTCATCGTTAGTCAGGGTCAATGGAGGTGTGATACGCAAGAATTGCGTTTCATATAATAACCAAAAAACAATTAAACCTTTTTCCATGCATTTTTTAGCGACCTCCAAACTTTGTTCCGGAGAAGCCAATTCAGGTGCGAGCATCAAGCCTTTACCAGGCAATGATAAAATCTTAGGATGGCTTAAAAGTTCTCTAAAGAGTTTCTCTTTCTCTAAGGTTTGTCGAATTAAATCCGTAGTGGTAATTTCTTCTAACACAGCCAAAGCAGAAGCTGCCACTACAGGATTTCCTCCAAAGGTTGTGATATGTCCTAACTTTGGATTCGCCTGAAGATGTTTCATATGTTCAAAAGAAGCAGTAAAAGCGCCAATCGGCATTCCGCCACCCATTCCTTTACCCATCACTAGAATGTCTGGAATAGCGTCATAATGCTCGAAAGCGAATAAGCTTCCTGTTCTACCAAAACCAGGTTGAATTTCATCTAAAATCAACATAGCGCCAACTTCGTCACAACGCTGTCTTACAGCTTTTAGCCAACCATCTTTAGGTTGAATAAAACCTGCTGCACCTTGAATGCTTTCTAGGATAATTCCAGCGGTTTGGGTGTTGATTTTTTCAATATCATTGAAATTATTGAATTCAATAAAATCTATATTGGGCAATAAAGGTCTAAAAGCTCTTTTAAAATCTTCATTTCCAGATACTGATAAAGCACCGTGTGTATTGCCATGATAGGCCATTCTAGCCGAAATAATCTGATTTCTACCCGTTACGCGTTTGGCTAACTTAATAGATCCGTCAATTGCTTCTGCGCCAGAATTCACCAAATAGGTGGTGTCTAAAGGGTCTGGAAGTAATTCGGCAAGTTTTTTACAAAGTTGTACGGGTTTTTCTTGCGCGTATTCGCCATACACCATCACATGCAAATGCTTGTCGATTTGCTCGTGAAGTGCATCTAGAATTTTAGGATGACTGTGGCCTAATGTATTAGCAGAAACTCCAGAAGCAAAGTCTAAATAGGCTTTACCGTCCTTGCCATAAACGTAACTACCTTTAGCGTGTGAAACCTCAAAAGCGGATGCAAATGCGGTAGTTTGCGCTTGATATTTATAATAATCTTCTTGTAAATGAGACATTTGTAAGATTACTGTGTTAAAAAAAAGATTAAACCTATTACGCCTGCGTAGGCACCAACGGTAAGTGCATCTGATCTACCTCGAGAAAATACGCGATGATTCACCGTTGAGATATCATTTTTATGAAATTTCATTTCTTGATCTTCCTTTAAGTTCACATGTGCTACTAAGGAATCTCCTTGCCATTGCACGGCTTTGATTTTGTACTCTTCGCCTTGTGATGAAATGGTATAGAATTTATCTTTTTGCAATTGCTCTTTTAGACTTGGAATTTCTTGGTCTTCGGCTACTTCTAGCGGACGATAGACATAACAACTACTCAATAAGAGGCAAATGAGGATTAGGAATGAAGACTTCATGTATTAGAAAATTTGGACTAAAAGTAATTAATATATTTCGAATTAAACTTGAATCAGCATATTTTATCTTTTTCAAAGAAGAAATTTAATGATTTTAAAATTTTTCAATGAGTTTCAAAAACTGAAATGCAGCATTTTTTCTGGAATAAGTAGAAATATTAAATTTCTTGTTGCGATTTAATAAGTGATTTTGGTATTCATGATATAAAATGTTCAAAACGCTCAGCATTTCTTTCTTGTCATCTCTATCAATCACGACTCCTGCCGACAAATCATTCAATAAGTGTCCTATATCCGAATCTTTTTTTCCAATACATAAAATGACTCTTTCAGCGGCTAGATATTCGAAAAATTTACCTGGTATAATTCCATTCTCATTCGCTGTTTGATTGATTAACAGTAAAAGGACCTGAGATTTTTGCAATGCCTCTATGGCTTTTTGATGCTCTAAATAAGCTACATATTCGGTTTTGGATGCAAGTAATGGATATTCTGAAATTTTATCTTTAACTTCTGGTGCAATAGAACCTATGAGTCTTAACTTAAAATCATCGTAAAAATCGTGGTTTTCGCAAAGTAGATTTAAGGCTTCCCATAAGTTTTTAGGATTGCGATCATGGTTTAAAGAGCCGATATAAGTAAGTACAAAATCATCAGATGGTTGATGTTTTTGCTTGAAATCCGCTAGATCGAATCCGTTATAAATAACCTCTACTTTACGATGTCCTAATTTGTCTAAATCTTTTGCCCAAGTGGGAGATACGGTAGTAACCGCGTCTGCTGTTTCAAGAACTTGCTTCTCTTGAGATTGATGCCGTTTTAATGCCCAAGGATGTAAAGGTAATTTATCGAAATAGTCAATGGCCGTCCAAGGATCACGAAAATCAGCTATCCATTTTAGGTCAGGAAACGTATTTTTTAATTTTAAGCCTATCATGTGCATAGAGTGTGGCGGACCTGTGCTTATAATAACGTCTTGTGGGTTCTCTTCTAAATATTTTTTAAGAAATTTATAAGATGGTTGAACCCATCCGGCACGTGCGTCTGGAATGAAGAAATTAGCTCTAATCCAAAGAGAAATTTTAGATAGAATAGATTGTTTGCTTTTGTCATCAATCATTCCTTTTTGATAATTCTTATTCTTTGGATTTATTATTTTGGCCAAGGCGTAAGGTTCTCTAATAGGCAGACTAATTTTTTTAATTTTCTCAGAAACTTCCTTACTCAAACTAGGGTCGGAGATAGGATAGTCGGCATTTTTAGGATGATAAACGCTTAAATCTACATGCTCTGCCAAAATCTTACTCATTTTTAGCCAACGTTGCACGCCTGCACCACCAGCGGGAGGCCAGTAATAAGATATAAGTAAAACTTTTTTGGGCTTAGACATTAGGCTAAGTTAATAAATAAGCTGGGGAGCAAAGAAATTATTCCTCTAATTTATGTATTAAAAAAGGAATAATTAATGAACCTCAAATGTTTCCATAATCTTCTCCATATCTTGTGCGTAACTAGCGAATTCGGTTTCGGTAGCGGTGAAGGTTAACACATAAGCTTTGTGGTCTATTAAATAATAATGTTGTAGATATTTTAAATCTTTATTATCCGATCTACCTGTATATATAAGCCTTTGGTATTGCGTTTCGTCGTCTTTTTCTTTCAGTTCGCTCACCATCACCTTGCCGTCGATGCTGGCAATTTGACCTTCAGAAAGTTCAACGTAATCTTGTAGATTTAAATTTAAGGTGGTCACATCTTGCACCATTAAATTTAAATTTTCTATAAAGTCATCGTTAGCACCTTTTAATTCGGTGAAAAGCAAAAATTCTACACCTTCCACTTCTACTAATTCGAGATTAGAAGGATAAGATAGGCTATAATTTTCTGTTTCGATGGTAATCTGATCATCTGTTTTACAGCTGATAATCAGTTGTATAAAAACCAAACAAACAAGGATAAACTTAAGTTGCATTTTTAAATATTTTCATTCTCCCATTAAGCAGCCTGCAAAGGTATATAATCTTTCTAGACTAAGTATCATGTTTTGTTTTAAGTTAAAATCAACTTGCTTAAAAACAGTTGATTAGCTAATTTAATGTTCTTGAAATATATAGCTTTATTTGGCTTTAGTAGATTCTATAAATAAAAGCGAATTTTTAGTTTAGACTAAAAATTCGCTTTAAGATTGACTATGAAATAGTTATTTATAGAATGGATTATTAATAGCGTAAAATAGCTCCAAAACCATTAAATTTATCTAATTCACCTTTGGGTAAGAAAACGACATCACCACCAAAATCCAAATTATATTCAATCATTTCATCGTATATATCATCAATAATTTCTTTATTGATTCGCTCTTCTTCTGAAACAAATGAAACAGTATCATTCTCTACGATGGCAGGTTGAAACAAACCTTGCTCAATAAATAGAGTTTTAACCTGTCCGCGGTGGATAGCTCTCCAAATATCATTCACATCACTATAGAATTTCCCACTATTCACTGCCTCTAATAATTCTTTCTTTCGAGCATTATTTTTTTCAACGATATAATCCTTCATGAGCTTCCATGCCTCTTCAACAAAATGGCCTGCACTAGCATCAGCATCTGGTTGTGCTATAAATTTATCTATAATAGAATGCTTCTTATCTGCCACTTCAAGGTATAAGTGATAATTAGGTTCTGTAGAACTAATCAAAACCGGCAATGGATGTTGATTTCTTATGTTATTCACATCTTTATCAATTCTATTAAAGTATTCGGTAATTAGATTTCTTTCACGACCTGCAAAAGAAGCTTCCTTCTGACTTGTAGGGTGGAATTGAGTATTTTCGATGGGGAATGGATCTCCAACTTCTCGCACAAGCTTATCGCTAGAAGCTTCGATAAGACGCACTTTTTGTTGATTTAAAACTAAAATATAGTAATTTTTGTCCATGTGTAGACTTCTCATCAAATCGCGTGTATGGAAAGTGTCATCAATTACTACACGATCTTCTACTTCGATGGGCAAACGCGTATATTCAGCGATGTCCTTGCTCACAAATAGAATCAAGCTTTCTAGATTCATTTTGTGATCTATATTTTGTTCTAATTGCTGAAATTTTTCACTGAAACTCTGTACAAACTTTTTGTCAAAATCTTTAGAAAGTCTATTCTCTGCCTCCTTGATTAAGTTTTTTAATGTAAGAGGGTCCTTGTTGTTGTCTGGACCCGTTCTGTGAGTGTTTAAAATAATAGTAACACATGTTTCATCCGAAACATTCCTCAATTTTTTCAATGTTATACTCATAAATATCTTGTTTTAAAATTCTTTTAAAAAGATAAGGAATTTTAATGAGAATATAGAATTTATGTCCTACTAAATAGGTTGAAAAACAAGTTCTTAAGTTTAAATTAAGTTTTGAAGTTATATATGTTAAATTTATTTGGTTTCTATCCGGAACATTAAGCCCAGGAGTAGACTACTTTATTTGATATTACTAGTATTTAATATTTCATGGGCGCGTTCCATGGCTTCCGCTATATTCTCATGGATATTGTATTTTCCAATTGAGTTCCATTTTCTTGGGTACAAATTCACGTTTGTTTTTCTTACTCAAAATGAAAGTGCTTTTAAATAGATCAGACTAAGATAGTTTAAATAAATTTTCTCTAATTTGTTTTAGAATAACTTCTTCGGAGTCTTTAGATTTTTCATAAATCGAAATTTATGGATTTTTAAAATAGCACATATAGGAATCAACCTAAGTTTTATTAGTTTATGATGTTAACAAATTATCTTGAAAGTTGGTTCTCTTCCGGAATATTGACAACACCGCAGCCATCTACAAGTGTTTTGCCTCCTTGATTGACTAATTTTAATATTACATGGAAGCCATCCCAATCTATACTGTTAAGAGTTACATAGCCTGTGTCGTAATTGGCGCTATAAATTTCAAAGCCTTTCCGTGGAAAGTCTTGTGCATCAAAAATTGGATCGAAGCCTAAGCCTACTTGTGGGTCTTTCACAAAAGCCTCTCTCAGCATTTTCTCGAGTGTGTTTTTGAATTCTTGTGTAGCTAGCGGCGATGCGTTTGCCCAATGTACAAGTCCATATTGATCCTCAAAATATGGACTGCTTTCGATGTAAGAGTTTAAAAAATCAATCGCAACTTTTGTATTAATTTTTTGGGCAGTAGGAGTGGTTCTTCTCTCGGAAGGTTCTCTTTGAGTGGCATCTGAATCCAGGATTTGTCGTGGAGAATCACAACTAAAAATAGTAAAGATAATAAGGAGTAAGCTTAATATTTTCATGATATTGAGTTTTGGGTTTAATTATTAATTAGACTTAAAATTAACCAAAATCATTGAGTTATAAGAATTTAAAATAGTATGAATTAATTCTTTAGTAATTTTAAGTTTATTATAAAAAACTTTCTAAACGTCCTTTTTTTAGTATGCCATTATTATTTGATTTTAAAAATTCTCCAGTTTCCACATTCAAGCAAGTCAACCACTGACCGCCATAGGCATAGGTATCAATACAGATGGTGTGTCCAAAATCTGCAATCTTTCCATTCTTGCGCGAGGTATGTCCACAAATCACTGTATTTGTTGAATTATAAGCCGTTGGAGTTTCATATTTGGTCCAAAATAAATCACTTTCGTTTTGATCTTCTAAGTTCTTATTAGAATCAAGTCCTGCATGAACGAATATAAAATCATCGATAACTAAATAATCAAGGCAATTTTCTAAAAACTCCCAATGAGATTCACCTATGTTATTAGCCCAGTCTTTAAAATCATGAACTTGATAAGATACAAGAGTTTCTACACCGCCAAATTTTCTCCATTCTAATAGCTTTTCAAGAGATTCTCTCGCTTTTAACATCATGATTTCATGATTACCAAGGATGAATTCGAAATGATAGCTTCTTTGATTTTCAATAAGCCATTCGATTACAGCTTTTGAATCTTCTCCGCGATCTACATAATCACCCAAGAACACAACTGTGTCTTCCGGTTTTATTGTCCCTTCATTGAAGATTGTTTTCAGGGCCACAAAGCAACCATGAATATCACCAATAGCGTAAATTGACATAATTTTTGTTTAAAATTAATCTTTTTTAAATAAGTATGTAGCGCCCGCTTGGTTTAGCGTCATTTCATTTTCACTAACATTAAATTCTAATTCAATACCAGCCTGAACAAACCTAAATTTATCTTTGTCGAAAGCTTCTAGGGGAAAAGCAGACTGACCTGTTGCCTGCGCCATTAGATTTCCATTATCTATGAAAACATCTATCTTTAAAGGTAATTTTTCTGAGGAATAATGGCCCAAGTAGGATTCTAAATGGCTTAATTCTACCTTATAAGTAGAAAAATCTGGTAATTCAAAATCTTTATTATATGCAGCACTCAAAACAGCGATATTGATTTCGTTTATTTCAAAATTAGAGCCATTGGAGGTTAGGGCGTAAGTGTAGTTACCCTCTTCAAAATGGAAAAGCATCGATCTAAAACCATCAATACCACCTGTATGTCCGTATCCAACTTTGTCGAAAAATGGAACTGGGAATAAGCCCAATCCATATCCATCACTGATTTTTTTCATAAGATTTAGACTTTTCTGTTGAAGAACTTTCCCATTAAAAAGGGCATGGGAGAATTTAATGAGATCCTTTGGTGTAGAAACAATTCCACCTGCACCTAATGATACGCTCGGGCTCGTCTTAGGAGAGATTTGCCAATCCATAAGTTTCATATAAGAATTAACTTCATTTGAGTTTTTAGCTGCTATTAAGTTAAAGTAAGTGTGGGTGAGCTTCAAGGGTTCGGTAATTTGCTCTTTTAGGACCTCCGCGAAAGTTTTGTTGTAGATTTTCTCTAAAATAAAACTTAACAATATATAATTTGAGTTACTGTAGGCTGATTTGCTGCCAGGTTCGAAGTCGCTTCCTGCGGTCTTGATTACTTTTAGCATTTCACTTTGTGAAGTTGCTTGGGTGAAATATAGTCCATAAACTGGATCATCGGTAATGTTGTGAATTCCACTTTGATGTCTCAACATCTGTTCGATGCTTATCTTTTCAGCGTTTTTGATTTCTGGGAAAAAGTCGGAGAGATTTTGATCAAGTTTAAGTTTATTTTCCTCGACAGCTTTTAAAATCAAGCTAGCGGTAAAGGTTTTTGAGATCGAAGCAATGTTAAATCTCGAATTATCGTTTATCTTGATTCCTTTTTCGATGTCGGCAAATCCAATATTTTTGGAATAAATAATTTTCCCATCTTTTGCCAAGGCAATACCTCCCATGAATTTGTCATTTTCCTCGAGTAATTTGAAATATTGATCGAGTTTTTCTTTATTAAAATCTTGGGCGATTCCAATCTGACCTAATAGGAATATAACTAGTATAAATCTATAAATTCGTTGCATAGTGTTTGGTAAATGTTAAAAATTAAGGAAGATCTAAATGTTCAACCAAATGTTTAGGGTTTCGCACGCTAAAAATATACTTCTTTTCATCTGTTGTCACCACTTTAATCATGTTTTTTCGGTCGTTTACCATACTAATAGAATTATCCATCGTGTTGCCAATAAATCCAAAAACTCCCATGCTTCCAGAAGTAAGAGGAAGACTTGATTTTTCTAATTTATAAATAGCTTGAATTTGAGATAAAGGAATGCTTATGCTTCCCATGTTTTTCTTAAGAATTAAATCATCCTTCGTGATAATAACTTTACGCAAGGATTTGGAATAAAAATAAAACATGATCCCGAACATTATTAAACTAATACTAATGCCTCCGATGAGACTGTAGGTTTCATTATTCAAAACGGATAGTGTAGCTAAGCTCACGAGTAATACTGCAGAGAATATGCTCACTGCTTTCACATAATTTGATTTTCTACTCAAATAAATTTTCATAATATTATTAATACGCCTTACTTAATTCAATTTTTTCTTGGTATAGTTTCTTGATTTCTCGACTGATATCGATTTCATCATCAGAAACAAATAGAGCTCCAATTCTCTCTTGAATAGGTAAATTTTGATTTTGATATACTTCTTCGGTATCTACCACTTTCCCTCCTAAAAAAGTTTCTAGATCCCAATTAAGTCTAAATTTAATTTGAATAATTTCATCTGTGTCAGACAAGCGACAAGTGACTATGTCGTAATACTTTCTTTTTTTCTTAATTAAACGCTGGCTTTCAAACAATAGGAAATTTCCGTCCACCAAAATATTTCTTAAAATCAAAAACTCTTCGGCTACAGAATTTACGACATATTCTTTTTGCAGATCTGTATTCAGATAACTTGCATCTAATCCATTATGATTAATATAAAATGCCCACATGCTTATGTCTTGTAGCGCGTGTAGAATGACATTATTGTATGGATATTGTTGATAGGCCACCCAAGCCAGTTCAAATGCTCTGTCGAAATCATGTTCTTGTAAATAAGAATCAATCAATCTTGTAAAAGTTATTTCTCTTGTTCGGTTGTTGTTTTCTAAGTTGAGAAATAGGGATTTTTCTAAGTAATATCTACCTTCTTCTATATTATCTTCATCCAATGACAGTAAACCCAAGAAATGATAAGTTCCAGGAAATAATGAGTCTTTTTCTTGGGCTAAAAGAAATTTCTCTTTGGCAGCATCTTTATCGACGGCCAATAGTTCAATCCCCACAAAAAACTCTTCAGGAGGGCTTTGCCCAAATGAGCCAACAAGGGTGAATAGTAGTATATAGAAGAATATCAGTTTTTTCATATAAAGGAAATATAATTTCATCTAAAATACTAAAAGAATCTCAAGACTAGAATGTTTCACTAGAAAAACTTAATAATTATAAATATTTTCAATTGAAGATGATAAATACTTATCCTAAATCATAATTAAAATGTAAAAGCATTGATGAGTTAGAGAATCCGTAATCTATTTTTTATATTTGTAAAATAATTTTTGGATATGATAAATGCCGTAATAACTGGATCGGGTCATTTTATGCCACCTAATGTGGTGAAAAACACACACTTTTTAAATCATGAGTTCTATGATGAGAAGGGCGTGCTCATTGATAAGCCGAATGAGGAAATCGTTCAGAAGTTCAAGGAAATAACCGAAATCGAAGAGAGGCGTTATGCGAATCATGACATGATGAATTCTGATTTAGCGACTTATGCCGGTAAAATGGCATTAGAAGATGCTGGTGTTGATAAAGAAGATTTAGACTATGTTATGGTTGCGACCAATTACGGTGACATTGATCCTGTAACACAATTTGCAGATGTTATGCCTAGTATTTCTGTTCGAGTTAAGCATAAGTTAGGCATTAAGAATAATCAGTGTAAGCCTTATGACATGACTTTTGGTTGTCCGGGGTGGATTGAGGCTATGATTTTAGCATCTCAGTTAATTAAAGCTGGCATTGCAAAGAAAATTTTAGTTATTGGGTCGGAGACTTTATCTCGTGCGATAGATCCACATGATAGATCGGCCATGATATTTGCTGATGGTGCTGGAGCTGTGGTTTTGGAGGCAAGAGAAGGCGAAGAGGCTGTAGGTGTTTTAGAGCACATCACGATTAGTGATAATATAGAAGAAATGGAATTCTTAACCAATGGTCCCTCTTTAAAACCAGGTCACACCAATGCGATTTGTAGTATTTCTATGAAGGGTAGAAAAGTATATGAGTACGCCTTAAGAAAAGTTCCAGCTGCTATTAAGCGGGTCTTAGATAATGCGGGATTAGATATTACAGATGTAAATAAAGTATTATTGCACCAAGCCAATGCTAAGATGGATCGTGCTATGGTTCAACGTTTGTTTAGGCTATATGGCATGCGAGAATTTCCGGATGATATTGATCCCATGACGGTTCAAAAATTAGGTAATTCATCGGTAGCTACTGTTCCTACAATGTTTGATTTAATTAGAAGAGGGGAATTGGGTAATCATCAATTTAATGATGGTGACAATATCGTTTTTGGTAGTGTTGGTGCAGGAATGAACATCAATGCTATTGTATATAAATTTCCAAAATAAATAGATGCAATTTATACGAGTTTTCGTAATCCCATTGATTATTCTTTTAGTCATGGTGGATATGGTTTTTTTTAGATTTTTATTAAAAATCTCGCGAGGCATAGGTATAGCTGCATATTTCTGGATCGTTGTCATCGCTATTGAATACTATGCTTTTCAGGCGTTTAGAGCACTAAACTATAGTAAAACAGGTTTATGGACTTACATTATTGTACATGTTTTGCTTTTTGGAGGGCTTTATTACTTTAGTTCAACCAGAAAGTTGAGCGAGTTTAATTATGCTAATTTTCAACGATTTGTAGTTTTAACAACATTATTTTTAGTACCCAAAATATTCTTAGCTCTTACCTTAATGGTGGATGACATAATCAGGTTATTCCAATATTCTTTCACTAGTGCTGAGACCTCAGATGCTATTGATGTCCCCAGTCGAAGAAAGGTTGCTACATGGATTGGTTTAGGATTAGCAGCCATACCTTTTATCGGAGTTTTAGATGGTGTGTTTAGAGGGAAATATCGATATAGAGTGATTAGAAAGACCATTTTTTTTGATGACTTGCCAGATGCATTCGAAGGATTTACTATTACCCAATTGTCCGATATTCATGCGGGTAGTTTTGATGATAAAGAGAAGGTTGATTATGGTGTAAAATTAGCTTTAAAACAGAACTCAGATGTTTTAGTTTTTACGGGTGATATGGTCAATGATGTGTCCGATGAACTTGAACCTTATGTAGATATTTTCAAACAATTAGAAGCCAAGGAAGGGATGTTTGCAATTCTTGGTAATCACGATTATGGTGAATATGCTAATATTTCGGATAGGGAAAGAGCAGAGAGTGTTGCTCATTTGCAGACTTTGCAAAATGCTATTGGCTTTAAAATGTTGAACAATGCTATGCACACCATAGAGCGCGATGGACAACGACTGAATATCGTAGGAGTGGAGAATTGGGGACATGCGGATTTTTTTCCTAAACGTGGAGATCTTAGAAAAGCTTCAGAGGCTGTGATAGAGGGTGATTTTAATGTATTGTTATCACATGATCCATCTCATTTTGATCATGATCTCGAAGATCATGATAACATTATAGATTTCGAAAAGAAAATGCATTTAACCTTATCTGGGCACACGCACGGAATGCAGTTTGGTATCGAAATTCCTGGAATTATTAAATGGTCACCTGTTAAGTATCGTTATCATAATTGGGCAGGTCTTTATGAGGAAAAAGGTCGTAAATTGTATGTAAATCGTGGCTTTGGATTCTTAGGATTCCCTGGAAGAGTAGGCATGTGGCCAGAAATTACTGTGTTAGAACTGCGCAAAAAAGACTAAATCTTGGCCTACACTTTAGAAAATACAACACAAAATCAAGCTAAGCTCCAAAAGCTTTTAGACAAGCAACTCTATATTGGAGAATTAGGTAAAAAAGGTTTTATTTTCAAGCGTAATTTTGGGGCGCGTAGAATGCCGGTTTATGGCATTTTAAAAGATAGTCACTATGAACTTAAAGCTAAAAATGAGACAATACATGATTATTTTATGTGGGTTGCATTGGTTTTAATGTTCGGCGTTTTACTGTTTGCTGCTTATCATGAAAACTATTTTGTAGTAGGCGCTAATAGTATTTTTATACTTCTCATGTTTATGATGGACAGGCATCGTAAGAAAAGTGAAATGGAGCAATTTTTAAAGACCTTTAATGAGGTTACCATCCCAGAGTAGTCCAAAGATTATACTTCATCTTGTAACCCCGTAAAAGCTATCCTGATAGCCGGAACATAATACATTTTTATTCTTCTCAATTTTGAAGCTTTAATAGCTTATGCACAAAAATTTTAACATTACTTAGTTCATGATAATAAGGCATAAAAAAACCTGATACATTGTATCAGGTTTAAAATGGGTGGAAGACGGGATTCGAACCCGCGACCTCCGGAACCACAATCCGGCGCTCTAACCAACTGAGCTACAACCACCATTTGAAATTGCGATTGCAAATATAGCCAATTTTCTAATATTAGAAAGCTTTGAGGATAAATTTTTTAATCATTTTTTTAAATATTTTCTTGCTTTAAATTTTAAATAATTTAAAAGCTTAATAATCAATTTGTTTATAAAAACACATCCATGGAGTCAACCCCCAAAATACTTTCTGCAATAAAGGCTTCACCTGCATCCTTCCAGATTAATCTGCCCCAATCTTTGGCTCTATAGTTAATACTCTCTTTAAAATTAGCTGATGAAATAGCCGTTTCTGGTTCGTCTGAGTTAGGATCATGAAATTGAGAAGTGTAGGCCAAGCAAGAGTCAATCTTTGTTTGTAAATAGCCACTAATATCAACCACGAAATCTGGGTTTAAAGGTTTCCATTGTATAAAATGGAAAATTCTCTTGGGACGCCAAGCTTCTTGTCCAGTTTCAATTCTTGGTAAACCCGCTAAAAAACTTGCTCTAACAATGAGTTCAGTTGCTCTACCATGGTCTGGATGACGATCTTCTGGAGCCCCTGTGATGAGTATTTCAGGCCTATATTTTCTTATGGCTTTAATGATCTTAAGTTGGTTGGCTTCGTCATTTAAAAAGAAACCATCTCTCATATTAAGATTCTCTCTAGCGTGTACGCCTAAAATATTTTTGGCAACTTCGGATTCTTTGAGTCTAATTTCTCTAGAACCTCTTGTGCCTAATTCACCATTGGTTAAATCAACAATACCTACTTTCTTGCCTTCTGCTACTGCTTTTGCCAAAGTACCACCACATCCTAGTTCTACATCATCTGGGTGTGGCGCCATGGCTAGAACATCTAATTTTATCATTTTAAAATTATTAAAATTAAACTTAAATAGGACTTATTTAGCCTCTATCCATCGAATAATTTCCTCATCGTTGGGAAGTGTTTTGGAATAAAACACATGAGCTAATGTACCATCTTCATTGATTAAATATTTCTGAAAATTCCATTTAACTTCATTATCCAAAACTCCATTTTGATCTTTCTGAGTTAGGTATTGATATAAAGGATGCATATCATCTCCTTTCACAGAAATCTTTGACATCATAGGAAAGGTTACACCATAATTTAAACTACAAAATTCTTTTATGTCTTCGTTAGAGCCTGGCTCTTGTGACATAAAATTATTAGCAGGAAACCCAATGATGGTAAAATTATCATCCTTATATTTTTGATAAATTTCTTCTAGCTGCTCATATTGTGGTGTAAATCCACATTTGGAAGCAGTATTAACAATCATAACTTTTTTGCCTTCTAAATCAGAAATTTTAAAGTTATTTCCGTCAATATCTTCAACCGTATATTGATATATACTTCCTTTTGGGTTGGTGGTAGTTGTGTCGATTTTAGCTTGTTTTTGATTCGTACAAGCTAATGTAATTAAACTAACGATGGATATAAAGAATTTTTTCATAATAATTTGTATTTTAGAATTTAACGAAACTATTTGATTTAGCATATTTTCTTCTAAAAATAAAAGTTATTATCGTTAGAATCGTAAAGAATATCACAGTTCCTGGAACCCAACCTGGAATTGGAATACTATCTCCAGCAGCATAGGTATGCAACCCACTTAAATAATAATTTACTCCAAAGTAAGTCATAATAGGAGCAGCAGTTGCCCATAAAGCTGCAATATTAAATACAAATTTACCCTTTAAACCTGGAACCAATCTAAGATGTAACACAATGGCATAAACAATGACAGAGATGAATGCCCAAGTCTCTTTAGGATCCCAACTCCAGTAACGCCCCCAACTTTCGTTGGCCCACATTCCTCCTAAAAAGGTTCCGATAGTTAGCATATAAAGACCTACAGTAAGAGACATTTCACTAACAATCGTTAATTCTTTGATGTTTCTTTCAATCTTACGCGAAGGTTTTAACATAAATTGAATCATGTTGAAAATGGCGATTACCATACTTAAACCAAAGAAGGCATAACTTGAAGTAATAATCGCTACGTGAATAATCAACCAATACGATTTTAATACAGGTACTAAAGGTGTAATTTCTGGATCGAGTAGGGAAGAACCGTGTGCAAAACCCATCATGATCACAGCTACCAAAGCTCCTGCAGCTGGCAAGAAAGCATTTCCATTTCGATATAATGAGAATCCTGCTAATACAGCTACCCAAGAAATGAAAATTACAGCTTCATATCCGTTGGTCCATGGTGCATGCCCAGAGATATACCATCTCATTCCTAATGCGACTCCCTGGAAAATTAAAACCACAACCAATAGGCCAAGGAATAAATTAATGATGTAATCGATTACTTTTTTGTCTAAGAATAGCTTAGTGAATGCTAGTAATAATAAAATTCCACCTAACATGGCGTAAGCAATCATAGAGTATAAGAAAGGATTGAATCGGTTATATAAAACCTCAATCTTAACTTTCGTATCTGAAATAATTACGTTCTTACCCCACTTGTGTTGATAATCATCGATAACCTGTACTTGTTCATTGGCTTTGGACCAATCACCTGTTTTTTGAGCACTACCTAAAGCATTAAAATATTTAGAAATATGTCCTAAGGCAATCGAGTCAATTTCTAACTCTTCAGCTGGTCGAATCCAACTGGTCCATGTTTCTTTGATCTCATTTTGCATAGGAATCATTCTCAAATAATATCCTTTGGTAATGTTATCAATAATAGAAAAACGTTCCGTAATGTTAATTACCTCTTTGTCGTATTCCGTTTTCTCTGAAGGCTTTTTTCGAAAAGCATTGCTATAAGCTTCCTGCAATTTATATTGTGTTGTGCGGTGGTCTACTAGGTTTAATAAAGAAGTATAACCATCTACCACACCTAATTCTTTTGCTGTTTTAGAGCCTAATTTGTTCTCCATCACTCGAATCATAGGAGCTTCTGCCCAAAGCGCTGGATTTTGCTGCAAGGACATAAACCAAGCCGTGGCATCAACGCCTCCAATCTTATCTGCTTTATGGATTTTTCTTAATAATTCAAGAGCATGTGTACCTAGTGGCTTAATTCTACCTTGATCGTCTTGTACTTGTAAATGATCTAATTTTATGATATGATCTTTGTCGAAGTTTACAATTTTTGCAATACTATCCAACGAAGACATTTTCATACTTTGTCCGTGATTATCCGAAGCAGCAGGATGTGTTCTAGGAGCTTTGTGATTCGATGCTGCAGCTAAGGTATCTACCATCTCCATCGGACCGTGATCATGACCTGCATGGGGATCAACCTCTGTTTCTTGAGCAAATAGTCCTAAAGGAAGAAGTAAAAAGGCTAGTACAATAGCTTTTGCTGATTTTTTCATGTTTTTCAACATTTTTTGTAATGTCAAGAATCGTGTTCCTCTCCAAAATAGCGCGAAGGTCATCCCAAAGAACATCATCATGTAACCGATATAGGTCACTATGGTACCTGGTCTATCTTGGTTCACAGACAATACAGTTCCTAATTCGTCTGGGTCATAACTCGCCTGAAAGAATCGATATCCACCATAGTCCAAAACGTTGTTCATATAAATTCTATGGTCTTTCTCAACACCATTGTCTATAATGGAAATCTCACTTGCAAACGAAGAGGGATTGCTAGAACCTGGATAAGTATCTAATTGAAAATCTCGTAACTTAATTCCGAAAGGTGTTTCAATGCTCTTAGAACCAAACCCCATAGAAACTTGAACCCCATTGATAGGTTTTCGCGTGCTATAAGATGTACTTCCTTGTCCACCTCTTAGAATCAGCGTATCTTTAATTTGACCATCGTCATATTCCATAACGACAACATTGGAGTTGTTTTGCTCTTCAGGATTGTTTTTATCTCCCTGAACAAATTCAAGTCTTCCTTTGAAAGTTCCACTTGGCACTACAAATTGAGCATTTTGAATAGAGTATAGGCTAGCTAATCTTAATTCTTGTAATGAATCTACTGCAACTTTTCCTTTACCTTGATTAAAAGTCGCCGAATCGGTAATCATACCTACCGCTTGACCTTGCATCTGAACGTACTCTCCTTCCAGTGGTGATTTGAACATTAGTTTTTCACCTTCAGAGAAAATCTGAACAGTACCTGGAATTGGATTGTTCAAGCTAAACATAATTCCACCAATTTCTTTTAATTCACCAGATTGAATATAGGCACTTTTTCTTCCGCCTTCTCCAGTTGTTACTAATTCTAATGTTTCTTTTCCTTCTCCTCTTATGATGGTATCCTTAGCTAACATAATGTAGTCTAGGGATTTAAGTGCGATTACTCTATCTTTGAATTGATACTTTTGTTTAAATTGACGTTTTAACGGGAATGGTGCATCTTTTTTGTTAAAGTAAGTCATCGTGTAAGGTGACTCATATGCCAAGGCTCTATCTTGGTCGAAAATGTTCATCTTAACATAAGTCTGAGATGATACAATTTCGTTAGAAGTATCACCTTCTCGAATACTCATAATACCTTCTATAGCAAAAATATGAGTAATGGCAGCTCCAATAAAAGTAACTATAAACCCAACATGGAAAACGAGTACAGCCCATTTCTCTCTTCTCCAAAGTCGATATCGTTTAATATTAATGGCGAAGTTGACAATTAATAAGATTTGTAGTAAATCAAACCATAAGGCATTATAAACAATCGCTTTGGCAGCAGGAGTTCCAAAATCATTCTCTATAAATGTTGCTACTGCCATCGATATGGCATAAAGGAACAACATCATCGTCATAGCTCGCGTTGAAAACAAATATTTATCTAAAAGCTTCATCATTTCGTTCAAAAATTCGTACAAAAATAAAGGATTTAAAACTATTTAATATGATGAATATCAATTATCTTAATTCTTAAAATCTGTTAAAAAGCATTGATTATATGTGAGTTTCGCATTTTTTTAACTTCATATTTAATTCAACATTAGACTGATAAAGACTTTAAAAAAAGAAATCCACTACAAAGTAGTGGATTTCAAATAGTTTATGATTTTTGTCAGCAATCATGGAGTTTAATCAAAGCGAGTGTATTATTTACACGTAAAGGGTTGTTGGACCTTCAGCATTCTCCAATTATTAGAAATATCTTTTTTGGCGTTTACCTTTCCAAAACTAAATTCAAAAATCTTTTTGGTTTCTTCCATTAAATTCTGATGAATCTCTAAATACACCGCACCTTTTGGTTTTAACTTATCTAAGGCCAATTGATTGATTTTATTATAAAAAACCGTTGGGTCATCATCTGGAACGAATAAAGCGATTGCCGGTTCGTGCTGACTGACTTGTTTCTGCATTTCGGTTTTTTCTGAACTAGGAATATAAGGTGGGTTGCTTACAATAATATCGAAGTAAGGCAATTCATCTAAGAAGGTATTAAGAATGTCAATTTCATGAAAATTAATGGTAGTATGGTTATACATAGCATTATTCTTTGCCACCTCCAAAGCCTCCGAACTTATATCTAGGGCATGAACGGAAGCTTTTGGAAAAGCAGCTTTTAACGCAATGGCTAATGCTCCGCTTCCTGTACCAATATCTAAAATATTTCCATCGAATTCGTTGTTTGGATTGGTGAAGTCTTGAATAATCCATTCCGCTAATTCTTCGGTTTCTGGCCTAGGAATTAATACATTGGGGTTTACAAATAACTTATGATTCATAAATTCAGTTTCACCCATTACATATTGATATGGCGTACCTGTCATTAAATTCGTTAGAGCAAAATCAAAATGCTTCTCAGCATCTTTTAACTCCGACCAACTTTCGTGCAATCCTGCACGGATGATATTTTTATCTTTTTTTAACTGCGTTTCAGCAATGCTGAAGAATATGGTGTCTATCTCTTCTTTAGTATATAAATCAGAAAGTCTATCTTGAAATTTATCTCTAATATCTTGAATTGTCATATTTGAATATTTAATTGATTTCCCTACACATTTCATGCAAATTTTAACAATAGTCTGAAAACTTGTATTAAATGTTTCAGCTTAAGTTACTTTCTATATTTAAAATTTAATGCCTGCAAAATAGCCCAGGTTTCTGCATCTAATTGTCCACTATAGTTACTTGGTCTAAAATGCATTTGGAAAGCCATAATGACACGCTTGGTTTGATCGTCCCAAGTTCCAGTTTGTTTTATACCATAGCCATATTTAGCTAAATCTGCTTGAACGGACTTTATGAAAGAACTTTTTTTGTAATCACTTGATACATATTCAGGTAAAAATCTATACTTGTCTACATCGTCATACCAAGCACCAACGCTATATTCTTCGTATAATCTCTTCCATGGGAAAAATGCTCCCGGATCTTCTTTTCTGGTCGGTGCTACATCACTATGTCCTAAAACAAAGGTTGGATCAATTTTATATCGTTTTACAATGTCTTGCGCCAATTCTGCTACTTTCTTAAATTGATGTTCTGGAAATGGATAAAATCTCATCTTACCATTAATGGTAGAATAACCAAGATTTACAATCTCAATTCCAATGGAAGAATCATTAATATTGGTTCGATCTAACCAAGAACTAACACCAGCATGCCAGGCTCTTTCGTTTTCTCCAACCAATACATAAATTTCGTCATCATCATAATCTTTAATTAGATAATGTGAACTTACACTTTGCTGAGTCAAAACTTCGGCGGACCTATCATTATGCAATGCGGTGTAGTGCATAATTAAAAATTTCTGTCTATAATCTTGCCCTATAGCAGGATAGTGTTTATCAGAAATTTTATAATTTTTTAAAATCGAAGTTTCAATTTCGTTTCCTTGTGCGTCTTGAGGATGCTCTAAGTAAACAGTATCTCTCACTACTTTTTCCACAACCTTTGATTGAACTTGAGATGTAGAGCAGGCGACAAGAAAAATCATCGGCAAAATTGCCCATAGGATACGTTTCATAAAATGATAATTATTTGGATTCAAATGTAATTAAAAGTTCTTTGCAAAATAAAAAATCACCTTGTTTTGCAAGGTGATTTCTGATTTCTAAAAAGGTATTAATTACCTATTCTCGAAATCTTTTCCAACTCTATCGAAGAAATCCTCAACGTTATCTTTTGTTTCACCCGTTTTCTTTTGGATGTTTCCAACAAACTGATCCCATTTTCCTTCTGCTAGAGTTAAATCATCATCTGTAAGGTCTCCCCATTGTTCTTTGGCTTTACCTTTAACGATATTCCAATTTCCTCTTAACTTGTCTTCTAAACTACTCATAATAATAAATTTTTTGTTATACTATTAAAGTTTCAAACTCCATTCCAAAAAATTGAACTAAATGTTAATTATATGCTAAGTTATTGATTAGATAATATTTATTCATTTTTAGGAAGTCCCTCCGGCCAGCTACCGCGGTATTCTTTCATAGTCTTTTCATAGTTTTGAGCTAAGCTTTTAGCATCTTTTTTACTATAAATATCTTTTGCCTTCTCAAAGAACTCTTCCTCTTCGTCCTCTAAATGGTGCATAACGGTTTCGCCTAATTTATCCATAGTGGCCTTCCAATGTGGAGAACTCATATCTGTTTCGTCCAACTCTTTTATTAATTCATCCATTTCATGATGCTCTGCAATACCATGACGCGCGTCTTCTTGCATTTCATCGGTGTCAATGAGTGGAGCGTAAAAATATCTTTCTTCTGCCACAGCATGAACCTCCAATTCTTTTTTGAGCTCTTCCCATAACTGTTTCCTCTCTTCTGAATCTCCTGAAGTTTTAGATATCTTTTTTATTAAGTCACGTTGAATGTCGTGATCGTCTTTAATAGCTTTATAAATTTTCATAAATCTTAAATTTAGAGTTTTAAAGATAAAAAATAAAAAGGGTTTATGAAATGATAAAAGTAGGAGATGGGAGCCTAAGATTCATTTTATTCTGATTATAAATAAAAAAACACCTACATTGTTTAATGTAAGTGCTTGACTCTTAGAGTGATCGCGCCAGGATTCGAACCTGGGACCGTCTGCTTAGAAGGCAGATGCTCTATCCAACTGAGCTACGCGACCTATTTTTCTATTTGAGTGGTGCAAATTTAGATATTATTCTTAATAACACAAGTAAAATTGAAATATTTTTTCCATTTATTGAAACTTATAAATATGATCAGTCTTTTAAGTGTTTGATTATCTTAAATTAATGTGGCTAAAAATAATTTAAATTTATAATAAAATATTTTAAAAGTTTTCAGCGTTCAAGGCATTCTTATAAGTAGAAATGGCTCTTTCTCTTGCAAATTTATGCTCTACCAAAGGTGCTGGATTGTCCTGTGATTCAAATTCAGGAACCCATTTTTGTATATAATCATGGTTTTTATCGAACCTTTCAGTTTGGGTGTAGGGATTAAATACTCTAAAATATGGTGCTGCATCGCAACCTGTACCCGCTGCCCATTGCCAATTACCGTTATTGGCGGATAAATCATAATCATCCAGTTTTTGTGCAAAATAAGCTTCTCCCCAGCGCCAATCAATTAAAAGGTGCTTACAAAGAAAACTTGCCACAATCATTCGAACCCGATTATGCATAAATCCAGTTTGATTTAACTGACGCATTCCCGCATCTACAATGTGATAACCTGTCATTCCGTTACACCATTTTTCAAATTCATCTATATTATTTCTCCATGGGATATTGTCGTATTTTGCTTTAAAAGATCTATGTGAAACCTCTGGAAAATGATAAAGAATCTGCATAAAAAATTCTCTCCAAATCAATTCTGAAAGCCATACCTTATTATGTTCCTTTGCAAATGCCACACATTTTCTAATACTAATCGTTCCAAAACGTAAGTGAATCCCTAGCTGAGTAGTTTGCTCCATTGCTGGAAAATCTCTGTATTGATCATATTCATTAATAATGTCAACATCTAAAGTTGGTTGTTTAAAGACAATTTCTGTCGGTTTAAATCCAAGTTGTTCTAAGCCAGTAATTTTCTCAAATTCAATCATTTTAAATTGATTGAAATGAATTTTAGCCGGTTTTAAATCTTGATCTGTAAGTTTTACTTTCCACTTTTTGGCGTAATAGGAATAGACCGTATATGGAGTTTCATCCTTTTTAAGGATGTCGTTTTTATCAAAAATGACTTGATCTTTATAAGCTTTGAAGACGATATTTTTTGGTTTAAAATATTCATAAATACTTTTGTCTCTTTTAATCGCGTATGGCTCATAATCCCGATTGCAGTAAATCTGATAAATTTCAAACTCCTTTTCCAATTCTTTAAATATGGCTAAAGGATCACCATAAAAAGTTTTTAAACTTGAATTATGCTTTTTTAATTCAAGATTTAAATACTGTAAAGCTTGATGAATAAAATCAACTCTTCGGTCTGATTTATCTTCTAATTGGTCTAAAATGTTTTTATCGAAAATGAAGATAGGGATCACTGGGTAATCAGCCTTTAATGCATGTGCTAATCCAATATTATCTTCTAATCTTAAATCTCTTCTAAACCAAAATAGGTTGACTTTTTCTTTCATATATCAATTTGTTTTCTTCCAGTGAAGTATTTAAAGAAAAACAAAACCCACAAAAATTGTGAATAACCATACACAGCGTCTTCAATAGGAATGGTCAATAATCTAATACCCATAAATTCCTCAGGATTATAATTTACAATAGGGCTCTCTAAACCTGTTCCTGTCAAAACCCCGTTCACAGAAAAGAATCCAATCATTAAAATACTGAAAACAAAAGATGCTCTACTTATCCATGGAATTCTGGCAATAAAATGAAAATAAATCAGCGAGAGCACCGTAATGACAGCGGTTACAATGGTGTACATTTTATCAGCATTTAGTAAACCAACCACCGAAATGGCAATTAAACTTACAAAAACGATAATACTATTAAAGCCATCTAAGCATTTAAGATTAAAGAATTTATCGATACAGAAATAAGTAAAAACACATGAAAATGGAATGCAAATAAAAAACAACCATTCTTCAAAAGGTAAACCCGCGATAACTAATCCTGTAGTATATTCTAGATTAAACCACCATACGCCCATAGCTGTAAACCATACATCCCAAGTAATGAAAGGAACCGCGACAAGAGTTGCTGCCTTTAAAAAGGACATAAAGTGCCTATCAAACCTAATTCTTTTATCAAAGGAAGCAATAAAACAGATGATTATCGTAAAAAGTAAAACGAGTAAATAAGTAAAGGATTTCAATTTTTAGCCTTTTTAAAGTACATATTAAAATATTTCATCGGTACGTAAAGAAAGCCAAAACATTCGCCGTCTTCTTTGGTTAAATGTTTATGATGTTGTTTATGCGCACGCCTTAAAGCCAAGAAGTAAGGATTTTCTGTTCGAGAAAAAATCTTCAATCTTTGATGAATAAAAATATCATGAATAAAGAAATAAGCCATGCCATATAAAGTCACGCCAACGCCTATATAAAACAAGTAATTAAATTCCTGCTCTGCTCCAAAATACATTAAAATAATCGCCGGAATCGCGAAAATGACAAAGAAATAATCATTTTTCTCAAAAGGTCCATCGGTGCTATGATCATGATGATCTTTATGTAAAACCCATAGGAATCCATGCATTACATATTTGTGGATAAGCCAAGTAGCGCCTTCCATAGCGATAAAAACGGCTAAAACGATTAATAAATTCATGACACTAATTTATTATTAAATTTTTCTTCTAAAACTTGAAAACGATGCTTGAAAATAGATTCCAGTTTAGATCTAACAAACAAAGAATGTGCAATATTTCCTATAAACCCTAAAGGTAGTTCATAATTCACCGTATCCTTCGCTAAAATGCCATTTTTATTAGGAATAAACTCATGGTAATGATTCCAAAGCTTGTAAGGCCCTTTTAATTGAAAATCTGTAAAGCTTTTTAATTCATCCACTTGAGTGATTCTAGTTTTCCATTTCATAGGAATATTTAATAATGGAGACACCGTATAATCGATTTCCATTCCTTCATAAATTTGGGTACTCGGTAGATCTGTTAAGACCACAAAGTTCATTTCGTTAGGTGTTATTTTAGATAAGTTGTGCGGGTTGGAGAAAAACTCCCACGCCGTTTCTATATCGCAATTTAATTGTTGCTCTCTGTAAAGTTGAAATTTCATAGTTTTAAATTTAAATTACAGCATGGCTGCCTTGTATCGAACATAACTGCGCATCATTAAACTAAATTTTTCGGAGTTGGGCACACGAATTCGTTTTTGTAAAATATTTTCAGCCGGAATGCCTCTTATTTTTTTAAAGAGACATAAATAATATTTATATGCCAAATAAACTCCGAATTTGGCTGATTTCGGGAGTAATTTAATCCCAACCAAGGCCTCTTTGAATTCTTGATGAATCTCATGCTCAATTTCTTGTTTTACAAGGTCGGTAAATACCCCCATTTCGATGTGCGGAAAATAAGTTCGTCCCAAAACTTGATAATCATCTTTTAAATCTCTTAAAAAATTTACTTTTTGGAATGCCGAACCTAATTTCATAGCAAAAGGTTTTAACTCTTCATATTGCTGTTTATTTCCTTCTGTGAAAACCTGTAAACACATTAACCCAACGACTTCTGCCGAACCATAAATGTATTCCTGGTACTGCTCAGAATTATAATCAACATCGTGCAAATCCATTTCCATGCTATGCAAAAATTGATCTATTAAACGCCTTTCAATATCATATTTACGGACGCTTTCTTGAAAAGATTGAAGTATTGGATTAAGAGCGATGCCTTCGTCTAAGGCAATGTAAGTTTCATTTTTAAAACGATTTAAGAGTGTTTTTTTATCAAAATCATGAAAGCTATCTACAATTTCATCTGCTAAACGAACATAACCATAAATGGCATAAATCGCAGGACGTATTTTGGGACTCAATGCAAAAATTCCTAAAGAAAAACTTGTGCTATATTTTCTTGTTGTGCTTTTACTGATGTCGAATGCTAATTCATCGTATAATTTCTTCATAGCTAGGGCATATTATGGTTAATGAACTCATTTGCGACAATTTTACCAGAAATAATAGAAGGTGGTACACCTGGACCTGGCACAGTTAGTTGTCCGGTATAGTATAGATTTTTAATTTTCTTATTTTTAATTTTTGGTTTTAAAACAGCAGTTTGCTTTAGAGTGTTAGCTAAACCATACGCATTGCCACCATAGGCATTATAATCTTTGATGAAGTCAGAAACACAAAAGCTTCTTTTGTAAACAATCGAATCAACTAATTTTGTTTCACCCGTATGTATTTCGAGTCGATTTAACATCTCTTTCAAATATTTCTCTCTGGTTTCCTCATCGTCTTTAAGTCCAATGGCTAAAGGCAATAATAAAAATAGGTTTTCAGAATCCTCGGGAGCAACTTTTGGATCTGTCTTAGATGGGCAGCAGACATAGAATAATGGATTTTCTGGCCATTTTTTCTCACCATAAATCGCATCGATATGTGCATCTAAATCATTTTCAAAGAATAAAGTATGGTGTTTAAGGTTGAGAACTTTTTTATTTAAACCTAAATAATAAATCAGACAAGAAGGTGCAAAGATTCTCTTTTTCCAATAATCTTCGGTGTAATTTCTTTCGTCTTGATTCAATAAAGTCTCGGTGTGATGATAATCCGAAGATGCTACTATAGCATCAAAACTGTGAGTTTCACCATTAATCACTAGCGATTTTACTTTATTATTTTCTGTATTGATTTTTTCTACATTTTGATTAAAATGAAAAGTCGCTCCTTGATTTTCGGCCACTTTTTGCATCCCCAAAATTAATTGATAAAATCCTCCCATAGGGTAGAAGGTGCCTTTTTTGTAACCACCGAAATTCATCAGACTATACAAAGCAGGAATGTTTTTAGGTGATGCTCCCAAGAAAATAACGGGAAACTCCATTAAGGTTTTCAGCTTGGGATGATTGAAATATTTTCCGACATAAGATCTGAAATTTGTGAGCAAATCCAGCTTTAAAGCAGATTGAGCAATTTTGGGTGAAGCAAATTCTAGCCAACTATGACAAGGTTTTTGGACAAATTCTTTCATACCTACTTCATATTTGAACTCCGCTGATTGCATGAATTCCTCTAATTTTTGTCCTGCTCCTTTTTCTAAACTTTCAAACAAGGACTTCATTTGCTCAAAAGATTCCGGAACTTCGATATTCATATCCGAAAAAATCATTTCGAATTGAGGATGTAATGAGACTAACTCAAAGAAATCAGAGGTTTTATGTCCAAAATCTGCAAAAAAATCGTCCATTATATCTGGCATCCAATACCAACTAGGACCCATGTCGAAAGTAAAGCCATTATCTGTTTTAAACTGTCGAGCACGTCCACCAGGTTGATGATGCTTTTCGAAAACATGTACTTCGTTGCCTACTTGCGCTAAGTAGGATGCAGCAGATAATCCAGCAACTCCGGCTCCTATGATGGCTATTTTCTTTTTATGTTTAGGCATATATTTTTAAGTATGAGATTGTGGTTTGGTGCTTTTTGTTTAAAAGATTTAGTTCTAACTAAGTTAATGATTTTTAAGATGGCTTTTTGAGATAAGTTTCGTAAGCACGATCCAAAAGCTCTGATACTTCAATATTCTCATTATATAATGGCTCATGAAAATGATTTAGTTTCTGCAATAGCTCAATTAATTTTATTTTTTCTAATTCGTTTAAATTACCCGTTACAATTTGAGTAGCCTTGCGAATATTATCCATTTGGTTTTCAAGAGCTTCTAGGCCTTGCTTCGTAATCTGAATAATTTTACTTCTTTTATCTTTCTTGGAATCTTTTTGTTCCACCCAGTGGTTACCAATCAAACGATTAATGATTTTGATACCAACAGGCTTTTCTTGTTTATTGTGCTTTATTAATTCCATTTTCTTCATAGGACCATGAACTTTTAAATTAATCAGAAAAATAAAGTCATCTTGCGTAGAAAATTTTGAATCATAAATCGCCGATTTAGAATAAGTTTTTGCATAATGATTCATGTGGACAAGGAGAGTATTGATCATGCTTTCTGGAGTTCTGCCAGATTCTTTTCCCTCCCAATTCAATTGTGGAACAGCTTCATCTGAGTTTTTAATCCATTGCCTAAAGCCATCTACATTATTGCCGTAGATGGGATTTAACTTGTTCTTAGATTGAAATTCTTTAACGAGATCCATAACGTCTTTTACTAAGTCGAAGTTCATAGCTTATGATTAGTTTACAAATATACATTTTTTATGTTTAATAGTGTAAAAGTACACTAATTTTATAATAATTAATTATAATAGTTTTATTACTAATGAGTTATAAAAAGACGATTTAAGTTATAAATTTAAATAAAATGAAAAATTATTCACAAATGCATGTTCAATAGCTGAATTAATGAATGAACGTTCATTCATTTTCGTAAGTTTGTAATGAGTTGGAGTTGAATAGAAATCTAAATGCGCCTTCAACTTGTTTAATAATATAATTTGTGATGAGTAAAAAAAAAGTTTTGGACAAAAGAGCAGCTTTGCTAGAAGCTACCTTAAACCTTGTAACCAATAATGGGTTCCACGCAGCACCTATGTCCAAAATTGCAAAATTAGCAGGTGTAGCACCCGCCACCATTTATTTATATTTTGAAAATAAACAAGATCTCATTAACTCTCTTTATTTAGAGGTGAAAGCTTCGTTTAGCGATAATGCATTTAAGAATTATGATGAAAATCTACCAGTAAAACAGGGATTTGAAATCATTTGGAATAATATCGCAGATTATAAATTAACTCGAATAGATGAAGCATCTTTTTTATCTCAATCGGATAATACACCGATGGTTGATCGGGAGGTTATTGGGAAAGGTTTAAGACATCTTCAACCTTTAATTGACTTATGGGAACGAGGTAAAGATGAAGGAATTTTGAAGCCGGTTTCTAATTATGTGCTGTATGCTTATGCTATTTATCCTTTGTCATTTCTATTGGCAGTTCAAGAAAAGGATATTTATGTCATGACTGCTGAAGACAGACAAAAATCCTTTAAAAGCTCATGGGATGCCATTAAAATTTAAAAATTAAGAAAAAATAATACTATGAATAAATTAATTAGTTTAAAAAGTAGACCTGTAGGGACACCCACTTTATCCAATTTTGAATCTAAAGAAGCCAAAAAGCCTCAAATCAAAGAAGGCGATTTATTGCTTCAGTTAAAGTTCGTTTCTGTTGATCCATATTTACGCGGACGAATGAGTGATGCTAAATCTTATATTCCACCATTTGAGTTGGATAAACCTATTAGCTCTGGGGCCATCGCCGAAGTGGTAGAATCTAAAAATAGCAATTACAAAGTAGGGGACTTCGTCTCAGGTCATTTAGAATGGCAAGAATTTCAATCGTCAGATGCTCAAAACCTGATAAAAGTAGATGGATCGCAAGTTTCCTTATCAGCTTATTTAGGTGTTTTAGGAATGACAGGTTTAACTGCTTATTTTGGATTAACAGAAATTGGAAAACCAAAAGATGGCGAAACTATTGTTGTATCTGGTGCAGCTGGTGCCGTAGGTAGTGTTGTTGGGCAAATCGGTAAGATTTTAGGTTGTTACTTAGTAGGAATCGCGGGAACGGATGAGAAAGTAGAGATGCTAAAATCTCAATTTGGGTTTGATGAGGCTATTAATTATAACACAACCGAAGACATGCAGCAAGCTATTGAAAAAGTTTGTCCAGAGGGAGTTGATATTTATTTTGACAACGTAGGTGGCGATATTTCAGATGCTGTACATGCAAATATCAATCGATTTGGTAGAGTAGTGGTGTGTGGTGCAATTTCTATGTATAACGCTACAGAAGTGCCAATGGGGCCAAGAGTGCAAGGATTTTTGATTAAGCAAAGCGCCTTGATGCAGGGCTTTATCGTGGGGAATTATCAAGAGAAATTCCCTGAAGGTATGAAGCAATTAGCGACTTGGTTACAAGAAGGAAAACTTACGCATCAAGAAACCATTGTTCAAGGTTTTGATAATATTCCAAAAGCATTCTTGCAGTTATTTGAAGGTAAGAATAAAGGAAAGATGATCGTTGAGATTTAAAAAGCAAGTAACATTAAATTTACATAAATGAAAATATTAATCGTATTAACATCGCACGATAAATTAGGCGATACAGGAGATAAAACAGGTTTTTGGATTGAAGAATTCGCAACACCTTATTATCATTTTTTAGATCAAGGTGCAGAAATCACATTGGCTTCTCCAGCAGGTGGACAACCACCCATTGACCCTACGAGTGATAAACCAGAAAATCAAACAGAATCTACCAAGAGATTTAAAGATGATAAAGAATTACAAGAGAAATTGAGTAAAACACTTCGGTTATCTGAGGTTTCGGCGGAGGATTTTGATGCTGTTTTTTATCCCGGAGGACACGGTCCATTATGGGATTTAGCAGAGAGCAAAGTTTCAACCCAATTGATTGAAGATTTCTATCAATTAGGTAAACCTATTTCCTTTGTTTGTCATGCTCCTGGAGCTTTGAAACATACAAGAGATGCCAATGGAGTTTATTTGGTTAAGGATAAAAAGGTTACAGGATTTACGAATTCAGAAGAGGATTTGGCTGGTTTAACTGATGTAGTTCCTTTCTTAGTAGAAGATATGTTGAAAGAAAATGGGGCAGAGTACAGCAAAGTTGATGATTTTCAGGAGTATGCTATAGAGGATGGTTTATTGATTACCGGGCAGAATCCAGCTTCATCAGAAAAAGTTGCTGAATTATTATTAAATCAATTAAAGAATAAAGCTTAAATTTAAATTATGGATATTAAACAAAGAGTATTAGTTGCGGGAGCCAATGGTACAACGGGGAAAATTATCGTTGACTTGTTAAAAGATTCAACAAAGTATGAGCCAATTGCCATGCTTCGTAAGGAAGAGCAAAAAAAGGCTTTTGAGGCGCAAAATGTAAAAGTTGTTTTAGCGGATTTGGAAGAAGATGTATCACACGCAACAGAAAATGTAGATAAAGTCATCTTTGCTGCGGGCTCTAAAGGTAAGAACGTGATAGGAGTTGATCAAGAAGGAGCCAAACGATTGGTAGATGCTTCTAAAGAGTCCAAGGTTAATAAGTTTGTCATGTTGAGTTCTATGGGCGCTGATAAGCCATCTATAGGAGGAGATTTAGAAGACTATCTTAAGGCAAAGCAAAATGCAGATGAATATCTAATGTCGAGTAACTTGGATCATGTCATAGTTCGTCCGGGTAGTTTAACGAATGATGAAGCTAAAGGTAAAATCGCCTTGGGGAAGAACTTAAGTCTAGAAGGAAAAATTTCTAGGGCTGATGTAGCCAGGACATTGGTGGAAGTTTTAGATGATAAAGTAAGAACGAATCAAGTATTTGAAATTCTTGAAGGTGATGATAAGATAGGAGAAATCATTAGAGCTTAAAGATTTCGGAAATTAGTAAAAACAAAAAACCCACTAGTTATTTAACTAGTGGGTTTTTGTATAGTCGGGGCGGCAGGATTCGAACCTGCGACCTCCGCGTCCCAAACGCGGCGCGATAACCGGGCTACGCTACGCCCCGAGTAATAATTTTTTTTGCGGAGAGACAGGGACTCGAACCCTGGCGACGGTTACCCGTCGACAGATTAGCAATCTGCTCCGTTACCACTCCGGCACCTCTCCCTCACTGCGCTGATTATGTTTGAAAGAACGTCTGTTTCTGTCTTAATCAGCGATGCAAATGTAGCTATTATTTTGATGTTTCAAAATTATTTTGAGAAAATCTTTACATATTTTCGAGCTTTATTTCGCTTTTCATTTATTATGAATTAGTTACGATTTGAATTTTATTTAAACTTTTTTAAGTCTTAAGTGTATATTTTACATTTTTTGACTTTTTTTCGGTTTTTTGCCATTTAAACTCGTTTAGAATTACTTTTTTTTTGACGCTATTGGGAGTCAGATTTTCTCTATTTTAAAAATTAAACTAGAAAGAAAGCCTAAAAAGTATGCTAGAGCTAGGTAGAAATGCTAGCTAATATTATTCATTCTTGTTAATATGCAAGATTAAACAAATCTTTGATCCTTCATAAAGGCCAATTTTCTCATTTTATAAATTTGAATCGTATAAAAGCCAAACTCCTCGGTTACTTTTCCAGTAAGCTCATAAATTCCTTTTCCTTGAAAAGGGTACTTTTTGGCTATCATAGGAAAATGAACTGTGTCTACCCAATGTCCAGCGCGATCTAAGAAGGTCCCAAAATGCATAACTTCTTTTTTTATGGTTTTTGTATATTTGGCTGTGACTAAATAGCCATAAATGCTGACGGTTTTATTTAAATTGAAAGGTAAATCTTTCGCCAAAAGTCCATCTGGCACCTTTTCCGCAGTCAATGAAAAAGGATCGCTAAGCGCAAAACCTAACAATTCTATTTGATCAAAAACATCTTCTAATGGGTTAGAAGTTAAATTCGGCATGTCAAAATTTCTTTCTGGTGGTGGGAAAAGTTCTTTGGATTGTTGAATTTTCTTGTTTTTTGGTTGCAAAGCATAAACTTGCCATAGTAAATTCCTTTTAGGAATATGGGTGAATCTAAAAGCATTTATTCGAATTAAAATATCCATTTGTTCTATCCCCAATGGAACACGATTTACAAAATCTTGAAAAGAAGTGAATTCTCCGTTTTTATTTCTTTCACCTTCTATCTGCTCGATAGATTTTTCATCTATGTTGTTTAATAAATTAAAACCTAAATAAATATTTTTTCCTTCAATAACTGTATGCCCAAAGCTTTTGTTGATGCATGGAGCATGAAGAATACCACCGTTCATTCTAGCTTCATGAAAATATAATTCACGTGTATAGTAGCCGCCCCCATTATTGATTACTGCGACCATATACTCTAATGGATAATAGCATTTTAAGAATAAACTTTGATAACTTTCAACTGCATAAGATGCTGAGTGGCCTTTGGCAAAAGCATAACCCGCAAAGCTTTCAATTTGTCGCCAAACATCTTTGATGAGTTCTTCTGGAAATCCTTTGTTCAAACAATTATCAAAGAACTTCTTTTGCACAAAATGCATTTCATTTCTCGATCTAAACTTCCCGCTCATACCACGTCTTAAAACGTCAGCTTCGCCTAAACTTAAATCCGCAAACTGATGCGCCACCTTTATTACATCTTCTTGATACACCATTACGCCATAAGTTTCTGGCATAATTTCGTAAAGTGTCGGATGTGCATCTTTTCTCTTTTCAGGATATTTATGACGCATAATATATTCTCGCATCATGCCACTTTGCGCTACGCCAGGCCTAATGATAGAACTAGCTGCGACTAAAAGTAAATAATTGTCTACTTCTAATTTTCTGATTAACATGCGCATGGCGGGCGATTCCACATAAAAACAACCTATGCAATTCCCTTTTTTGATCATATTATTCACGTTTTTGTCAGTAAACATGGGTTTTGTATCGTGAATATCTGCTAATGTTTTTTCGGGATGATTGTACTTGATAATCTCTGTGGCTTCTTTAATTTTTCCTAAACCACGTTGCCCTAAAATGTCATATTTATATAGACCAGCATCTTCGGCTATAATCATGTCGAAATGTGTGGTAGGAAAGCCTTTGGGGGGTAGATCTGTCGCCGAAAAGTAGTGAATTGGCTTTTCAGAAATTAAAATCCCACTGGCATGTACACTTCTTAAATTCGGGAAATCATGAATCAATCTACCATATTGGTGAACTAATTTTGCATAATTTTCTAATTGAGTAGGATTATACTTACCATCACTTAAAATATCAATCTCATGTTTTGGTAGTCCGAAAACTTTGCCTAATTCGCGCATCGCCGCACTATGTCGATAGGTGGAGTAGGTGGCAATCAGGGAAACTTCTCCATTTTTTCCGTAGCGATCAAAAATATAATTGGTGACATCTTCGCGGTCTCGCCAAGAAAAATCAATATCAAAATCTGGCGGACTGGTTCTGTAAACATTCATAAATCGCTCGAAGTAGAGATTGAGATCGATAGGATCTACATCTGTTATGCGAAGTAAATATGCAACAATGGAATTGGCACCACTTCCACGACCAACATAAAAATAGTTTTTTCGTTGAGCATAACTGATGATGTCCCAATTCACCAAAAAGAAAGAAACGAAATCCATTTCTTCTATGGTTTTAAGCTCTTTTTCAATTCTTTGTTGAATTTCAGTTGTCACGACAGGGTATCGCTTAGGCAGATTCTCTAAGCATAAATGCCTCAACAACTGAATATCCTTGGTTTTACTTTCTGTAAATTTTTTCTTGTTTTGGTGCTCAGCATTAAAATTAAAACTAGTCTCACAGGAATCAATTAGATTTTGTGTGTTTTTAATTAAAAATGGAAAATCTTTAATACGCTCTAGAAGTTGCTCTTTTGGCAGCATAATTTCAGTAGGCAGAGCTTGTTCTAAAGGATCTAATTTGCTCAATAATATGTTGTTATCAACCGCGCGTAATAAGCGATGAATATTAAAATCTGTTTTATTTCTAAAAGTATTGGAAAGACATAAAACCCATAAATCTTGTCGACGAATCAAATGGTTGAATGCAATTTTCTTTAAATCTTTTAAATCCACACCAATACGTTCATTGGGGCGAAAAATAGTTTTTTCTTGCTTTAAAACTGTTTCAAAATTATAAATAAAGCTAACATCTGGAATATCGGGAGCTGTTTCGGGAAATGGAATTTTATGATGCAAATGATGCGACAAAAAATTATTTAATGCTAAATAAGATGAATTGTTGTGGGCAATTCCAACATACATTTGTTCTGCACCATTTCTAAAGTCGATCCCAGCAATGGGTTTTATATTATATTTCTTGGCTAGCCTAAAGAAGTTTAAACTCACAGAAGTATTGTTAATATCTGTAATCGCTAAACTTTCATAACCATTATCCACAGCCATTTGCAGAAGATATTCCTCAGAAAATGTTCCGTAGCGTAAACTATAATATGTATGGTTGTTTAAATACAAAGAGTGGTTTTGGGGCTTAATATTTTAATTGGTTGATTATTTTTTTTAAGCATTTCTATGTGCTAAAACAGTTGGAGGTTCGCCATTAAATGGATTAAAATCGTTTCCGATGCTGTGCACATCCATGCAATTGGCGCGTATCACACTTCGACTCCCATAGCGATTCCTTATTTTGTCCATGGCTTCATAGAGTTGGGTTGTTTTTTTGGTATCTTCAAAAATTGAAATCTGATAACTTCCACTAGTTAAATCACTGAACCTAACGCCCACCAATCGGACGAGTAATCGCTTATCATATAATTTATGGAATAACTCCAAGGCTGTTGGGATTAAAACATGATCTGCCGATGTGTAGGGAATTTTAACCTGTTTAGAATAGGTGTTAAAGTCAGAATATCTAATTTTAATACTAATACAAGCAGCCATTTTATTACCATTGCGAAGTAGATAAGCTAAATTTTCTGTCATAGCCGTTATATACCGGGTTAGCAAATCCATATCGGTAGTGTTTTTGCCAAAAGTACGCTCATTAGAAATCGATTTTCTTTCATGATATTCAATCACAGGAGAGTGATCAATACCATTGGCTTTTTGCCAAAGAATGCTTCCATTTTTGCCTAAAACATTTTCTACCATTTCTCTGGGCATTTTTTGTAAAACCTGAACTTCTTTGATGCCCAAATGACAAAGAGTTTGATAAGTTTTATCCCCAACACCTGGGATTTTACGAACAGATAAAGGTGAAAGAAAAGTTTTTTCCATACCATAATCTATTTTGAGCTGATTGTTGGGTTTGGCTTCTCCAGTAGCAATTTTAGATACAGTTTTGTTTTCCGAAAGACCGAAAGAAATGGGCAGACCTGTTTCTTTTATGATTTTATGACGCAGTTCGCCAGCATATTTATAACATCCAAAAAACTTGTCCATTCCGCTCATGTCGACATAAAACTCATCTACGCTTGCTTTCTCCAAAACAGGAACATTTTCTTGCAAAATATCGGTCACCATTTTAGAGAATTTGCTATAGGTTCCAGCATTTCCACGAATCACTATAGCCTCTGGGCACATCATGCGCGCCATTTTCATAGACATTCCCGAATGAACTCCAAAAGTACGCGCTTCATAACTGGCGGCAGATACCACACCACGGCTTCCGGTTCCACCTACCAAAATAGGTTTTCCATTTAACTTGCTGTCTAATAATCGTTCACAAGACACAAAAAAAGTGTCTAAATCTAAATGTAAAATACTCCTCTTCATAAGCTTTCCATATTTAATTCAAAGATATGGAAATATTCCTGATTTATGGAAATAATCCAACATAATGGAAATATTCCAATGAAAGTGTATATTTGTATAAAATACTGAAGATTAGGCTTTAATTATAGTTTTTAAAGTTTAGAATTTATTCAGATATTAAAAAATAAAATATGCAGATACCCATAGAGAATCAGCGTTTAAGAGAGGTTCGAGAGGACTTAGGATATACTCAAATAGATTTTGCTAAAATTATTGGTGCGGGAAGTTCTACTGTAGATATAGAACGTGGAAAAGTGAAATTAAGTGGAATTGTTGTAAAAGAGTTATACCAACAGTTTCAAATAAATCCGTCTTGGTTATTTGGCGAAAGTGATCAAAAAATAATCAGAATGGGTTCGGCTTCAACTATGCCAAAAGTGATTAGTATTGATGGCGATGGGGATGAAAACATTGTTATGGTAAGTCAAAAAGCCGCCGCTGGATATGGACAGAATGTAGAAGATGCTCAATGGATTGGTGAATTGCCGATGTTCCAAATTCCATTGCCTGAATATAGAAATAGCAGCTATCGAGGTTTTGAGGTGAAAGGTGATAGTATGATGCCTTTGATTCAAGATAAAAGCTGGGTGATATGTAGTGCAGTCGAAAAATTAGAAGAAATTAAAAACAATGATATTTATGTCATTGTAGAGCAGGATAGTATTCGTTTAAAAATGATTGAAAAAGATGCTGAGAAAAAACTGCTGAATCTTATATCCTTAAACCCTGAATATGCTCCCGTTCAAGTTTCTTATGAGCATGTTGTAGAAGTTTGGAAATTCCACTCTCAATTGAACTTTGGAAAGGTGGATAACATGGTGACTTTAAATCAAATTTACTCTGAAATTCAAGATATTAAGAAGAAAATAGGATAGTGTAAGTGTTTAGTTTTTAAAGTTTTAAACATAAAAACATTATTCATCTTCGAATGCCCACAAACCTCTATTGTTATCAACCGCAGCATCTTCGGCTTCTATGAATTCATCGGCATATTTAAGGTTGGGAGCATAATTAAATACAACCGCATAGCCCATTTCTATGATTTTCTTATTCACAAAAGTTCCATCTTCTAAGAAGGCATAGGCTAAAGTTCGGCCGTATTTATCGTATTTAACGATGTCATAAGTCAGTCTGACTTTCTTGTTTTTTAACAAAGAATCAGCAAATTTATGTGCCTGTACGCCAAATTCTTGTTTGGTTTTATTGCCATAATCCACTGATTCTGGTGCATCGATTCCGATGAGTCTTATTTTTATTCCATTTTTGCTTCCGTCGTCTATCCAAAAAGTGTCTCCATCAGAAACCCATTTGATAGGGTAGAAAGTATCATCTTCCTTTGGTTTTTCTATCCTATCATTTTTATTCCATGGAAAATTAAATGGCTCTATCGGTTCACAAGAAATTAAAAAGCTTGAAAGATAAAACAGGAAGAAGTAGTAGTAAAATGATTTTGAAAAGAAAGGCATAAAATAGCTTAGTTTTGATTACTTTTGAGTTTAAAGAAACAGAAAAAAGATGGATAAAGATAAGGTTTTAGCGCAGATGAACGCAACGAACAAAAATACCATGATGGAATTACTTGGTATTGAATATATTGATTTTACGGGCGATACTTTAACCGCGTCTATGGAAGTGAATTCTAAAGTTCATCAACCTTATGGCTTATTACATGGCGGTGCAACTGCAGTATTGGCCGAAACCGTTGGAAGTGTATTGTCTGCGGTGCAATGTGTTGATAAAGAACAAGGTTCTGTGGGGACTAATCTTAATATTTATCATTTAAAATCGGTGAGAGAAGGAAAGGTTTTCGCTAAAGGATCTTTTATTCGAAAGGGTAGAGGAATGCATGTGATTGATATTAGGGTGCATGATGCAGATGATAATTTAATTTCAAATGCCATTTTAACTACAAAAGTTATTGACATTAAAAGAAAGTCAAAAGCATAAACAAAAGTTTATATGAAAGTCACCCAAGATTTTGTTCTTTTTAGAGCGCCGAATGAAAAGCAGTTTAAGCTATGGAATTTAGGCGAAAAGGAAGAGGAGACATATTTTATATTTCATTCGTTTGATAATCAAATTACGCGTCGTTTGTATAAGAAAGATGAGACCAGTTTGAGTTATGATCAAGTGTTAGAGCTTGAATTTAATTTAAATTTAAAGTCTATCGAAGCATCTGTGAAAGAGCAATCGCATGATGAATATATCAAACGCTGTAATTTTTTTATTGACGCTTTAAAAGACAATCAATTAGATAAAGTAATTTTTAGCCGAATTAAATATGCTAATTTTGATGAAGATTTTGGTGAAAAGTTAATTCACTTGGCCCATAAATATCCCAAAGCTATGGTTTATTTGGCTAATTTTAAGGGTGAAACCTGGATGGGAGCAAGTCCAGAAAAGTTAGTTCAAATAAATAACAATGAATTGTCTACGGTGGCTTTGGCGAGTACAAAAGCAGTTTCGGAAAACAGAGATTGGACAGAAAAAGAATATAAAGAACATCAATGGGTGGTGGATTATATTTATAGTTATTTAAAGAAATTCAAACCTAGCAAAGGAGAAACTAAAACCATTGATTTAGGTGAGATTCAGCATTTAAAAACCAAGTTTTCTGCGCAATTAAAAGAAGAGCATGACATAGAGGAGATTTGCAATTTATTGCATCCAACCCCAGCGGTATGTGGAATGCCAAAGGAAAAAGCCCAGCAATTTATACTAGAAAATGAGGGTTATGATCGAAGCTTCTATACAGGTTATTTTGGTGTTATCTCTAAGGATTATACCGAAGTTTATGTCAACCTAAGATGTGCACAAGTCTTTGCTCAAAAGCTTGCTGTGTATGTAGGCGGCGGACTTTTGGCTGAAAGCGACGCCGAAAAAGAATGGCAAGAAACCGAGTGGAAATCTAAGGCTTTATTAGCTTAAGTTAGACTTTAATTATTTCTGTTGAAAAGCGAAACATTCCTTAGCGATTTGTAATTCTTCATTCGTAGGAATCACCAATACTTTTGTTTTGCTAAATTCTGTTGAAATTTCGCGAATTTCTTTAGAGCGAATACTGTTTTTATGTGCGTCTAACTCAATTCCGAAATAACTCATGTCTTCACAAACCTTAGCGCGAATGAGCTCACTATTTTCACCGATACCGGCTGTGAAAACAATAGCATCTACACCATTTAAAACCGCTGTATATGTCCCAATATATTTTTTAATTCGGTAGGTGTTCATCTCTAGTGCTAATTGAGCTATCTCATCCCCATTGTTGGCTCTTTCTTCGATGCCTCTCAAATCACTATCGCCGGTCAATCCAAGCATACCACTTTGTTTGGTAAGTAAATTCGAAACTTCTTGAGCGCCCATATTGAATTTTTCCATTAAATAGAAAATAACCGCTTGATCGATGTCACCACTTCGCGTACCCATAATCAGACCTTGGTTAGGGCCAAAACCTAATGAGTGATCCACGCTCTTTCCATCTTTGATAGCTGTCATTGAACAACCATTTCCCAAATGTACTACAATCAATTTAGCGCTTGGGTTGTGTAAATATTCAATCGCTTTTTGGGAGACATAATGATGAGATATACCATGGAAACCATACATTCTAATATCATGTTCATCTCTAAATTTTAAAGGAATGGCAAAGGTGTGAGCTTTTTCTGGAATAGTTTGGTGAAACGAGGTGTCGAAAACTGCAATTTGCGTCGCGTTGGGAAAAATATCCTGCGCTACCACAATTCCCACATGGTTGGGTGGGTTGTGTAAAGGTGCTAAATTAAATAAGCTTTTAATTCTATCTACTACATCTTGATTGATTTCTACGGTATTCAAGAATTCCTTTCCACCATGTACCACACGATGTCCGATCATTTCAATATCATCTACATTAGAAATCACACCAGAAGCTGAACTCATCAATAAATTCACCACTTCGCGTAATCCCACTGCATGATCAGGGATTTCCATATTGATATTAATGGATTTCTTTTGGGTATTGTAATGGATTTCTCCATCCTTGAGGCCAATTTTCTCTACTAAACCAGAAGCTACAACCTCTTGTTCGGGCATTTTAAACAATTGAAACTTTATAGACGAACTTCCTGAATTGATAATCAATACCTTCATGCGATTAGTTTAAAAAAAATGATGGACAAAGATACATGTTAAAATTCGTTTCGCTTAAATCTAGCTTTAAAATTAAATATAGCGATTTTGAGATAGTAGAATTAAAAATGCTTAATTCGGACAAATTATTGTTTATCAGAAGCTAAGAGAAAAATAAAATATTGAATTAAAATTATTTTTTACTAAATTAGCTTTATGCTATTGTTTTTTCAAGACTATACCAATAATATATGTGTGCCTACGGAAGCTCCACTAGAGGCCAGTGTTTGGCAAACATTAGATATATTTAATAATATTTCTGAGGACGATGGTAGTTATATTGGTTTGGTGGATGAGCATCAAGAAACCCTACAATTTATGAAATACAATAAGTATGTTTGGTTGATAGAAATCCCAAAGCCACAATTAGGTGGCTCATATCAAGGCTATTTTACTAAAAATAAATGCAAAAAAATCATATCTGAAATATTTGATGGTTTGCCACTTTCTCAAGTTTCAGGCTTATCATTTGAAAAATATTTATGATTTTTGCCGAATGAAAAATTGGATCAGTGCCGCAAGGCTAAGGACGCTCCCGCTATCTATTAGCGGAATTTTTTTGGGAAGCTTATTGGCCGCATATCAAGGTCAATTTGATGGGCTACTTTTTGCTATGGCTTGTGTAACTACGCTACTGTTGCAAGTTTTATCTAATTATGCCAATGATTATGGTGATGGTATAAAAGGTACAGACAAAGACCGTACTGGAGAAAAGAGAGCCGTTGCTTCGGGCGATATCAGTGCCGAATCCATGAAAAGAGCAGTCAAAATAATGGCTGTTTTGTCTGGGGTTTCAGCCTTCGCTTTAATTGCATTGGCTTATTTGCCAAATTATATTGAATTATTTGTCACCTATGTTGTGCTAGGTATAGCATCGGTATGGGCAGCGATTTCCTATACAGTTGGAGATAAAGCTTATGGTTATAGAGCTTTAGGTGATGCATTTGTATTTATTTTCTTCGGTTTGATTTCGGTAATAGGTACCTATATGCTGTACACAAAATCTTTTGATGCTACATTACTTTTACCAGCAGCAGCCATTGGTCTATTGAGCACAGCGGTTTTAAACTTGAATAATATGCGCGATATTCCGCAGGACAAAAGAGCTAATAAAAATACAGTTGCTGTAATATTAGGCTTATTTTATGCCAAATATTATCATGCATTTCTAATGTTTACTCCTTTTATCTTAGCCTTAATATATATTCTTCAACAGCCTGTTATTAAATGGTTTCAGTTTACTTATTTAATCTTGTTATTACCAGCGATTTTGTTGATGATAAAAGTTGGAAATACCCAAGAATATAAAGACTTAGACCCAGAGTTAAAGAAAATGGCACTTTTAGCTTTAGCTTTTGCTCTAATTTTTGGTTTTGGAATGCTGATGACAACAGCTGTTTAATTACCAATAAACTCTTTTAAAATATTATGAATCATTTGGAAATTAACTATCTAATATTCTTTTTGTAACTTGTTAAAGTTTTAAGAATAAATGATTCCTAATTACTAAATGCTTTTATTAACTTTGTGAAAATCTTTATTTATGCTGATAATTGGAATAGCGGGAGGAACTGGATCTGGGAAAACCACTGTGGTTCACAATATTTTAAAACAATTATCTTCAGATGATGTTATCGTGATTTCCCAAGATAATTATTATCATGATAGCAGTCATTTATCTTTTGAGGAGAGGATTCAAATTAATTTTGATCATCCAAGGTCTATTGATTTTGAACTTTTAGTAGAAGATTTAAAAAAATTAAGAAAAGGCGAAACTATTGAGCAGCCTGTTTATTCGTTTTTAACGCACACACGAACCGATGAAACACTGGTAACTCCACCCAAAAATGTAGTGATTGTAGAAGGTATTTTAGTACTAACAGATGCACAGCTTAGAGAAATGTTTGATTTGAAAATCTATGTTCATGCGGATTCAGACGAAAGATTGATAAGACGTATCAAGCGAGATATTCAAGATAGAGGTAGAGATTTAGAAGAAGTAATTTCCCGTTATAAAAAGACATTGAAGCCAATGCACGAGCAGTTTATTGAGCCTACAAAAAAGTATGCTGATTTGATCATTCCGAATGAGAAAAAGAAGAATGATGTGGCGATTGATGTCATGACAACCGTAATCAAAAATCGATTAATTTCAAAAAAATAATGTCAGAACGAACCACTAAAACGAAATGGTATAATTACGTCCTCAATAAATATTTTATTGTAGGACTAGCTTTCGCTGTGTGGATGGTTTTTTTTGATCAGAATTCTTATTTACTGCATAAGGATTTAGACGATGATATTGTTAACTTGAGAGAAGAGAGAGCTTATTTTAAAGCTGAAATTGAAAAAGAACAAAATCATCTCGACCGAATGGAGCAGGATCCAGGAGAGTACGAGCGATTGGCAAGGGAAAAATATCTCATGAAAAAAGAGAATGAGGATATTTTTGTAATTGAAAAAAAAGATAGTCTAGTGTATGAGTGATTTATTTAAAAATTTTGAGGCTACAGACGAGCAACAATGGAAAAATCAGGTACAAGCCGAATTAAAAGGTGCTGATTTCACTAAAACTTTATGTTGGGATACCGCAGAAGGTTTTCAGGTTAAGCCTTTGTATACTTCTAAAGATAAGGTTCAGGATAATTTTGTGTCTAAGGAAAATACTTGGAAAATCATTTCTACTTTCATTCCAGATGTGAACATTTCATATGGCAGTGTGGATGGTGTATTTTTAAATGCTAACCAAACAGATGCTTTTCATGCAAGTGCCAACGAAATGCTTATGGTAGATTACAGCAATACAAAGCCTGAGACGGAAGCCCTGAATACTAACACATATATTAACTGGGATTTCTTAGGCGATTTAGCACAATTTGGTAATTATCCAGACAAATCATTAGAATCAGCTGTTGAGCTTTTGAAAAAAGTAGCGCAATCGAATTATAAAAATAAAGTATCCATTGATATTTCTAGCTATCAAAATGCCGGAGCAAATCATGCAGAGCAATTAGCGCTCATGTTGTTGGTGGGGCAAGAATATATTCATTTGGCGGAAGATAAAGAGGTTTTATCTCAGGTATTGGTGAAGACAGCAGTAGGAAGTAATTTCTTTTTCGAAATTGCTAAACTACGCGCATTGAGAATTCTTTGGGCTAACTTGGCCAAAGCGAATGACACAAGTTCGGATTTGAAAGTTTTAGTTGAATCTTCCATTAGAAACAAATCTGTTTTAGATAGATATAACAATATTATTAGAACGACCTATGAAGCTGCTGCTGGTATAATGGCTGGAGCTGATTTTGTAATGGTTCATCCCTATGATGAGCTATTTGTTGAACAAAAGGATTTAGCCGTTGAGTTAGGTTTTAAGCAACAATTTATTTTAAGAGAAGAGTCTTTCTTCAATCATTATATCGATCCATTAAAAGGTGCTTTTTATCTAGAATCATTAACCCATCAATTAGCTGAAAAAGCTTGGGAAATCTTTAAAAGATTGGAGTCTGAAGGAGGTTTTATTATGGGGCTTAAGAAGGCTAAAATTCAGAAGATGATTAGTTCATCGGCTAAGAAAGAGCAAGATAAATTCGATAGCCAAGAAATTAGTCTTATTGGAGTGAATAAATTCCCTAAGAAAGACGAAGATTTTATGAAATATACGCTCAAGCCTAAGTATCAGGGGACGGGCAAAACATTATTTCCAACTATAACTTTAAAAAGACTAGCAGAAGGAGCTGAAAAAGAATATGATAAAACTTAACGAAAACTCTCGAAGCATTGCTGAAGGTATCATCATAGCTATTATAGCCTTGTGTGTCTTTGCTTTGTTTTTATGGTTAATTTTTACAATTCGTGTAGTTTTTGTTTATATAATTTTAGCGGCTGTCATCGCCTTGATGGGAAGACCCTTTATGTTTCTTCTCCATCGAAAATTAGGCCTTGGATCTACCTTTAGTGCGGCCATTACAATTCTTATTTTTATCGTTTTATTATCGGTCTCGCTCTACTATTTTGTGCCTTTATTGCTACAACAAGCCGAGACTATAACGAGTATGGACACCACCGAAATTCAAGCGGTGATCATGGATCAACTGAATGCATTAAACGCTGGCTTGAAGCGATATAAAATAACATTTTTAGATGAATTTCTTAATACTGGACTCGAAAAAACATTCGATTTAAGTATCATAACCAACTGGTTTTCAAATATTGTAAGTATTCTAACCAACTTTTCGATCGGGAGTTTTTCAGTTTTATTTATATCATTTTTCTTCCTAAAAGAGAGAAACTTATTCAACCGAATGTTGTTGTCGCCTATACCAGACAATGCAACTCCACGTGTGGCGGGTGTAATCTGTGACATTAAAAATCTGTTATCACGTTATTTTATCGGGCTCACGATGCAGGTAATTATCATGTTTTCTATCTACTATACGATTTTACTCGCGATCGGTGGAATAGAGGCAGATAAGGCGTTGATTATAGCTCTGTTGTGTGCCATGTGTAATATTGTGCCGTACATCGGGCCATTTGTTGGGTTTTTCGTGTTTATCTTATTAAGTATGAGTAATTTGTATTTGCAAGGCTATGTGTTTAATCAACATATTTTACCTAGAATATATTGGATTTCTGGAGGATATATTGTAGCCCAATTGGTTGATAATTTTGTAAACCAACCATTGATATATTCTAGAAGTGTCAAATCCCATCCCTTAGAGATTTTCCTGATTTTAATTATTGGTGGACTTTTGGCAGGTATTGGTGGGATTATTTTAGCAGTGCCCACTTACACGATTTTAAGAGTGATTTTAAAGGAGTTTTTCTCTGAGTTTAAGTTTGTGCAGAGCATTACCAAAAACATCTAATCTTGGATATAGATAGGTTAAGAGACAAGGAGGTTCAACAATGGATAGAGCAAAATAGGCATGAAAGTATTCATGACCTAGCTTTCAAGAAATCTCCTTTTAACAATATTAGTATGCGGGATTTACTTCAGCAAATTCAAGGTAGAAATATTGTCAAGAAAAAGATACCTACTTTCAATCAAAAAGGAATTTTATTTCCTCCTAAATTAAACCTAGAGCAAACATCTTCTGAAGCAACAGCTAAACATAAAACAAGTATAGTGGAAGGCAAGACCGTAATTGATATCACAGGTGGTTTGGGCATTGATTGTATGGCATTTGCCCATAAGTTTGAGAAGGTAACATACATAGAGCAAAACAGAGATTTACAAGCGATAGCTGCTTCTAATTTTGAAAGTTTGGGTTTGAATAACATTAGGACCATAGCTACAGATGCTATCGAGTTTCTAAAAGGAACAGATGATTTTTGGGATGTATTATATGTAGATCCATCGCGCCGAGATGTTGCTAAAAATCGTGTGTTTTTGTTAGAAGATATGACGCCGAATTTATTAGAACATAGGAGTCTTATCAGTTCTAAGGCACAACAAATTTTAGTTAAATTATCGCCACTTATCGATATTTCATATTTACTTCAGGTTCTTGATAATGTTTCTGAAATACAGGTGGTTGCGCTTAAAAATGAAGTGAAGGAAATATTGGTAACATTAAATAATTCATTCTCTTTACCAATCTATATTTCTGCTGTTAACTTAGAGAGTAATCAAATTAATTTTAGGTTTAAAGCTGAAGATATAAATCCAATTTCTTGTCCTTTAGGCGCGATGGGTAAATATGTTTACGAACCCAATGCAGCGATTCAAAAATCAGGTGGAAATGAAATTCTTGGAATGGATTTTAACCTAAAGAAATTACATCAAAATACGCAGCTTTTTACTTCAGATGAACTTCATAAAAACTATCCAGGACGTGTTTTTGAAGTAGGTGAGAAAATTAAGAATCCTAAAAAAGAATTGAGAAATCAATCGATAATGGCCCTTCATAGAAACTTTCCTGAGAATTTAGTATCATTAAGAAAAAAATATAAATTCACTACAGATGGCTTGTTGCCAGTGCTTTTCACACGAAATTTAGACCAGATTATCATTCAAAGAATGACATTTGTGAAACTTTAACATTTTTTGATTTTCAAATTTTGAATATATGTAGTTATATTTGCTGTAATCTTTTTCATAAAGAGTAGTTGAGTTTTCATGGTATTCGAAAGAATACCGCAAAAGTCTCCGGGAGCGGAGACTTTTTTTATGCTTAAAAATTGAGGTTTTATTATTGAAGTAAGGACTCGGTTAATGCAACCCAATAAGCAGCACCAATGGGCAATAAATTTTGATTGAATTGATATTTTGGGTGATGTAGCATATAACCATCGCCATTTCCTAGCATAACATAATTTCCAGGTTTTTTCTCCAGCATAAAAGCAAAATCCTCACTTCCCATAAATGCGAATCCTTGGTCTGTAACCTTTTCTTCGCCAAAAGTGTTTTGAGCAATTTCTAGCGCTTTTCTAGTTTGTGCAGGAGAATTTACCAGGACAGATCCTACAATGCCTTCTTTGATGATATAGGTGCAGCCAAAAGCTTCTGCTTGTGCTTTTGTCATGCTTTTAATTCTTTTCAGAACCATTTTTCTGTTTTCGCTGTCCATATTTCGGATGCTAAGTTTTAAATAGGCTTTTTGTGGAACTATATTTCCCGCGGTTCCAGCATTGAAAGCACCAACATTAACAACACATTCTTTCCAAGGAGAAACATTTCGGCTGACAATGGTTTGGAGTGCCATAACGAGCGAAGAGGCACATACAATAGGATCAATACCCAATTCTGGAATCGCTCCATGACTTCCTTTGCCCTCAATCTCGATTTCCCAATTATCTACTGCCGCCATGGTTTCGCCTTCTCTGAAGATGAATTTACCGAACTCACCTGTCGGCATATTATGCAAAGCATACACCTCGTCCATTGGAAACTTATCAAACAGTCCATCCTGAATCATGGCTGGAGCACCTTGCATGGTTTCTTCGCCAGGTTGAAAGATAAAATGAACTGTTCCATCAAAGTTTTTGGTTTCAGCTAAATATTGGGCAGCGCCTAAAGCCATAGCTGTATGTCCATCATGGCCACATAAATGAGCAACACCATCCTTGGTGCTTTTATAGGTTAAATTATTGTCTTCCTGAATGGGTAAAGCATCAAAATCAGCTCTAATTCCAATGGCCTTATTGCTCTGCCCAACTTTTAAAGAAGCCACGATGCCATATGTTCCAAAACCTTCTACTACTTCAAACTCACCAAAAGACTTTAGTTTTTCAGCAATGAATTTAGAAGTATTTTTTTCCTGCATGGATAATTCAGGAGATGTGTGCATTTTTTCTTGCCATTGCTTTAGCTCGGGTAGTCGAGCCTTAAATGTTTCGATAAGCTTGGTTTTCATAGGAATATAATTTTCTTAGCTAAGTTAAGATTATAGTGGGTATGATTAATGACAATATTCAATTTTATATATTTTAATAAAGATTGATTCTTGAGTTTAAAAGACTGTGAATTCAAATTAAAAAAGCTCTAAAACCTTTTTAGAACCAGCTCCTAATTCGTGTGAAGAATGATTTGTATTTAATGTTTTTTCTATAGCACCAATCGTGGCAAGTAAATCATTTTGATTTACGGATCCCATGTGCCCGATTCTAAAATATTTATCTTTCAAATTGGGTAAAAGGCCTCCAGCTAAAACTATACCTTGTTCATTGATGTTTTTGAGGAATGTCGCAGCATCCATTTGAGCCGGATAAAAAACGGCTGATAAGGTATTTGCTGCAATTTCATCATGTTTAGAAACCAATTTTAAATCCAAAGCCTTAAGCGCAGAGCGCATTGCTTTTCCAACTCTTTTATGACGTGCAAAACGTTGTTCTAAGCCTTCTTCTATAATTAATTCCAAACTCTTTTCTAAAGCGATGATAGAGTTTACAGGCGGTGTAGCGAAATAGGATGCCTCTTTGTTTTCATAAGCTTTCATGATTGGAAGCCAATTAGCCCAATCGGCGTAATAGTTCTGAACTTGATTTTTGCGTTGTTCAAAGCTTTGAATTGCTTTGGGAGAAGCAACTAAAAGAGCTAAACCCGGAGGAACTCCAATGGCTTTTTGTGATGCAGAAATAACGATATCAAGTCCCCATTCTTCTTGTTTGATTTCTTCTCCTGCAACAGAACAGACGGCATCCATTATTGACAAAACTTGATGTTTCTGAGCTAATTCACCAATAGATTTAGCATCGTTCAAGACGGCGGTAGAGGTATCAACATGTGTGAAACATAGAAGTTTGTAAGATTTAGATTTCAATTGTTGATCTATGGATTCAAGAGGAACAATATCGCCAGTTGCTGACTCTAAAATATCCACTTTTGCACCATATCTTTTTAAAATATCGGCATAACGTAAACCAAAATATCCTGTTGAAATCACCAAAACATTTTCACCTTTCTCTACCAAATCAGCCGCCGCCATTTCCATGGCAAAAGTCCCTGTTCCGCCTATGATAAATGCTTGACCAGATGGACATTGCCATATCTTTTTCATTCGTTTTAAACTGTTATGAAAAGTAGAAATGAAATCAGGATTTGTATGGCTTGGCGTAGGAGAGGCCATAGATTGCAGAACTTGGTTTTCAAATTCAATAGGACCAGGGATCATTAATAAACTTCTTGATTTCATGGGTTTAATTTTTAAAATTAAGTGTCTCTAACTGTTAATATTTAGAAGAGTTTGTTGATTCTAATATAATCAAAATAATCAAGAGCTAGAACTTATGATTTTACATTAAAGAAATACGCACTGCATAATATTTTTAAAGATATTTTTATATCGACCTAATCTAATAATTATGTATTAAACTTATATTGGATGCGGAAAACAATCAATCAACAACTATTATATTAACTCCATGAAACCTTGTGATTTTATTTAGCTCATGGGTTGGATTGGTTTGGTTATAGGGTTTCAATTTTTCTAAAATTAACTCATTTTCATTGCTCCAACCTTTTACTTTATAAACATCTGGAATTAATCCCTCCTCAAGATTTTTGAGGCTATCATTGTTTTCAATTACGGACCAAAATAAACGTGAATACCCAAAACCTCCATTATCAAATTGATATGTATAATATTTGAATTTTCTATTGGGAGAAATAGAATCCTCAAGTAAAATAATATGGGGATCATTTAAATTATGTTCTATCCTGAAAGCTTCTTCTAGTTCATTAAGTTTTACATATATAAATGCTCCGAGACCTAATAAAAACAAGAGAGAAATCGATAGAATAATTACAAGTGATTTTTTCATTTTAGCAATAGTAGACAAGAAAATAGTTTAGCGAAAGATTTCTAATTTAGTTAGCATTCATATTCCATCATAGCGATATATACCGCTAGGCCCGCAAAGGCTGTGCTTTCAAGTTGGAAGAATACTTTGGCAAGTTCTTTTAATTCTTTGGTTTGGGGCATGGCTATGAATGAATAAAGCGAATATCTTAAATATTGATTTTAGATTCTAATAACAAATCTTAGAATTAACTTTTCAATCAAGTCTAAAGATTGAAAATTTCCTTCATAAGAATCCCTTTGTGACTTGCCTAGATAACTCTTTTTATTTTAAGTTTAAATTTAGGAAAGTTTGAAATAGATATTTTATAATTTTTGATTATTAATGTAATTATATTATTCACAGCTTTGCTGGAAGCTTTTGCCCCTTATTTTGAAAATAGATAATGGACAAAAAGATAATTAATGAAGCCGTTAGGCCAAATAAATTAGCATCAAGTCCTAAGGGTAAAGACAGCTCAGAAACAATTAAACCCGCTGTGGTACTTCCTCCTACCACCATAGATGCTGTGGCAGCCGTTCCGTTGGTTTGACCAAAGAATAAACCGGCTACAACAGGCACTAATAATCCCGAAACCATAAACGCATAGGAGTAGAGCATAAGACTTAAAACTTCTGTCATTTGCCATGCGATAATAATAGCTATAATACCAATTCCCAAGGTAAGCAACTGACTGATTCTCATTTCAAGTTTGAGTGACTTCCCCTTAAAAAAGTTACCTAACAAATCGGTTGTTAAGTTTCCAGAAGCTGCCATCAAACAGGAATCTGCGGTAGATAGCACAGCAGAGAAATAAGCAGACATCATTAAACCTAAAATTCCAACGGGCAATATTTGGCTCAATAATACTGGCAATCCCATCTCTGGATCCATTTCTCCTGTGAATCCTGCTAAAGCACCTTGTTCAACTGCTACTCTCGACAATAATCCTAAAGAAACCCCTAAAATAGCCATGATCGGCCACTCGAATATACCGGCAATAAACCAGGCTTTTTTGGCTGATTTTACATCTCTGGCCGCAAATATTCTTTGGTATAAAGTCATACCCACAAACCAAATGGGAATAATTGTAATCGCCCAATTGAGAAAGTCTTGCCAACTAAGATTGGTAAAGCTGAAAAACTCTGCAGGTAAGGTATTGTGAATTCCTTCCCAACCACCTACAAAATTATAAGACATAGGAATTCCAATAAAAATTAATCCTGCTAATAAAATAATCCACTGAATTGTATCGGTATAAATTACGGCTTTTAATCCTCCCATCACGGTATAAATTACTGCCACAGCGCCCATCACCAATAGAGCATAAGATAAGTCTAAGGCGGGAAATGTACCAGAAGCTAACTTGGCGCCGGCTAGAAGTTGGGAAGAGGCAAAGCCTAAATATCCAATAAAACATATAATGGCTGCCACCTTAGCTGTGGAAGAGTTGTATAAATGTTGAATGATTTGAGGAAATGTGAAAAACTTTGCAAAAGCACTGTCACCTTTCACCCTGGGAATTAAAACAACAGCAGCTAACCAAGCTCCTAATAAGCCGGTAAACAACATCCAAGATCCAGACAGTCCCATGACAAAACCTAGGCCACCTAATCCTATGGAGAATCCACCGCCCACATCTGTAGCTACCACCGAAAGCCCAATATACCAAGGTCCAATACTTCTTCCGCCTACATAATAATCATCGTGGTTGGCGTTTCGTCTCATAAAATAGAAGCCAACGCCCAACATGGTTAACATATAAACCACAAAAATGCATATATCTATCCAACTCATATCCATAATTTGATTTTAGAAATCTGTTAAAAATTTCAATTCTTTTAAAGATATAAATTATTGGAAGCTTTCAAAATTTGAATAAGTGTATTAGATAATATAGCTTACAATATCGTTTAAATAATTTAACTGGAATGTATACAATTTTTAGCTCTTAAAACTAAAATTTATGATATTAGAAATTAAGCATAACTTGGTTTTAGTCATGCTGTCTCATTGACTTAGAAGTGTGATGTAGCGTGAAATGAAGAATTGAAAACTAATACAACTTTGATGGATTTTGATTCTATAACGCATTAAATAAAATAAAGGTTTCATAAAATACTAGACAGCATCCCAATTGTTGTAGTTCCGATGTTAAGACCAGCTACTCAAAAAGAAATTCAATTTTTGATAGCACTAGATTTAATTTTTTAAAACATAAGCTAAGGTATTAAGATTTTAAGTATAGCTTTAAAGCTAATAAATTATTGTGTTATGTAAATAACTTAACTGTAAAATAAATTTTAAAGATCGTTATGCTAAGTGATTAGAATTTAGCAATCTTTTTATTTCTTTTCTCTTGCGTCTGGCGATAATGTATATATTATAATCTCTATATTTTTTATCAAGAAACTCCCAGAAAATATGAGCACTTGAATCCAGAATAGCAAGTACTAAGATGTTGGCAACAATCACCGTATTTCTCTGTAGAGATTTGAAGAAGGATAAATATTCAGCCTTTTCATTCACCACGGCAATATTTAAAAGAAGTTTACCAAAAGATGAACCCAAAAGTGATTCTAAAATGGAATTCAATAGAATAAAGAAAACTGGAAAAATATAAATTATTGATGCTATGCTAATTATATTGTGTAAAGCGAGATAATGTAGGAATAATGCAACCAATACAATATCAATGACTTTTGCTAAAATCCTAAACGAATCATTCTCGATTTTATAATTGTATTTTACTTCAAATTCTTCAATACCAAGTTTACGATTGCCGAACTCATCCGTATAAGGTCGCCTGACGGTTTTAGTTTCTGTTAAATCTGAAATATTCATATAAAATTGAAATAAAAATTTAGAAAGCTCCTTTTGAGTGTTAAGTTGGAAGGTAATTTAATTATGTTCTTTAAGTTCAAAAGTATCTTCATATTCCTTGGCATCAACGAATTCCACATTGCTAAGAAAATCAAGCTTTGGATATCCCTTATTTAGTGCTTTTAATTTCATCGCTAATCCTATTAGAGGCTAAATTAATTATGCTATCATGCAACTCTATTGAAGTTAGGTTGGAATTTCCTAGCTCCTTTTATAACATAGTTCTTTCTGAATTGAAAATAGATTATAGCGCCAATAACCGGAGAAAATAGCACAATCAAATACCAAACCGTATTCATAGTCGGGTTTTTAAATCTCGATTTTGATATGTCTATAATTGCCCAAAACCATAAAAACATGGAAAGTATGATAAATGAGATAATGATGGTTGTTTCCATAAATCTGAGTTTTTTTAAAACTAAGTTTTTATTTAATAGTTCACTTAGCTACACTATTGATGATGATTTCAAACAACTAATTTAATAAATAAAAATCAATTATTCAATAACTTATAGGCATCTAAATTGATTTATATGTAGGCTAGGGCTGTTAGGTCTCATCAGCATGATTTAATATTTTTCAAATTCCTATGGGAGGATTGAACTGTCATTATCATGGCTCGCATAAGATCGAGTGATTAATGAATAATATTATGAATTTAGGCTGTTAATAATTCTTTTATTTAAATTCTTTATAAGCTTCTAAAACTTCAGATTTTCTATATTCACCTACATTCACAAAATATTTTCCAGTAGGCCTAATAATTACAAATCCACCATTTAAACCACTATACTCAAAAAATAATTCTCTTATTACATCATCCTTATCTACAATCCATTGAATTTTATTAGCATGATAATAGTTTAAGTCCT
>JBLWWH010000013.1:0-69831 GCA_048268105.1 Weeksellaceae bacterium
TCTTGACCAAAAGGTGGTATTTCCTTGCTTTCAAAACGAGGTGCTATTTCTGCAACCATTTCAGGATATTTAATTGTTATTGGTACGTTTTGTTGACGTAAGGATTTCCAATATAGCCTACTAAATTGATATACTTGTTCAATTAGTTTTCTAATCATTTTACTATCATTTAAAGCCTCTGGTGTAGGGCTTGATATTTTAAGTTTTATTGGAAATGAGTAACTTGAATTACTTGGATATTTTACAGTATTGTAATACCTCAAATTATTAAAGAGTAAATATTTAGATTGCTCTTCGGACATATCAGCAACAATCATAACATAGTCTCCTGGAGTTAATCCGAGTACCTGTGTATTTAGAGTATCATGCGTATAAATAAATCCCTGTACAAAATCCTCACCTTCTATAATGATTGAATTGACACCATAAAAGCCATTTCTAAATTCTACATTCTTTCTTGAGAAATCCAATATTTCATTAGCCTTTAATAAAGACTTCAAATCATTTCTTACCTGAAAGTCACTCTCAATATTGCTAAATGATTTTATAGTTTTTTCTTCATTATGCACTAAGAATTGAACAGCATTAAATTCTTCCAATGTGCTTATTAATTCGGCGATTGCCAAAAATGTAACTTGATTACATTGTACATAAATTTTTGAATCTATATCAATTGAATCCTTGATAGAGTTTAGTAAAGTAGAAGTAACATTGTCAATCATAAAAGCTAAGTTATACACGAACTTTAAATATAATAAATCTAAAATTATTTTAACATAAGTAATGCTTTAAATTCAGATTTAATATTAATTATCGAGCTCGGAAATATAAAAGCATTTTTCACCAATAAAAAGTCTAAAATAGTCCAATTTGCTAGGCATGGTCGAGCAATAGACGATTCCCCATTGCATGCTCAGCATGAGAGTTTTATAAAACCATACCATAAAAATTTCGTTTTAACGAGCGGATTCAGAGATAAATTATAGCATAAAATCGAAAACTTGAAATATAAATTTCACTCCTATTTAAGTAAAAAATTAAGCAGATCAGCCTCACTTCCATCTCACAAAAGAGCCAAAAACACCCACTAAATCTTGTAGAAACCTCGCAAAACAGCTCAATTTTGAAGCGTCTTGAGCGTCAAAATTGGACTTAAATCTTGATTTTAGAGAAATTTCTAGCGATTTTAAGTTGATGCGGACGAAAAAATATTTCATCCGCATGATGAAATCACTTTATGCGGATGATGTAGCAAGTTTATGCGGGTGAATTCCAAAAAAGAACCGCATCTTTTTGCGCAAAGATGCGGTTGAAATCGACAAAAAAATAGCCTGAAATCTCTTTCAGGCTATTCTATCTAATTTAAAAGGTTAAACTTCTAACTCCACTCCTATGGCGTATTAGCTCCCCTAATACTGAAGGCCATCGTCTTAAGACGCTTCTTGATCTTAGAACTCGGACGATAATTCAAGACAACATTCTTGATGTTGCTTAAATTCACCTCCGCTGGCGTGTCACTTCCATGGGATCTTACACCCACCTGAAAGTTACCCAAATCTCCTAACTCTACCACGCGCCCCTGCCCTAGCTCGTCGAGCATGTTGTGCACAAAGGCATTCAACACCGCTAAACAGTCAGGTTCGCGCACAGTGGATTGGTTAGAAATTAGGTAAGCTAGACGTTCTAGATTACAATTGCCAGTCTTTACGGCTTTTACATAGAAGCGCTCTGGCTGCGTTAAATCCCTAGGATCTTTTCTAGGGATAATTTTTAATAAAACATTCATTATTTTACATTGTTTAAATTTAAAAAAACCTCTTAATCCTGTGAGCTGATAAACTTTATCGATTGCATCGGGCAAGGTTGAATTCCCGGAAAATCATGTCTCTTGTTGTTTATTTTATCTACTTCATTAGCATCTCTTTTAAAATCCTAAGGCTAAATTAGGTAGACAATTAGCTGTAAACCAGGCAGAAATGCGGAGTTTACTCATCAAATTCGTCGAATAACTAGGAAATTTCTGCTTTTAACTCGTCGTTTTTCCTAGTGACTCGTTATCAGCACATTATAAAACAATAAAAAAAGCTTAGATTTCATCTGAAATCTAAGCTTTTGAACTTTTTGTGGGATTTAGGTAGTTTTAACTCAATCCATAGCTTTTATATAATAATTCAACCATCGCACAACGTTCTTCTGTATGAGATTTAGAATACGTATCGGTATGATTTTCCAGCTGAACTACATATTCCTGTGCATTAAACCAGTTTCTAAATTCTGTATCTCTAGCATAAATAAGCGAGTCCCTTTCATGCATCTTTCTATATAGAAAACATATCATGGGTCTTGATGCATATTTTTTAGCCACATCATCAAATAATTTATATGCTTTATAATAAGCAAATATATCTTTGGGATAATTCTTTTCTTTCCCCACATGTTGCTCAAAAAGGTACATACAGTCCACCTCATAACAAAAGTCTCTAAGCAACTCATGTATAATATGATCTACTTTACTAATTTCGAGATAATAGAAGGAATCTCTTAGCATTTGTAAAAAATATCTAAAGGCGAACTTCTTTAGCTTTTTTTGGACTTTTCGTGGAAGTAGTTTATTATTTAAATAATACTGTACATGAAATAAAGCATTCTCCATATGTAAAACGCCAAATTCATCTAAGCTAAAATGCTGTATGAGCTCTTGGGTTACTTCATGAATCAATTCAATTTGATAATCATCTAAGCTTTCACTGATATTAAGAATTTTTTTCTCAGGAACATTGATAGGATTATTTTTAATGTATTCTCCAAAACTTTGCAAATCCATCTGAGAACCATCATAGCCTGCACCTAAGTCAATACTTCTGAAAGTTGGTTGAACCTTCCGTATTAACTGCAAGTATTCTTCTCTATGCTCACCGTGGTAGTTTTCTAACTGCTGCTCACAAATAGATGATAAGGATTTAGTGGTTGAAGGAAATTCCAGATTCCTAAAATTAATGCTGCGTATATTTTTGGAGACTGTCTCCATACTTGCATTGAGTCTTGTGAGAAACTCTTTATCCAAAGAAGTTTTACAACTCTCCATGAATTTATCAAAGTCTGCTTGAAATACATTTTTCATAGCCTCAGCTAAAGCTTGAATGCTCACAATCATTTTCTCTCTTTGTTCATCAGAAAAAACCGCAACGGTATTAATTTTTTCCATCTTTATATAAATTTAAATGAATTGATTTCTTTATCACAACAAATACAATGATTTGTTATTAATGTAAAATTAAACAAGTTAGGTCAAATAAAATATTTGAGATTTAAACATGTTATCAACAAACGGTAAATGTAATACAAGCATAATCAGCCTATTAGGCAGGATTGACCGGGTGTTTTAAGAGGGAAAAGAGGAAAATGAAGAGTGAAGCAAGAGAAAAGAGGAAAGAGGAAAGAACATTTATAAAACCCGAAGCGTCATTCCGTACTCGATGCGGAATCTGTTCTTAATGTAGTTTAAAGTAGTTTAATTGGTTTAAAATAGTTTAAATTTAAATCACGTCAGAGCTTAAACTCGAAGTGTCATTCCGCATTTAACGCAAAATTTCTCTTGTCAGTCTGAGTGATTTTGCAAAGCAAAATTGTATCGAAGACTTAGACAAGAGTGGCGCGAGGATAAGAAGAAAGAACAAGGATAAAAGATAAAAGAACATCTATGAAACCCGAAGCGTCATTCCGCACTCGATGCGGAATCTCTTTTTAAGGTAGTTTAAAGGTTGTTTAATAGGTTTAAAATTGTTTAATTTTTAATCGCGTCAGAGATTAAACTCGAAGTGTCACTCCGGACCTGACCCGGAGTCTCTTTATTATGTAGCTTAAAATTGTTTAATTGGTTTAAAATAGTTTAAATTTTAATAACGTCGGAGTTTAAATCCGGAGCGTCATTCCGCATTTAACGCAAAATTTCTCTTGTCAGTCTGAGTGATTTTGCAAAGCAAAATTGTATCGAAGACTAAGACAAGAGAAGCGCGAAGCTGGTAAAACTTTCTGTCGAGATTTCGATACAAAATTTTCTAAAGAAAAATTCTCCTCCTCCTGACATAAACCTCTCAACCCTAACCTGAGAACCGAATACCCTAAACGGAGTCCCCTTAGCTAAATTGATTTAATTAAAAAAGGTTCAACACTTTCTCAGCATTGAACCTTTAGTTTATCTATTATTTAATTTTAAGACTAATTATTTAGCCATTTTTCTTCGGCTTTCTTTTCTCCATGAGTAAGATTTCGAAACCTTCTTTTTATCATTAGATTTAATCAATGGCGAGTTTCGATTGCTCTCAGTTCTCCATGGGTTTGGATTATCTACAAATGTCAGTGCTCCTGAATAACTTGCTGTGATTGTATTTTCCCGATCATCCTGAACATTCATCTCAATATTATAGATATCACCGTCTTTTGATACTATGATGTCTCCAGCCTTTATTGGAGCATAGTTGATTGTGTTATCATTGCTTAATTCATAATACCAAGTCCCAAAATCAAGTCCTAATTCCATTCCTGAACCTGTACCTGCGTTTCCAGCTACCTCTTCTCCTATAGGATACGTTCCTTCTGGGATATCACTCACCTCGTCCGTTGAAGTATACAAGGTTAATCGCAAATATTCTCCCGTTCCTTGAGATGCCCAATAACTATCTGGAGATACATTCACATTTTCATTTAATAAATATAAATTCCATCTATTATTATCCATGCCTGCTATTGGAGATTCTCCTTTATATTCAATAAAACCATGATCTAAGCTTTCAATTTCTCGATCTGATTCTAGCGTTGTTACCGTAACTTCATCTCCTTGTCTCACAAAGCCTGAATACTTACCTACATGGCGCGTACCATCTTGAAGTTCAAGGTTAAATCTTACTTCTTGATTTTCTCCAACTTCTAAAACCTTGATACTTCCGCCTGTTACAAATACAGCTCTATTAATACCAGCTTCTGAATCAATTTGTTGCAATGAGGCATATTTATATAATGGCTCACCATTTAATATTTCCTCATCTGTTGCAATATGAAAAGTTCCAACTTCATACTCTGTTGAGACCGTATAAGTAACATTAGGAATCTGAGCTTCCCATGGCCTAGGTGCTAACTCATGAAAGAAAGATAAGTCCATATAATAACCATCTCCTTCTAATTCACCCCAACTATTGGCCTCTCCTTGCACAAAATAGCTCATGTACTCTCCTACTCCTGGATAATCAAATGGGTTATCTCCCCAATACCAACCATTTTGGGTTTCATAAACTACGTCATACACAGGTTCGATGTCAATAGGACCTGTAAAATCTATATGGTATTCATTATTCAACTCATCTAATAATGTTCCTTCAATCGTATAAATCTCATTGTTAAGCGATACATCTAAATTACCTGAAGTTGCTAAAGATAAATCATCATTTTGAATCCAATTAGATTCAGTTGTTAATGTATATTTTTCTCCAGATGTACTAATCGCATAATTTTCCGAAAATAAATCAGGCGCTAATAAATTTTCGTCCTCTACTTTATCGGATATGAAGTTTAAATTAAACTCTACCTCATCTGATGACAATGTAATCTTAAATGATCCCTTATCATCTTCCAAATGGCTATAAACACCATGTGCACTTTGAATTTCAGGAGTTTGTCCACCCGATCCATTTCCGTTAGAAAAATCGTCATCGTCACTACACGAAACCAAGACGCCACCAATTAAGGTGAACATCCCTAACATTCTCAAAATTTTACTCATATATACTTATTTATAATTTTATTTATTGTGTTATCTATATTATATCTATTAAGTCATTTGACTTCCTTACGTAGGATTAAAGAATCTAAACTAGTTAGTTATAATGGGACAGCACAGAGATTGGATAAGATTAACGATTGTTTAATACTTATCAAGGCATTTACTTAAAACTTCCTAAATCTCAAATTTATAGATGAAAGATGATAGAGAAAAGAGAAAAAATGAAATGAAAAATGAAATAACTTTCTACTTTCTACTTTCTGCTATATTCTTTATACTAATTATGTCGCTCCTATGGAGTTCTATCACAACTTACATCTAATATTCTATAAACAGAGCGCCTCTACGAGGCTTTATACTATTCATAACAGTTAGACTGAAGATAATTTAAGAATGATTTATAGCTCATTTGGGTAGGGTTAAAATTTTCTTCTTTTTCTCACTCTAAACTTTGGCTTCGGCAGATTATTATCTACTATTTCAATATACCTATTTCTCAAAACCATTTCAATTAACTCTACTGATTGATCAAATTGCATTGCCAAATCTTTAATAGGCACACCTTTCAAATAACGTTCTTGAATTTTCTCCTCATCAATATAACTTAGCTTAATTTTTTCTACATCTTGGAAACCTGAAATTCTTGCATGATAATTTTGAAGAATCTTAATGAGATCAGGAATAATCTTAGGATTTATCTTAATTGTACTTTTATCATTATTTGCTAATCTAATGATCTGTACAATTTGGATATACAAATGACCTGAGTCATGCTTAACTAAATCAATTAAAAAATTGCTTTTGTCGAATTCAAGTTGAGTAGTATCTATTATATCTTTCATAGCTTGAGTTTTAAAATTAAATATGACGACGTTAATATTGATTTATAATTATCTATTTAATTCATTGCCATAAATTTACGAAAAATATTTAATCAAATTAATGATAATACTACTTTGCTTAGAAACGATATCAATGACAAATTTTAGATTTATTAAATCCTCTTAAATCAGCCTATCTTTATATCTTCGCAGCAAACTTTATAAAATGAGCACTCCACAGCAACATAAGCTTCACGATATCGATATCAATTTAATCGAAATGACCCTAGACATCATGAAATATGTAATTGGTCGTATTACTGATACCAACCCCGATTTAGGTTATTTTGAATCTGCAGAGGCTCTAAAAGAAAAAGTTGGCGAAACGATAACCGCAAAAGGTTTAGGCGGAGAAAAAGCTTTTGATATTTGGAAAACTATTCTTGAACCTGCGTGTACCGTGATTGACCATCCTAGACATTTGGCATTCGTACCGGCTGCACCCTCTAGAGCTGCCATCATGTTCGATTTAGTAACTTCTGCATCCTCTATTCACGGAGCTTATTGGATGGAAGGTGCTGGAGGTATCTTCGCTGAAAACCAAGCTATGGAATGGTTGGTATCTCTTACCGGTATGCCAGAACCTGCTTTTGGAGTGTTTACGAGTGGTGGGACTGCTGCGAATCTATCTGCCCTAGTGACAGCGAGAGAAACTTGGCGTAAACACAATTCTGGAAATGATTTAAAGAGAGGTTTATTGATTACTTCATCTGGTGCTCACTCTTCTATTAAAGCCATTGGTAAAGTTATTGACGCCGATGTTTATTTGATTGAATCAGAAGAAGAATTAAAAGCTAATGAATTACAAAATTACATCGACCAATTAAATCCAGAAGATAGAGCTAGAACTTTTGCTATTGTTGCTACAGCAGGCACAACCAACGCAGGAATCATTGATGATTTAAATGGCATTGCAAGCGTTTGTAAAAAAGAAAACATTTGGTTTCACGTAGATGCAGCTTATGGTGGTGGAGCCTTAGCAACTTCTAAAACTCGTCCATTGTTCAATGGTATTAAATACGCAGATAGTGTAACCATCGATCCACATAAATGGTTGTTCTCGCCTTATGATTGTGGTGCGGTGATTTATAAAAATCCATCCTTGGCGAAAGAAGCACACGCACAAGAAGGATCGTATTTAGAGATTTTTAAAGATGAAGGTGCAGATGGATTTAATCCATCAGATTATCAGATACAATTGACCCGTAGATTAAGAGGTTTACCCTTATGGTTTTCGTTGGCCATGCACGGAACAGAGATGTATGAAAAGGCGATTAACCGTGGGTTAGAGTTGGCTCAAATCGCGGGTGATAAAATCACGAAACATCCTAATCTAGAATTGGTGAGAGAACCAAGTTTAAGTTGTGTATTATTCCGAAGAAAGGGATGGGAAGCAGAGGATTATAGAAACTGGACTTATAAAAACCACAAAGATGGTTATGCGTTAGTAACCCCTACCAAATGGAAGAAAAAAAACAACACTTATGAGACTTGTGCTAGATTCTGTTTTATTAATCCAGACACCACCGTTGAGGATATTGAAGGTATTTTGAGTACCATGGAGTAAGCTGAGTTGAGGTGGTTTAAAAGAGAATTAAAGGTTGTTTACATAGTTTAATTTTTATTAAAGCCAAAGTTTAAAACCGAAGCGTCATTCCGCGCTTTATGCGGAATCTTTTATAAACTTAGTTTAAAGCTTGTTTAAAAGTAGTTTAATTAGTTTAAAGATTAATTGACGCAAATCCTCTTGTCAGGCTGAGTGATTTTGTGAAACAAAATTGTATCGAAGCCTAAGACAAGAGAAGCGCGAAGGACATCAAGTTTTCTTTCTGTCTACATTTCGATACAAATTTTTCTTAGGAAAAATCCTCCTCCATGTGACAGAAAACATAAGGCCTCTTGTCAGTTTGAGTGTTTTTGATCATACAAAATAAACATGAAAGATTAATTAGATGAGATTCTGAGTCAAGCTCAGAATGACATACGCCTTGCTTCTTTAATGAATTCTAAAACTCAATAATTTCCTTATTCATTTCTGTCGAGATTTCGATACAAATTTTTCTAATGAAAAATTCACTCAATCTGACAGAAAAAACCCTATACCAATTAGCAACTACTGGCTACCAAATACCCGCTACCCTACACTAATTACCTATTTCCAACTGCCCGCTAACAATTCCTACTCAAAAAAGTAGTAGTTTTGTAAACTCTAAATTATTAGATTTTAAGATTCATAATTACTTGATTTAAAACTCAATCCTCAATTTTATCTTGATCTATTTATTGATTGAAAATTCTTTTTCGGTTAAAGTTTAGAATTAAATCCGCCCAAAGACGGACAGCTTTGGCCTAAATATTACGACAGAATGAACACATTCGATGATTTCAAAATAAAAAAGCAATTAATAAATGCCCTAAGCGATCTTGGTATTAGTAAACCAACGCCTATTCAATCGGCTGCTTATGCTCCAATCAAATCTGGAAGAGACTTTGTTGGAATTGCACAAACCGGAACGGGTAAAACTTTTGCTTATTTACTGCCTATTATTCAGGACTTAAGTTATTCAGAGCAACCACATCCCAGGGTTTTAATCCTAGTTCCAACCAGAGAATTGGTAATTCAAACGGTGAAAGAAATCGAAAAGCTTACGCCTTATATTCATTGTCGTGTTGAGGGTGTTTATGGTGGAACCAATATGAATACCCAGAAAAAAGCGGTTGCACAAGGTGTAGACATTATTGTCGGAACGCCACAGCGACTTTATGACTTGGCCATGACCAATGTTTTGCGTTTAAATTCAATCAAGAAATTAGTGATTGATGAGGTGGATATTATGCTTGACTTTGGTTTTAGAACACAGCTGAGAAATATCTTTAGTTTTCTTCCTCAAAAACGTCAGAATATTTTATTCTCGGCGACTATGACTACTTATGTGGATGAAATGATTAAAGGTTTTTTGATTAATCCATTGATGGAAACCATCTCTATTAGCGGTACGCCATTAGAGAACATTAGTCAATCTTCTTATCCAGCAGCAAATTTCTATACCAAGGCTAATTTGTTGAATTATTTATTGAGCGACGAAGAGCAATTCTCTAAGGTATTAATATTTGTTTCTTCTAAAGTTAAAGCAGACCGACTATATGAAACTTTAGACTTTCAAGATGATACTTCATTGATTCATGCGCGCAAAACCCAAAGTCATCGTATGCATGCCATTGAAAAATTTGTGGAAGGCAAGAGTCGAATTCTTATTGCTACAGATGTAATTTCTCGTGGTATTGACATCGACAAGATTGATACAGTGATTAGCTTTGATGTGCCAAGATATCCAGAAAACTATATCCACAGAATTGGTAGAACTGGACGTGCGGAGCATAAAGGAAATTCCATTTTACTGTTTAGTGAGGCTGAAATAGAGTTGAAAGATGAAGTAGAGAAATTGATGAATTATCAAATTCCTATCATTGAATTCCCGGCTGAGGTTGAGGTTTCAAGAGAGCTCACGCCAGAAGAAGAAAACAAACCAAAAGAGGAAGCTTCATTTTACAATGATGTGGATTATATTCCTGGGGCATCTTTTCATGAAAAAGCAGCCAAGAATAAGAAATCTAATGCTAAGCGAAAGAGTTATGGTGACCAGATGAAAGAGAAATTCAAAAAGCCTATTCGTCGTGGTGATAAGATTCAAAATATGAAAAAGAAGAAGAGAAAACGTTAATCTCAACCTATCTCTTTCTTAAAACCTATAATTTTATATAGAGCAAAGCAGGGATAGATATCATTACAAAGTGCCAAAATCAATTCTTTGATAGAGTTATTAGAATTAAACGATACTTATTTTAATATCAATAAATGGCTTTCAACTTGGCTAAGATCAAGAAATTAGCCTATTAAATATAAACTTTAATTATAGAATTTATTAAATTTAATAAGAATTTTCGATAAAATATTTGGTTGAATGATGTATCCGTTCTATATTTGCATCACATAAAAAACACCTACATAGTTTTATAGTATAGTATTTAGTGCAATTAGTATTTCGAGTTTTACTCTCTTTCCAATTAAATTTTTACAATTACTTTTTAATAGTGTTTACTTATCAAAGATGCAGAGTGCATTTTTATTATTGTGTTTTCCAAAAGAAAACCGGTAACAATCAAAATTCATCATGTCAATTTTTTGTATATACAGCAATTACAAAAGTAAAATATATACAGATTATCTACAACAAAATAATAGTTTAAACTGTTGAATTATAGAAAGATAATCATTGAATTGAAAGTAATTTGTATTTTACGGAAAGTTGTGTATATTTGGGTGTTGTGCAATATTTAAAAAAAAATTAAGGATGAAATTGACCCTTCTGCTGATTACCATTATATTTTGCTTTCCTGTTTACTCACAATCCCAAAAGGATTCTCTTTTCAAAAAAGATATTGAAGTTTTAGTTGAGGAAATGGAATTTATGTACGGCTACGACCAAACATTGCGTGAGTATACTCTTTTTAAAACATTCGATAAATCGGAAACTAACAGAATTGAAAATCTTCCCGATAGTTTACGTTTAAAGGAAATGACAGCACGCAAATTCGTTTCTGACACTTTGAGTAAATTCATCTTCAAAAACTATATTAATCCAAAAGATGCTTTGCATACGGAAAGATTGATTGAAATAACCAAAAAATATGGTTTTCCAAGTGTCGACCGAATACGGAAATTCTACAACAAGGAATTTGTCGATTCGGAATTTAGGCCTATGTTAATTTTCATTCATTCGCCGAGCCAATATTGGGAAGAGTTAAAAGTATTAATGCTTGAGGAATATCGAATTGGGAATATCAATCAATGTCAGTATGGCTATTTACTTTGGCAATTTACTGGACGACAAAGTTTTAAGCCAATGTTGGATAATGGATATAAATTGATTGAAGAAAACGGCAAAACGACATTGCAACCTACTTGTAAATAAAGAAAAATATTCCTGAATTTTAGCAAGAGCTTACGAATAAAACTTAGGAATGTCAGCCATCGGAAAGGCAAAACCAGCGAAAGCCATTTCTTATTTGCAATGTTCTGTGAAAGATTAAAAAAAGGAAAAACGGAAGCGAAACGGAACAGAACGTAGGAAAAACATTGCACAACATTGCATAAACGCAATAGCGGATAAGTGCTTAACCCAAAAGGAATTTTATATATTTAAAGTCTGGTTTAAATCGAAAAGTCAGTGCGCCAATCCCGCTACTGCGTTTATACGAGACGTTATAGGTGATTTCACAAAAACAATTCTTATGATACAATTATGAAGTATTTAATTATTTTAATTTGGTTTCTTTTATCTCTTTTCTCACCAAAAGTTTATTCACAAAACTCCCTTAAAAACACTGATAATCGTTATATCACAGAACCTAGACGAGATTATTTTATAGATGAATTTAATGATTTTAATAAAATTAAATCTGTTAAAATCGAAGATTATAGAACTAATTCAAAAATGAAATTCATAGGTTTTACTGGAAATGCAACAATTATTATTGAAAACAAATATCCTTACATTTATCAATATTCTACTTCGCTCTATACCCCAGACACTTTATCAACATTTGTCTTTAAGTATCATAATGACACTTTGGAATATGCTAAACTGTCTTATCTTCAACAATATGGAGACAAAAAACTAGAAAATACTACGGTTTGGAATTATAACGAAGATGGCAATATATCATCAAAAGAAAATTTTATAGACAATCAATTGACTAAATCAACTCATTGGATTTACAACCAAGATAGACAACTAATTAGAGTAAATATCATAGCTAATTATAAAGGAGAACCCTCTACCCGTAGTTTTTATCACTATATTTATAATCAATCAAATCAATTGATAGAAAGAATAGTCATAGTAAATGATGAAATTCAAGAATTAAAAAAATGGGGCTATACTAATGAGGGTGACTTTTACGAAATTAATCCAGCACCTCAAGAATGGTGTGGGGGATTAAGTAATAACGGACGGCTTATCCATATAAAAGAAGACGATTTTAATTATATTTACGACAAGCATAAAAACTGGATAAAGAAAATTCGTCAAATCAATGATGAAATTATCTCTGTAACTGAAAGAAAAATAATTTACAAATGACTTGTTGTTGAAAATATTAAATAAAACGAAACCACCTATAACATCGGTTTTGCAAGAGAGCGGGCGAAGTGCTTCGTTTGAAACTTTTTCGTAAGTTTGAAGTTTGGTTCTTCGATTGAGCATTTGTGTTAAAAATCCGCTCCCTCGCAAAGCCGAAAACCGTTACCCAACATTTGACCAAAAATGCACGCAAAACTGAAAAACATAATTCTTACTTTAACTCTAATTGGAATAGGATTAGGGATTTTCAGTTATAGTAAAATGTATGAGTTCTTTTATCACGAATTTTACTTTCCAGCAATATTGGCGATTTTATTAATCACGTTTATTTTCCTGCCAAAACATTTAAAGATAAAAAGCAAATTATTGAATTTAACTGCACTTGGAATTGGAATTTTATTTGTTACTCTGACAACTCAACTGACCTTGGACTATTTTGGAATGAAAAGGACTGAAAAAATATTGACTGAATATCACGAATTGGATTGCGAAAAAATAACTGACCGATTTGCAACTGATTTAGCTAATGATGAACTTAAATATTTTTCGAGCGGATTAGTCGGCTCGGGGAATTTGTCGGAAAACATAAAAGAATACGGAATAGAAAATTTTGACCTTGGATGTATGGTTTATGACAATCTGAATTGCTACAATCAACTCGTTAGCAATCATCTAAAAAAAGAAAAAAACATAACGATAAATGAACTGTACGAATAATAAAAAACGTTGGGTAACAATGTATAACCGCAATTACGGCGGATTCGACTACGTCCGAATCCACTCGGAATTGCTAACGTCAGTGCTTAACCGAAAAGTTTGCGTACTTTAACCCGTAACTGACGGTTATACGAGACCGTTGCCAGTAATTAAAAAAATCGAAATTTGTTTTCAATACAATCTATAGAAGCAAAATATTTTATTAAAAATTATAATGTTCCCTTGTATTCCATTATTTTATTGGATGATGAATCGGATTTTTCTGTAAATTTTGTAAAATATAAAACGAAAGAGAAATCTATTTTATTCCTTTCTCCTTATCAAAATTTAAAATGGCTCGGTTCTACTTCTTCAAAAGTTAAATTACTACAATTTCACGGAGATTTTTATTGTATTGAGTATCATAAAAAAGAAGTTGCTTGTAATGGATTGTTATTTAATAATATCTATTTACAACCTTACATTTCACTCAATAAAATTAAATTTCAAGAAATATCCCAACTAATCGATAAAATGGAAAAAGAAGTTGGGACTAATAAACGGTTTTCAGAATCTGTAATAAAATCTTATCTACAGCTCATATTAGCTATTTGTAGCAGTGAAAAAGATGAACAACTTGGAAATAAACTCATACAGCAAGCTAATGAAAATGAATTATTTATATTTCAAGATTTGTTAGAATTACATTTTCATAAAGAGCGAAGTTCTTCATTCTATGCCAACAAATTATCAATGTCCCTTTCTTCATTTAGCAAGAAAATAAAATCTCAATTTGGAAAAACACCAACGCAACTCATCCAAGAGCGTGTAATTTTAGAAGCTAAAAAATTATTACACTTAACTTTTAAAACCGTAAAAGAAGTCGCTATAGAGTTAAATTTTGATGACGAATTTTATTTTAGTCGATATTTTAAAAAAGAAGTTGGATTATCTCCCACTCATTTCCGTGAGAAAGTAGGGATATCGATAGTGGCAAAATAATCCATTATTCATCCTCTTTAATCCATTCTTTAACTTATTCTTAATATTTAGTTTTGCTCTCAAATAAATATAATTATGAATAACTTACTTAATTTACTAATAAACAGTCAAACTAACTTTATCAATTTTATTCGTTTTTCCATTTTCATAGTGATGGTTTGGATTGGTGGTCTAAAAGCATATCAATACGAAGCAGATGGAATAGTTCCTTTCGTAACAAATAGCCCCTTAATGAGCTTCTTTTATGAAAACACTAACAAAACAGCCATCAATGAAAAGGGGAAAACCGTTAAAGAATATATGCTACACAAAAACCCAGAAGGTAAAATGGTAGCGGAAAATATAGAATGGCATAAATCAAACAATACATATACCTTCTCTTATGGATTAGGAACTGTTATTGTCATTATAGGACTTTTAACACTTTTGGGAATTTGGTTTCCAAAAATAGGTCTTTGGGGTGGCCTGTTTACATTTGGAATGTCCATTGTTACCTTAACCTTTCTCATAAGTACTCCAGAAGTATATGTTCCGAATTTAGGAGGCGATATGCCAACACCTCAATATGGATTTCCATTTCTATCTGGAGCTGGAAGATTGGTTTTAAAAGACATTATTATGATGGCAGCTGGATTAGTAATTGCATCTGATTGTGCTAAAAAAATAAAAACTACTGGCAACACCGTATATAACTCATAGCTAGTTAGTTGCTCAAACGAAGTTATGGTATATTTGCGAAGTCGCCAAATTTTTAAATTTGACGATTTCCAACAAAAAAGATAAATAGTAAAATTTAAAAATCTGGCTTGTGCTTAAACCGAAAATAATCGCTAATTTAAACGCTACGAGCCATATACAAACACGTTATGTGGCATATGACCAAACAACGAAAATCGAGATAAAACAATGTTCAACTGGTTTAAGAAAAAAGAAAAAATAGAAAATCCAATTGAAATTTCAGTTAGCGGAATAAATCCTCAAACCGAGAATGAATTTCTATTTTACAATTTTGTGGAAATGACATTTGCACCACATTTGCAAAAATGGTATGAAAAGGCAAAAACTAATGGAGTGATTTTCAAACCGCAATACGAACAAGCAATTAAACAAAAAATAACATCATCCGAATTTAAAAATCCACATAGTTTCCCAGAATACTTTAATAGTCAATTTGACTACATCGCAATTGACTTTGAAACTGCAAATCAAAATAGAATAAGTGCTTGTGCTTTAGGTTTAGTATTTATAAAAAATGACCGAGTTGCTTACCAAACTTACCACCACATTAAACCACCGAAATCTGAAAAGTTTTTAGCGAAACATATCGGAATTCACGGAATTACAGCCGAAATTGTTGACTATGCAATGACCTTCGATGAACTTTGGGAATCCGAACTTTCTAAATACTTTAATCAAAACTTAATCATTTTCCATAACGCAAGTATGGATTTAAGTGTTTTAAGAAATCTATTTGAACATTATTCAATTTCAGATTACGAAATTGAATATTTGGACACAATGCAACTTGCCGAAAAAACTGGGAATCCCAAAAAATTATCAGAATTAGCGGACAAATTTGAAATTGAGTATATCGACAAGCACAATCCTGAAATTGACGCTAAAGTTTGTGCATTTGTATTTGGAGAACTTGCTGAACTTTATCCTAATTATATGGATTTAGTTAGAACTTTAAGCCATAAAGAAAATCAAGAAAAAGTAATTCGCAGACAAGAAACCGCAGAAATTAAAAATGAAAATCTTGATTATGTTCAAGCTTATTCACTCGAAAAAGGAGAAATCGAAAAAATTGAAATTAAGAACAAAGGATTTATTTTCACAGGGGAAATTACGACCGAACGATATATCGCAAAGGAATTTATCGAGAATAATGGTGGAATTGTAAAATCTGGAATCAGTAGCAAATTGGATTTTGTAATTATTGGAGCCGACTTTGGTTGGTCTAAAATCCAAAAAGTCCACGAATTGAATCAAAATAAAAAGTGTAATATTAGAATATTAACGAATTCAGATTTTGAACATCTGAAGAGAAAATACGCCACATAACAATGTGTATAAGCAATGGCTTGTCCTCGCCTACTTGGAAATTTCTTTGGAATTTCCAATGGTAAGTACTTGTTTACAATTGTCCGTGACGAACCACGCCACTGCTCATACACGAGACGTTAGCACCAATATAAGAAATGAAAAAAATCCATATTCTATCAATATTAATTTTAGTGTTTTCTTGCACAAATAATAAGACTGACTCTGACAAAAATCAGAATATTGAAATTGAACGCGAAATTGTTATCACAGAGTTTCAAACCTTTATCGACTCGACAGATGTCACAGGTTCAATTCTAATCTACGACTTAAAAGATGATAAGTACTATTCAAACAATTTTAATTGGGCGAAAAAAGGGTGTTTACCAGCTTCCACTTTCAAAATACCAAATTCAATTATAGCCTTAGAAATCGGAGTAGTCGAAAACGACAGTACACTTTTTAAATGGAATGGAGATGAAAGAAGACTAAAGGTTTGGGAGCAAGATATGACTCTTAAAGAAGCTTTTCATTATTCCTGTGTGCCTTGTTATCAAGAAGTAGCAAGAAAAATTGGTGTTAGACGGATGAATGAATATTTGGACAAACTTGACTATGGGAAAATGGAAGTTGATACAACAAATATTGATATGTTTTGGCTTGAAGGTGAGTCTCAAATTAATCAATATCAACAAATAGAGTTTTTGAAGAGATTTTATAATTCTGAATTGCCAATATCGAAACGCACAGTAACTATAATGAAAAAAATGATAGTTATAGAAGAAAACGAAAATTATAAACTCAGCGGAAAAACAGGTTGGTCAATAAGAAATGGAAATAACAACGGTTGGTTTGTTGGATTTGTGGAAACAAACGGAAACACATATTTCTTAGCAACAAATGTTGAACCGAACCAAAATTTCAATATGGATTTGTTTCCAATGATTAGAAAAGAGCTGACTTTCAAAGCTTTGAAGCAATTGAATATAATTAAATAAAGGTGCTAACAATGTATATAAAAAATAGGCGAAACAGTAGTAAAACCAATGCTTTTGGCTCGTTTCAAACTTTGTGCTTATCCGAAAGTTTAGTGCATCGAAATCGCCTACTTTTCATATACTAAACGTTAGCGGTAATTTTACCGAGCCAATCGTGTATAAAGGAACACTAACGAATAAATAAATAAATAAATGAAAATAATTAGACGACATTGGTATAATATTTGAAATTCTCTTGCAACAGCAGTTTAACAAAATAGCGACCCCGAAAAGTTTTACGAGTAGGATAATATAAATTTTTAAAAAAAATGAAAAAGCAGATTTTAATCATTACATCATTATCAGTAGGATTAATACTAAGCTCTTGTAATCAACAAACAAAACAAGAGGAAAAAGAAGAAACTAAAACTGAAACAACAGCATCTTCGCCAAATGAAATCGCCAACCAATCACTAACCGACAAACAAGGGAACAAACTTGATATGGTTTTTGATAATGCAAAAGATGTTGTAACTATTTCATTTAATGGTGAATCATCAGAACTTGCAAGTCAAAAACCTGCATCAGGAATTTGGTACAAAAACGACCATTACGAATTAAGTGGAAAAGGGAACGACATCCAACTCTTGAAAGATGACAAAGTAATTTTTGAACATCAAGACGATAAAGTCGAAATAGTTGCGAAGAATGACAAAGGAGATGTATTGAATTTGACGTTCAATAACACGGAAGGAACTGTAAAAGCGTATCTTAACGGAGGGGAACAAATTGATCTTGTAGAACAAAAATCTGCTTCGGGTATTTGGTATAAAAATGAGACCTATGAACTTTCAGGGAAAGGCGACAAATACCAACTAAAAAAGAGCGGAAAAACAGTATTTGAAAATTAAAACTACCGCTAACAAGGTATTGCCAAAAGCGGGGCTGAATGTTCAATACTCAACTTTTGTACTACAATTCCGCAAAAACCATTTTTTATTTGCTTCGAAAAATGTAAATTAGCAAAAAAAAAATGGTTTTGCTAACTGCGGTGCTGAACTCAACATTTGTTCCTTGATTTCCCCGCCTTCGGCAATACCTGAACCGTTGGGCATAATTTGAAAAAACAGAATGGCAAAACCAAAAGCGAAAACATTACAACAGAGATTAGGCTTTTTTGACGATGACTTAAAAAAACCTGAACACGATGATATTATCAAATGGACTGATAATAATATGGAATCCATTTTGTTTAAATTGTACAACCTTGAAAATTGGAGTGATAAAGCAAAAAGTGATTTAATTGAAAAAGTTGAAAATATTATTTCAAAGGACTTATCAAACGAAAAAGATTCGTTGAAAAAATTAAAATCTGAATTTAACAGACTATCTAAATCATTAAAAGAGGATAAAGAAGATTTAGTAAAAGAGCCAGATAATAGTTGGAAAAAAGACCGAATTGATAGACAAGAAAAGGAATACAAAGAACAGAAAACCAAAATTGAAAAATCGGAACAGAAAATAATCTATTTAGAGACTTTTAAAGGTTTAGGAAGTGATTTACCGAAAAGAAATAAACCAAGAATTACGGAAAGAACTTGGGAATATACTGTGACAAATCAAAGTCACAATCGAAATACTGGATATAAATCTGCAAAGAACATAATTGGATTTGTAGATATGAAAGTTAATTTCATTTTCAACAAATTAACGGTAACAGGAATTGACTTTGAGGAAGAAAAAGTTACTGGAAAAATTGAGTGGACACAGACTGAAAAGCGTTATCCTTATTCGAACGAATTATTAAATCATAACGTATTCATAGAAGTTAAAACACAAATAACAACATTAGGAGAATTGTTTAGACAATTAAATACTTATAAAGAATATTTACAAGGTGATTTTTTAGTTGTTTGTCCTGACGACACGGAAAAAGAGACGATTGAAAATCAAGGTTTCCGATTTATAAAGTACGAAAAATAAAAAACTATGCCCAACACCGGTAACCGTTGAACAACCCCATAAAAACATAAAAACCGACCTATTTTAAGGCGATTTAAGGCTAGCTTCTAGGATATTCAGCTAAATATCAGTCAAAAATAGCTGTGTTCAAATGTCTTCTTTTTGCGTTTGTTAAGATGTTTTTAGCTAAAGCTCAAAGTGTCATGGATTGTTCATGCTCGCATATTCTCGTTCATAGGTTTTTATTATTTAATTTAGGATACTTTTAAAACTTAGACTATTTCAAAAAAAAATAGCATCAACTCAATGTCGATGCTATCTAATTATTTAATTTTAAAAGGTATTCTTTACAAGTCTTCTGCCTCAGCTATTAATTCAGCAAAGTCTCTTACCATAACGTCACCATCGCGGTTAACTCCTTTAACACCATCGGTCATCATCGTCATACAGAATGGGCATCCTGTTGCAATAACTTCAGCTTTGGTTTCAACAGCTTCTTCCGTACGCTCGATATTAATATCTTTATTTCCTGCTTCAGGTTCCTTAAACATCTGAGCACCACCAGCACCACAACATAAGCCTTTAGATTTACAACGCTTCATTTCCACCAATTCAGCGTCAAGTTTTTGAATTAAATCTCTAGGTGCCTCATAAACATCATTACCTCGTCCTAAATAACATGGATCGTGGAACGTAATTTTTCTTCCTTTAAAAGTTTTACCTTCTATAGTTAACCTACCTGCATCGATTAATTTTTGTAAATACTGAGAGTGGTGTTGAACATTATAAAAACCTCCCAAACCAGGATATTCATTTTTTAACGTATTAAAGCAATGTGGACAAGTGGTAACAATATCTTCAATCTGATAACCATTTAAAACTTCTATATTCATCATGGCCGACATTTGAAAAGCAAACTCATTACCAGCACGTTTCGCAGGATCACCCGTGCAGCTTTCTTCTGTACCCAAAACGGCAAACTCAACACCAACTTTGTTTAAAATCTTTACAAAAGCACGTGTAATCTTTTTTGCTCTATCATCAAAGCTTCCGGCACAACCAACCCAAAAAAGAACTTCAGGTTTTTTGCCTTCTGCCATAAATTGGGCCATCGTCTTAACTTGTATATTGCTCATAGTCTTTTTATATTAATTATTCTTGAACTCAATCGACCAACAAAGGATTCTATCTTAAATAAAAGGTTTTGAATTCAATTTCAAAAATAAACAATTTATTTTGGTTATTCCACTCAAATCAATTTAAATAAACCCGGAACAGACTTTTTAAAATTTTAAATCTTTCAATTTCATTATGCCATTGATTTAATATTACATTAATCTTAGTTTAATAAGTTTATCAACTTTTTGTTGAAAATTCACTAAGTAAGTATCTAAATTTATGTAGTGAAAGAAATGTTAAATCAATATATTTGGTAATTCATTAAAAAAACAAAACAAAATCATGAGTGAATTTATACTGTATATACCAGCGATTCTAGCGATCATTGGATTGGTTTTCATGGCCACTAAAATGTCATGGGTTAAGAAACAAAATCCTGGTAGTGATAAAATGCAAACTATATCTAAGAGTATCAAAGAGGGAGCATTAGCCTTTCTAACTGCCGAATATCGACTACTTGTCATTTTCGCTTTATTAGCATCCATAGCCTTGTTTGTGATTTCTTGGATAGTTCCTTCAACACATTGGATTATTGTTGTAGCCTTTATTGTCGGTGCCATTTTTTCGGCATTAGCTGGAAATATTGGAATGCGCATTGCCACCGATGCCAATACAAGAACTGCCGAGGCTGCTAAAACGAGTTTACCCAAAGCACTACAAGTATCATTTGGAGGTGGAACTGTTATGGGATTAGGTGTAGCAGGTTTAGCCGTATTAGGCTTAAGCTTATTTTTTCTTCTTTTCCTTAAAATGTTTATCACACCTGATGGTAATTTTTACGATGAAATGACCATGGCGCTGGAAGCCCTTGCTGGATTTTCTTTAGGTGCTGAATCCATTGCTTTATTTGCAAGAGTAGGAGGTGGTATTTATACCAAAGCGGCTGACGTTGGGGCAGATTTAGTAGGAAAAGTTGAAGCAGGTATTCCAGAAGATGATCCGAGAAATCCAGCCACTATTGCAGATAATGTAGGGGATAATGTTGGAGACGTGGCAGGAATGGGGGCAGATTTATTTGGTTCCTATGTAGCGACAGTCTTAGCTTCTATGGTGTTAGGTAATTACATCATTCGAGATATGTCTTTGAATACTCAATTCACTGATGATTTTAATGGGCTAGGTCCTATTTTATTACCTCTTGTAATGGCAGGTGTAGGAATTATTGCTTCTATTATTGGTACATTCTTAGTTGGAATTAAAAACAACGATGCGAAAGAAGCTCAAGTACAAAAAGCTCTTGACATTGGGAACTGGACAGCTATTGCAATTACTTGGGTAACGAGCTTTTTCTTAATCAAATGGATGTTACCAGACGTAATTGATATGAATTTCTTTGGGGAAGAAACGAAAGCAATTCCATCCATACATGTATTCTATGCGGCAACTATTGGTTTGGCTGTAGGAGCATTAATTTCTTGGGTAACTGCTTATTATACTAGTTTGGGCAAAAAACCTGTAATGGATATTGTTAGAAATAGTTCGACTGGTGCAGCAACCAACATTATTGCAGGTTTAGCCGTGGGAATGAAATCGACTTTTGCATCGGTATTATTATTTGCTGCTGCCATCTATGGATCTTATGAACTAGCCGGATTCTATGGAGTTGCTTTGGCTGCTTCGGCAATGATGGCTACAACAGCTATGCAGTTAGCCATCGATGCATTTGGACCTATTGCAGATAATGCAGGTGGAATAGCAGAAATGAGCAATTTAGAAGATCAAGTTAGAGAACGAACAGATATTTTAGATTCGGTAGGAAATACAACAGCAGCCGTAGGAAAAGGATTTGCTATTGCATCTGCAGCCTTAACAGCACTTGCCTTATTTGCAGCTTATGTAACCTTTACTGGTATTGACGGGATTAATATATTCAAGGCTGATGTATTGGCGATGCTTTTCGTGGGTGGAATGATTCCTGTAATCTTTTCTGCCTTGGCCATGCAATCCGTTGGTAAGGCAGCCATGCAAATGGTCCATGAGGTAAGAAGACAGTTCAAAGAAATTCCTGGTATCATGGAAGGAACGGGAAAACCAGATTATGCTAAATGCGTTGAAATTTCAACACAAGCCGCATTAAAAGAAATGATTTTACCTGGTTTAATTACGATCATATTTCCCGTATTTATTGGGTTAATTTTCGGGGCAGAACCACTTGGAGGTTATATGGCCGGAGTCTGTGTATCGGGTGTAATGTGGGCAATTTTCCAAAATAATGCAGGTGGCGCATGGGACAATGCTAAAAAATCTTTTGAAGCAGGTGTAGAAATAGACGGTGTTATGACTTATAAAGGCTCAGATGCACACAAAGCTGCAGTGACGGGAGACACAGTTGGAGATCCATTTAAAGATACCTCTGGACCTTCTATGAATATTTTAATTAAATTAACTTGCTTGGTCGGATTAGTGATAGCGCCTATTCTAGGTGGACATCATTTATCGGATGATTCCAGTCAAACGAATATAGCGGTAGAGACACAATTAGATGAAGACGGGAATTACATTTATGATACAGGCAAGGAAACTACCATTGAATTACCGACAGGTGATAAGTTAAGTTTCGGAGAAAATTCAACAGAAAATAAATTATTTAAAAGATTCTTAGATGATAATTTTGATCCAGAAACGCCTAGTAACTTTGATAAATGGTTGACTTTAGATCGAACAAACTTCAAGAAAGGGAGTGCAGAATTAACCGAAGAATCCATCGAGCAATTAAAAAATATTTCTGTATTAATGAATACTTTTTATTATTCTCAAATTAAGTTTGGAGGATATACAGATGACACTGGTTCTGAACAACATAACTTAGAATTATCTCAAGCTAGGGCAGAGTCAGTGATTAAGGAATTAATAAAATTTGGCGTTGATGAAGAGCGAGTACATGCAGAAGGATTTGGTTCAAAACATCCTATATGCCCTGAAAATAATACAGAAGTCTGTAGAGCACAGAATAGAAGAGTAGATTTATTATTACTTAAGAAATAGAGAATAGAAGTTAATTAAAAATGAAAAAGTCGGCCATTTGCCGACTTTTTGGTTGTCTATTTCTAGGAAGTCAAATGAGATTTGATTTATGATGTTATGAATTTAGTTTCCATATCAACTTAAACCTGTAATCACACCATCATCATCTATATCCATTCCTTCAGCGGCTGGAGTAGAAGGTAGGCCGGGCATTCTCATCGCATCACCTAACATAGGGATAATGAATCCAGCACCCGAAGCAATCTCGAAATCGCGAACAATTACCGAAAATCCGCTTGGGCGGCCTAGTTTATTGTCATCATCACTCAATGATTTTGGCGTTTTTACCATACAAACCGGTAATTTATCAAAGCCTTTCTTTTCTAGATCTTTCATTACTCGCTTGGCTTTGGCTAAAAAGTTAACTTTCTCAGCTCCATAGATTTCTTTGGCAATAATTTCTATTTTCTCTTGAATTCCTGCAGCGTGATTATATAACGGAATGAAATTCGTTTCATTAGCATCGGCGATTTCAGCCACAGCTTGAGCTAATTCTTCTGCACCCTTTCCACCCTCGGCAAAAGCTTTAGATACAACAGCTTTAATACCTTTCTTTGCGCATTTAGAGATGATAAACTCTATTTCTTCATCACTGTCATTTGGGAAATAATTGATAGCAACTACAGGAGTAATATTAAACTTCAGGACGTTTTCTATATGTTTTTCTAAATTTGGGAAACCTGCTTTTAATTTCTCTATATCTGGTTTTTGTAAGTCATTTTTATGTGCACCACCATGATGTCTTAAAGCTCTAACGGTTGCCACCACAACAGCAACATCCGGAGATAATCCGCCAGCAACACATTTTATGTTTAAGAATTTTTCTGCTCCTAAATCTGCTCCAAATCCGGCCTCTGTCACTACATACTCCGAAAGAGATAAGCCCATTTTGCTAGCAATTATCGTATTGGTTCCTTGTGCAATACTCGCAAAAGGTCCACCATGAATTATGGCTGGGTTTCCTTCTAAGGTTTGAACTAAATTTGGCTTAATAGCTTCTTTTAATAAAATAGCCATCGCACCCACAACTTTTAAGTCTTTTGCATATACAGGCGTTCCATCGAATTTATCTGCGACATAAATTCTCCCTAACCTCTCTTTTAAATCAGAAAAGTTTTCTGATAGACATAAAATAGCCATGATTTCAGAGGCAGGTGTAATATTAAATCCATCTTGACGAACCACTCCGTTTTTAAATCCCACGCCTACAATAACTTCGCGTAGCGATCTATCATTCATATCCATCACTCGCTTCCATGTAACCGTGTTTGGGTTTATACCAAGTGATTTAGTTCTACTTTGAATATTGTTATCAATCGCTGCCGATAATAAATTATTCGCTTTTTCAACGGCATTAAAGTCTCCTGTAAAATGTAGATTAATATCTTCCATCGGGATAACTTGGGAATAACCACCACCTGCAGCTCCACCTTTAATTCCAAAAACAGGTCCTAAAGAAGGTTCTCGAATTACCGCTGTAGCTTGTTTTCCGATTTTGTTTAAACCATCAACCAGCCCAATGCTCACGGTGGTTTTACCTTCACCAGCAGGTGTGGGCGTTATGGCCGTCACCAAAACCAATTTATTTTTCTTGATCTTCTCTGGATTGATATAACTTAAAGGAATTTTAGCCTTTCCTTTTCCATATAATTCTAAATCATTTTTATCGATGCCCAATTTTTTGGCAATCTTGGTGATTTTCTTTGGTTTCACAGCGTTTGCTATCTCTAAATCTGTTGGAAATGCCATATCTAATTATTTCTAAGGATTATGATATAAAGATAAACCTATCCCACCAAAATACTTTCAATTGAGGCGCTGATTTAAGTCACATCCTACCACTTTTTATCAGTATATTCCATGGAATACAGTTGGGTACTTAAGAAATAGCTTTTTGCTAAATTCAATAAAAAAAACCCTGGAAAGAATACAGGGCTATAAATTTTTTAAAACTTATTTTCACTATAAATTATATGCATAGTGCGGCTTCATTTCCCCCAAATATCATCTAGGGTGTAAGGTGATTCTCCACCACAAAAGAAAGTAGCATCCACATATCTGAAACCTTTTTCTAAAGTAGAAATAGCGTCCATATGATCTTCTGTCAATTCTAAACTCATAGATTTGAAGTTTTCTTCTTGTCTTGTTGCATTAGAGGATTTAGGAACTGCTACAATTCCACGTGGTCTTAACCATGCTAATAAAACATGCGAAACTGGAGCATTTAATTCCTCTGCAATTTTCACTAAAGTTTCATTTTGCATCATACTAGGAATTCCTCTTTTTTCCATCTTTTCATTGACTAGATCACCAGATCCGATAGGTTTATAGGCTGTAATGAAGTAGCCTGTGCTATCGGCATGCTCCTTTTGTTCATTTTGCTGTAGATAAGGATGAACCTCAAACTGGTTCATTTCTGGAACTTCTCCTGTATCGGCAATAATTTGGTTAATTTGCGCCACATTGAAGTTAGAAACACCCACATGTTTTGCTAAACCATTTTCTTTTACTTTTAGCATTCCTGCCCACGTTTCACTTAGGCTAATTTCTCCTGGCTTGTAAAAATTTTCTGCTTTATCAGGGAATTCATGACCATGTTTAACAGCCATTGGCCAGTGGATAAGATATAAGTCTAAATAATCTAGTTGTAAGTTTTTTAGTGTGTGTTTTATGGCAGGTTCTACCTCATGTTCTTGGTGTGAATCATTCCAAAGTTTGGAGGTGATCCATAATTCTTCGCGGGTAACTTCGCCTTCTGCCATGGCGTCCGCTAAGGCTTGTCCGATTTCTGCCTCATTGCCGTAATTATGTGCACAATCAAAATGACGATATCCAATTTTAATGGCCGAACGAATTCCCTCGTAAACTCTTCCCTCATCGGTTTTGTAGGTTCCTAAACCAAGCATTGGAATTTTATCTCCATTTTTAAAAGTCAAATATTTCATGTTGTTATAAATTTAAGTTCATAGGCAGCTAATTTCTTGCCAAGTTTCGCCTAAGGCTAAGGAGAGAGCTCTAGCCCAGATTGTATTGGAAATCCTTTCTTTGCCAACAAGTTACAAAATACAACGACAAAGAGCGACCTAAGGAAGCTCCTTTGGCTAGATATTTTTGTCTTGTTGGCAGAGAAAGATTGAAAAGGAAAGCAGGAAATGGCTCCAAAAAAAGATATCCAAATTTTTAACCTGTTTAGCGTCATAACTTTCAAATTTTAGTGGATAATTCTCTTATTTTGGATAGGTCTTTGTAGCTTTATAGCTTATAATTTTCTCTGTCGAGAAAGCGAAAAAAGTAAATAAATAGTTTTATGACGATACAAGATAAAATTGGGGCATTAAGAAACGAAATGTCTAATGAAGGAATCGATGCATTTATTGTTTATTCCGCCGACCCACACATGAGTGAATATTTGCCAGAGGAGTGGTTGGAGCGCGAATGGATTTCTGGATTCACAGGTTCTGCCGGATTTGTGGTTTTTACGAAGGATAAGGCAGGTTTATGGACAGATTCTAGGTATTTTGTTCAAGCTCCAACAGAATTGAAAGGTAGTGGAATTGATTTGATGAAAGACGGCGAGGAAGGAACGCCAAATTATAATGATTGGATTATTGAGCAGATTCCGGCAGGTGGAAAAGTGGGGGTTAATGCTTTGGCAACAGCCCATAATAACTGGAAATCTTTGCAAGAAAAATTTGCAGAAAATGATATTCAGTTGGTAGATCAAGCTCTATTGAAGAATATTTGGAAGAATAGAAGCGAGGGGGGAGAAGTTGCACCTATTTTTATCCATCCCTTAAAATTGGCTGGTAAATCTGTAGAGGATAAATTAGCTGATATTCGTGAGGAAATGAAGAAATATAAAGCATCGCAACATATCATTACGGCTTTGGATGATGTGGCATGGACCCTGAATTTGCGTGGTGCTGATGTTGATTATAATCCTGTTTTCTTAGGTTATATTGTGGTAAGTGAAGTGAGTGCTACCTTATATGTAGATGAAAATAAAATCGATGATAATGTTCGCCAACATTTGTCGGATGCCAAAGTTTCGGTAAAAACATATGAAACGTTTTTTGATGATTTGAAGTCCATGAAAGATGAAACCATATTGGTTTCTGCCACAAGTAATCAATCGATTTTTGATGCGATTGAAAAGAATAATACAGTAGTTGAGAAGGCGACGCCTGGAAATTTAATGAAAGCCATTAAAAATGAGGCTGAGTTAGAAGGTTTCAGAAAAGTAATGGTTCGCGATGGTGTTGCTATGGTGAATTTCTTGTATTGGTTGAAGCACGAAGGTTGCAAGCAAAACTTAAGCGAATACGAAGTTGGGTTAAAATTACGCGAGTTTAGAGCAAAAGGAGAAAACTTTGTTGGAGAAAGCTTTGGTAGCATCATTGGATATCAAGGAAACGGAGCAATAGTGCATTATTCTGCTACCAAAGAAGGTTCTAAAACGATCAAACCAGAAGGAAGTATTTTATTGGATTCCGGTGGTCAGTATAAAGAAGGTACAACCGATATTACTCGTGTTTTGGTATTAGGTGACGTAACCCAGGACTTTAAACAAAACTGTACCCTTGTGTTACAAGGAATGATCGACTTATCCTTAGCTAAATTCCCAAAAGGTACTAGAGGAGTGCAATTAGATGCGATTGCCCGAATGCCGCTTTGGTTAGATTCAAAAGATTTTGGACATGGAACGGGGCATGGTGTAGGTAGTTTTATGAACGTACACGAAGGACCACAGAATATTCGAAAGGACATGAACGATCAGCCACTCATTCCAGGAATGGTCTTGTCTAATGAGCCAGGGTTCTATGTTGAGAACAAATATGGAATTCGTCATGAAAATTTGGTGGCAGTAAAGGTAGTAGAAAAAACTGATTTTGGAACTTTCTACAATTTCGAAACTTTAACGATTTGTCCCTTCTTTAAAGATTCTATCGTTCCTGAAATGCTTTCGCAAGAACAAAAAGATTGGTTGAATGACTATCATGCATTTTGTAAAGAAAAATTAGCTCCACATTTAGAAGGAGAAGTTAAAGAATGGTTCTTAGAAATTGTAAAAGCTATCTCATAGCCTTATTAATAAAATTAAAATTCCCATGCTTCTCTGAGCTATGGGAATTTTTTATTTCATTAAAACTTAATTCGACTACAATACATTAATTTTCAGTCGAAAGCTGAATAGGTAGGGACAAAATGTATTTTCTACACTTAATACTCATAACAAATTGGTATTTTTACGCTTTCAACTTGTCATTTTATAATTATGCATATAGCTATTTCAGGGAATATTGGAGCAGGAAAAACTACCTTAACCAAGCTTTTAGCAAAACATTTTAATTGGACTCCTCAGTTTGAGGATGTGGATAGAAATCCTTATTTAGATGATTTTTATAACAACATGGAACAATGGGCATTTCAACTTCAGATTTATTTTTTAGGAAGTCGATTTGGTCAAGTAAAAGAGATCAGAGAAAGTGGAAAGAACATTATACAAGATAGAACCATTCATGAAGATGCGCATATTTTCGCAAGTAACTTGCATGATATGGGCTTGCTAATGACGCGTGACTATGATAATTATCTTACCGTTTTTAATTTAATGAATTCCTTTGTTCAAGCGCCGGATTTATTAATTCATCTGGATGCAAATATTTCAACTTTGGTGAAACAAATTCACATGAGAGGTAGAGATTACGAAAGTAGCATTAGTATCGATTATCTTAACCGACTTAATGATAAATACGAAACTTGGATTAATTCTTATGAGGAAGGTAAAAAATTGATTATCAATGTAGATAATTTAGATTTTGTGAATAATCCAGAGGACCTAGGAAGTATTATTGAAAAAGTAGAGGCAGAGATCAACGGATTATTCTAAATCCTCTAAAGCAAAACCTATGAGCCAAGAGGATTCAAGCAATCTAGGAGAATATATAGAATTTAAACTTACGAGTAAGGTCGATGATCATCGTCCGATCTATATTACTGGAAATTTCAATAATTGGAATCCAAGAGATGCTAGATATAAGATGACACGTAATGAGGATTCAAGTTATGAAATAAAGATTCCAGTTCATGAAACTTTTCCTAGCCAATTGGAATATAAATATACCAAAGGTGGTTGGGAAAATGTTGAGATTGATAAGTTTGGTAATATTATTAAAAACCGTGCTGCCGATATTAATCAGACAAGGAGTTTGCATGATCACATAGCTTTGTTCAGGGAGAATTGGGCACCGTATAAAGAAAAATTCTTTCCTATCGTTGAGCTCATATCCGACCATTTTGAGATTCCACAGTTGGATAGAACTCGACGAGTTTGGGCTTTGTTGCCTTATAATTATTACGAAACTCAGAAATCCTATCCCGTTCTATATCTGCAAGATGCTCAAAACTTATTTGCGGAAGGTTCGGAATATGGAAACTGGGAAATCGACAAAAAGCTATCTATTCTTGCCGAATATGGTAGAGGAGAAGTGATCATAATTGCGGTGGAACATGGGGGCGAAAATAGAATGAAAGAATATATGTTTGAGACCAACAGTTTGGTGCTTCAGGGTGATGGCAAAAAGTATATTCGTTTTATTACCGATACATTAAAGCCTTTTATAGACAATAAATATAGGACCTTAAAAGACAGAGATAATACCGGCATTGGTGGTAGCTCTCTTGGAGGATTAATCAGCATTTATGGAGGCTTTCTATATCCAGAAGTTTATAGTAAATTAATGATTTTTTCTCCTTCACTTTGGGCTGTTCCTAAAATTAATTTCCCAATGCTTAAGTTTTATAATCCCTTTAAAATAAAGGTATATTTATACGGTGGTGAAAAGGAAGGCTCTCAAATGATTGAGAAAATGCGGTCATTTAAGAAATTAATGGACAATTATGACGATGATAAAGAAAAGGATTTAGAGTTTAGAATAAGTGTCAACCCCGAGGGGGAACATGCAGAATTTTACTGGTCCCAAGAATTCCCGAAAGCTATAGAATGGTTATATTATGATACCTTAGATGACCCATTTATAATTAAAGAAGAACAAAATGAATCCAATACAACAAATTAAATCTTACGATTTCAATCAAACGAGCATAGTTTTCGTTACTAATGATGATAAAAATAAAGTAGCCGAAACTTATGATTTGAAGATTCCATTTTTTAAGGCAAAAAAGAATGAAACTCAATTGATCGAAAAAAACTCGAACATGTGTTTCTTGGTCGGCTTAGAGGAAGAAAAAGGTTTAAGTGAACTTAAAAACATAGCCAAAAAATTCTCTCACTTAAATAAAGAGAATATATTAGAAGAAAACATTAGTATCATATTCCCCGAAAGCTTTAATGATCAGCAAATTAAACATTTAATGATAGGTTTGTTCGAAGGGACTTATAAAATTAATGTAGGAAAAGATGATAAGAACTTCGCGCTTTGGAATGAGAAGGTTGTTATGTCTCTATTTCAACATAATTCAGAATTTGAGTTAGATGCCATAGGCTTGGAAGCTCGTTATTTGGTAGAAGGTAAATTTATGGGAATGGACTTACTCAACCTTCCACCTAATCAAAAAAATTCTGAGATTTTAGCAGAATTCGTAACTGAATTTGCTGAGAATTTAGGATTAGAACTCACTGTTTTAAACAAGAAAGAATGCAAAAAGGAGGGTCTTACTTCTTTCTTGTCAGTTAATCAGGGGAGCGCATATGAACCCGCTTTTATAATCTTAGAATATCGACCCAAAAATGCCGAGAAAACTATTGGAATTGTAGGAAAATGCATCACTTTCGATACAGGAGGAATTTCGATTAAACCTTCTGACAACATGCACTATATGAAAAGTGACATGGGCGGAGCCACTACTGTCTTAGGAACTTTATTGACGGCTGTAAAGCTTCAATTAAATCAAAACATTATCGCCATTTTACCTGCAACCGATAATGCGGTGGATAAAAATTCTTATTTGCCAGGAGATGTTATTAATTCTTATGCAGGAAAAACCATAGAGGTTATTAACACAGATGCCGAAGGTAGAATGACCTTGGCAGATGGCTTGGCTTATATGAATGATAAATATAATCCAGATGTCCTCTTAGACATTGCTACCTTAACGGGGAGCGCTGTTAGAACATTGGGTTACAAAGCGGCAGCAATGCTTACGGTAAGTGATGAAATAAGCGAAACGCTATCTAAATTGGGTAATGAAATCGGAGAAAAAGTTTGGCGTTTACCTCTATGGGATGAATATTTAGAAGACCTAAAATCAGATGTCGCAGACCTTAAACACATTAGTCTGGCACCTTTATCAGACGTAATTTATGCAGCTAAATTCTTAGAACAGTTCACCAACGAACATCCTAATTGGGTTCATTTAGACATTGCAGGCGTTGCTTTTGGCAAAAATGATTACTCAAAAGATAAAAGTGCTACAGGTTATGGGGTGGAATTATTAATTAATTTTATCAAAAGTAGGTAAGAGAACTTAGCCTTTATTTTTTGATAATTTGAATCAAAAACAAAAGAAGTCATATGGAGCTGAAGCTTCATATGATTTTTTTATTACATTTAATTTATACATCATCCTAAATAATTAAAGTTTTTAAACTAAATTAGAAGAATAATTTAATTTTATGAAAAAGACTTACTTTTTAATTTTATCGCTATCCTTGTTGTTTTTAGCTGCTTGTTCGGGAACTCAAAAATTAGAATCCGAAAATTACGAAACCAAAACTTATGACTTAGAAGCATTTAATGCCATCTCCATTGGGGAAGGAATTGAGGTTATTCTACATAAATCATTTGAGCACAGAGCTGATGCTTCTAGCAACTTTATGGATTATCTAAAGCTTAGAGTAGGAGATGATGGGGTTTTAAACATTAATTTTGATAAACCATTTAACACGATATTAAAGAAAAACAAAACGCGGATAGAAGTGTGGGGAGCAGATATTTCTAAATTCAAAGCTTCTAGTTCTGCACAACTAAAGGTAGATGCTAACTTCGATGCGCCAGAACAGTTTATTTATGCCAGTTCATCTGGAAGTGTAGAGTATAATATGAATTGTGAAAAAATCAATATAGAAGTAAGCAGTTCAGGGGATTTTAAAGGAGGAATAAAAGCAAAAGAGGCTAATCTAAATGCAACATCTTCTGGTAATATTCGAATTAAAGGTAATGCTAAAACTGCCAATATCATGGCCTCTAGCTCCGGTAAAATTGATGGCAAGGCATTCACAGCAGATATAATAAACGCTGAAATTTCATCTTCAGGTGATGTAAAAATAGGCGTAGAGAAAGAGCTTAATGCGTCTGTATCCTCAAGTGGAGATTTGTTTTATAAGCCAAAAGGTAGTATTCAAATGAATATTGAGAAAAGCTCTGGAGGAAGGGTAAAAGAAATCAATGGTATTTTCTAAATCATGGTGGTTCTAAAAATTAATTCTTCAGACTTTAAATTTAAAGTATAGTGCAAAAAAAACAGCCTTTTCAGGCTGTTTTTTGTTCTATTAAGAATTTCATCTTAGTTAGCAGAAACGTCTTTTTTAAAGTCGTCTACTTTTTCCTCAACTGTACTTTTTGCTTGGTTAAATGTATCTTCTACTTTAGATTTGATATCTTGACCAGCATCAGAAAATTTTCTTTTAGCATCGTTAATTTGTCCCTTTACATTAGATTGCTCTTCTGGTGTCATTTTTTTGTACTTCCAAAATGCCAAAGCTCCAATACCCAATAATGCTAATAATCCATTTCTTTTTTTCATAATAATTATTTTTAGTTTAAAAAATCTTAGCTTATATATAGAAAACACTATGCCAAAAACAATTGAAAATCAAAAGATTTCGACTTATCCTATAATTTCTATCATTAATACCTGAATCAATCCAATCATGAATCCTAATATAGCTCCTGTAAGCTCGATAAAACCTAATTCCGACTTTAAAATCTGATTCATCAAATTATTTACTTGCCCCGAATCAAGACTACTAATTCTGTCAGAAACAAGTTTTCTAATATTCACTTTTTCTTCTAAATAGGAATGAAAATTTTCACTAATATCATCTAAAGATTCATAAAGTTTTCTTTCTAGCTCAAATTTCATTTGAGTCTTCGTACCATCGCCCATAAACATATTCAAAAACCAATGTTCTTTTTTGAATTCATGCTCCAAATACATATCGACACGGTCTAAAACAAAATTCACAATACTCGATTGATTTTCATCGGTAAAAACTTGTTCTTTAATAGAATGCGCCGAAAGCAATTCATCCGCTACCAAATCTCCAATTCTAGCTGCTATCGCATCCTGACGCTTTGGGAATACACCTTGAAAAGTCCAAAACAAAAATTTAACAGGTTCCTTAGGGTTAAACAAAAGCCAAACAGCGATTTTATTCGTAATCCATCCAATGGCCGCCGAAACCAAAGGGATTAATATAAGTTTCAATAATAAAATCATTGTATAGTGCTAATAATTGATTAATTTCACGTCCAATAATAACAAATAAAATACCATAAATTTTATGAAATCATTCATTACCTATGATTCGGAATCAGATTTTTCAATATACAATATTCCATTCGGTGTAGCATTTATTGCAGAAGAATACCCTACATGTGTTACCAGAATTGGTGATACAATAGTTGACTTAGCTATGTTATACGATGCTGGTTACTTAGATAACCTTGGATTAGAAGAAAATGTTTTCGAAGCAATGGTTTTAAATCCATTCATTGAATTAGGAAAATCAGTTACTGTTCCGGTTCGTGAGCATATTCAAAAATTATTTTTAGAAGGATCTGACTTATCTAAAGATACAGATGTACAAGCCAACGCATTTTTTGATCTTAAGGATGTTCAAATGATGCTTCCTGTACATATTCCAAACTATACAGATTTTTATAGCTCGATAGAACACGCTACCAACGTAGGTAAAATGTTCCGTGATCCAGAAAATGCCTTATTGCCAAACTGGAAACATTTACCTGTTGGATACCACGGGCGTTCTTCTTCTATCGTTAGCTCGGGAGTAGCGCTTCGTAGACCAAAAGGACAAACCAAACCGGCAGATTCAGATATGCCAGTTTTTGGACCTAGTAAAAGATTAGACTTCGAATTAGAAATGGCATTCATCACGAATACTTACACAGAATTAGGCGATTCAGTTACTACAGAGAACGCTGAAGATCATATCTTTGGAATGGTTTTATTCAATGACTGGAGTGCTCGTGATCTACAAAAATGGGAATATGTTCCATTAGGGCCATTCCTTGCTAAAAACTTCGGTTCTTCGGTTTCTCCGTGGATAGTAACTTTAGAAGCTTTAAATCCTTTCCGTGTAGCTGGACCAAAGCAAGAACCTGAAGTTTTACCATATTTGAAATACGAAGGAGACAAAAATTTCGATATTAATTTACAAGTAGGTTTAACGCCACAAGGCAGCGAAGAAACCGTAGTTTGTAACTCAAATTTCAAATACATGTACTGGAATATGGCGCAGCAATTGGCACACCATACCGTTAATGGCTGTAACATTGAGGTAGGGGATATGTACGCAAGCGGTACTATTTCTGGAAAAGACGAAAACAGCTACGGATCTATGTTAGAAATCTCATGGAGTGGACAAAAGCCAGTTACATTAAATGATGGTCAAGAACGCTCATTCATAGAGGATTTCGATACCGTAACGATGAGAGGATGGAGCGAAAAAGACGGAAAACGTGTTGGATTTGGTGAAGTTGTAACGCAAATCTTACCTTCAAAATAATAGGAATATTTTGGGTGGCATTTGATTTTGTCTATCAATTTTAAGTGAATTTCAGGTTGTAAAACTCCAACTGCGGATAAAATTAAATGTATAAAAACAGCAAAATCAAAACCGGGCATTTTGTTCCAATCTTTCTATGCCAACAAGACAACTAATCTTGTCAAAGGAGCTTCCTCTGGTCGCTTTTTGTCTTCGTTACTTGTTGCTTGTTGGCTTGAGAAAGGATTTCCACGTCATTCCCTGCCACGATAGCGCCTAGCTTAGCGACCGTAGCATCTAAAATTATATATTTTAGAAAATGTAAAAATTTTGACAAAGGAAATTATATTTGCTAAACTCAAAGCCTTTAAATTTGTGTATAAATTATAAGCTCAACACTTTAAAAATAATTAAATGAAAGTACAAATCATATCTTCAAGCATCCGAAATGGAAGAGAAACGCATGGCATCGCCTTATTTCTTAAAAATTGGATGGATAAAAATACCGATACAGAAACCAGTATTATTGATCTAAAAGAAAGAGATTATCCATTATTTCATGAGCGTCTTAGCTTTATGAAAGAAAAACACGAAGGTGCCATTCAATTTTCTAAAGAAATCGATGAGGCAGATGCGGTTATTATCGTTTCTCCTGAGTATAATGGAAGTTTCCCAGCATCTCTTAAAAATGTAATTGATTTATTATATGAAGAATGGCAGAAAAAACCAGTCGGACTTGCGTTAGGATCTTCAGGAGATATGGCGGGTGCGCAGGTAACAAAAGATTTACAATTCTTACTATATAAAATAGGAGCACACGTGGCCAAAGCTAGATTCCATGTTGGACATGTCGGAACTGCTTTCAACGATGATGGTTCTACAGACAAGGAAGAATTCTATAATAAACACGCTAAAAATATGTGGGAAAACTTAGAGTGGTTCATTAAAGCCAATCAATAGGAATTCAATCTCATTAAGTGTTTTAATATCAATGAATAAAACTCCCGATAAAATGATTATCGGGAGTTATTTTTTTAAAGTACAAAATTGATATTTTAAGAAATAAGTTATCCTTACAAATTAAAATCAGAAAACTATTCACATTGAGCTTTATCTTAGTTGTTTGCAAATAGATATGTTTCTTTAAACTACATTAACTTCTAGAGACATATATATTTCGTAAATTTGGCGTTCAATTTTCTTCATGAAGAACGACACGATTCAGATTTACGGCGCAAGAGAACATAATCTTAAGAATATCAACGTAGAAATCCCTAGGGATAAACTTGTTGTTATAACTGGTTTAAGTGGTAGTGGAAAATCTTCATTAGCCTTTGATACCATCTACGCCGAAGGACAAAGACGATATATAGAAACATTTTCAGCATACGCCCGCCAACTTCTAGGCGGTATGGAAAGACCCGATGTTGACAAAATTGATGGACTTTCTCCAGTTGTTGCCATTGAGCAAAAAACAACTTCTAAAAGTCCACGATCAACTGTGGGGACCATTACAGAGATCTACGATTTCTTAAGATTATTGTACGCACGTGCTTCTATACCTTATTCTTATGTGACCGGTGAGAAAATGGTGAGTTATACCGACGATGAAATCAAGGATTTACTTAGAAAAGAATTTGGAGGAAAGAAAATTATAATTCTTTCTCCTGTAGTAAGAGCTAGAAAAGGACATTACAGAGAATTATTCGAGCAAATTACTAAAAAAGGCTTTTTAGAAGTTCGTGCCGATGGTAAAATTCTAGATATTGAACCTAGAATGCAATTAGACCGCTACAAGACACATGATATAGAAATTGTCATCGACAAACTTAAACTTACAGATACCGTAAGTGATGATAGATTACAACTTTCACTTGAAACCGCAATGTATCATGGTGATAACGTAATGATGGTTTTAGATATGGATACCAATGAAGCTCGCTATTTTAGTAGAGACATGATGTGTCCAACTTCGGGAATTTCATATCCTGTCCCAGAGCCTAACACTTTTTCATTTAATTCACCTAAAGGTGCATGTCCAACATGTAATGGCATTGGAAAAGTTAAAATTATTGATGAGACTTCTATAATTCCAGATGATAGTTTAACGATAGCAAAAGGTGCGATTGCACCCTTAAAAGATATTAAGAAAAAAGCCTGGATCAATAATCAAATTGAATCCATCTTGGCAGCGAATGAAGAAACCGATAAAATTCCTTGGAAGGATTTATCGGCTAAAACCAGAAAAGATATTCTAGAGGGAAGTGTTGAGAAAATTGAATTGAAGCTAAAGTATGCTGATATTACAAAGACCTACAAAATTGATTTCGAGGGAATTATTCCTTATCTAGATCGAGTAATTAATGATAAAGATAATCCTTCATCTCTTTCGTTAAGTAGGAGATATGCGATTCAAAAAGATTGCCCTACTTGTCAGGGTCAACGATTAAGAACCGATTCTTTATACTTCAAAATTGATGATAAAAACATTGCTGATGTTTCTGCATTAGATTTTAGAACCTTAAAAATTTGGTTAGATGAACTTCCAGCAAAGCTTACTAAAAAGCAGAAAGTAATTGGTTCTGAGATTTTAAAGGAAATTTCGACCAGATGTCAATTTTTGCTAGATGTTGGTTTGGATTATTTAACTTTAAATCGCGGTTCTAAAACTTTGTCCGGTGGAGAATCTCAACGTATCCGTTTAGCCACGCAAATTGGTACGCAATTAGTCAACGTATTATATATTTTAGATGAACCATCAATTGGTCTTCATCCTCGTGACAATGTTAAGCTAATTAAATCCTTAAAAGATTTAAGAGACATTGGAAACTCGGTGATTGTAGTAGAGCATGATGAAGAAATGATTCTAGAAGCTGATCAAGTAATCGACATGGGTCCATTTGCAGGAAAGCATGGAGGCGAGATTGTTTGGCAAGGAAAACCTTCTGATTTAAAAAATGCCAATACCTTAACTGCAGATTATATTAATCAAGTAAAAACCATTGAGGTTCCTACAGAGCGAAACGAAGGAAATGGTAAATTCTTAGAATTAAAAGGAGCAAAGGGAAATAACCTTAAAAATGTAGATATTAAAATTCCCCTTGGAACTTTAACTGTTGTTACTGGAGTTTCGGGCTCTGGAAAATCTACTTTAATCAATGAGACTTTATACAGAATCCTAAATCAGCATTTCTTTAAAGCCATACAAAAACCATTGGAATACAAAAGCATTAAAGGTATAGATGAAATTGATAAAGTAATCGATATCGATCAATCTCCAATTGGTAGAACGCCAAGAAGTAATCCAGCAACTTATACGGGCGTATTTTCAGATATTAGAAATTTGTTTGCGAATTTACCAGAATCTAAGATCAGAGGATACAAACCAGGAAGATTTTCTTTTAACGTAAAAGGAGGTAGATGTGAAACTTGTCAAGGGGCAGGTCTTCGTGTCATCGAAATGAATTTTTTACCAGACATATATGTTCATTGTGAAACTTGTCATGGCAAGAGATTTAATAGAGAAACTTTAGAGGTACGTTACAAAGGTAAATCGATTTCAGATGTTCTAGAGATGACCGTAGAAGAAGGTGTTGAGTTTTTTGAGCCTATACCCAACATTCATAGACGACTTAAAATATTACTCGAAGTAGGATTAGGTTACATAACTCTGGGTCAGCAATCTACAACTTTGAGTGGAGGTGAAGCTCAACGTGTAAAATTAGCCACGGAACTAAGTAAGAAGCAAACGGGTAATACATTCTATATTTTAGATGAACCTACCACCGGTTTACATTTTGAAGATATTCGTGTGTTGATGGAAGTAATTAATAAATTGGTTAATTTAGGCAACACAGTGGTTATTATTGAACATAATTTAGATGTTATAAAAGTAGCGGATTACATCATCGATATCGGTCCAGAAGGCGGAAGCTTAGGAGGCGAACTAGTAGCCCAAGGAACGCCCAATGAGATCAGTAAAATAGAAGATAGCTATACGGGCCAATTCTTAAAGAGTGTTTTGAAATAAGTATCAGCTCCCTAAATTTCGGAGATAGGTATAAAAAAAAGAGCAAGAAATTCCATTTAATTTCTTGCTCTTTGTATTTGAAATTTACTTTACTTAACCTTATTTAATCTCTGCTACCCATCAACATACTAGCAAAGTATACCAATTGTGCTAAGGATCCAATAGCTGCCACAACATAAGTTCTAGCTGCCCACTTCAAAGCATCTTTAGACATAGCTAACTCGCCTGATTGTACCATATTTCTTTCTTTTAGCCATTTCAATGCTCTATTACTAGCATCATACTCAACTGGCAAGGTAATAAAAGCAAAAAGAGTAGTAACCGCAAATGCCGCAACCCCCAAAGCCAACACCAATTGATTTCCCGAAGTAGCCATCAAAACAAGTCCACCCATAATAAGCCACATAGACATCTTTGAACTGATATTTACCATCGGTACTAGTTTAGATCTTAGATTTAACCAAGAATAACCTACAGCATGTTGCACCGCATGACCACACTCATGCGCAGCTACAGCAGCAGCGGCAGCATTTCGTTCAAAATATACAGTCTCTGATAAATTAACAGTTTTATTGGCTGGATTATAGTGATCGGTGAGACTACCAGGCGTAGAAATAACTTTAACATCATAAATACCGCTATCTGCTAACATCTGTTCAGCAATCTCTTTTCCGCTCATGTTATTAGCCAACCGCGTTTTAGAATATTTAGTAAACTTAGATTTTAGCATATAACTCACGTACATACTAATCAAAGTGAATATTCCAATAACAATATAATATCCCATCATTTGATTTAATTTAGCTTCAAGTTTAGCAAATATAATGCCGATAGAGGAAAAATCAATAGAAGAGATATAGTTTATTTATTTACAATTGTAAACAAATTATATTATACGCTTATTATCAACTACTTATGACAAATATTAGGTATTATTCTTAATTTGATTATTAAATAAATGTATATAAAGCTATATTTGCATAATATTTTTTCATGTCTATAAAGGTAAAAGAAGTTAAGAATAAGAAGGATTTGTTGGAATTTATCAAATTTCCAATGAATCTTTACAAGGACAATCCCTACTATGTCCCAGCATTAATCCAAGAGGAAAAACAAGCCTTGGACCAAAGCTTGAATCCAGTATTTAATCATGCTATCGCTAAATATTACTTAGCCTATAAGGATGGTGAGATAGCCGGTAGAATAGCCGCTATCATCAATTGGAAAGAAGTTAGGGAACAGAACAAATCAAAGGTTCGTTTTGGATGGTTTGATATGATTGATGATATTGAAGTCACAAAGGCTTTATTAGAAAAAGTCTATGAACTTGGAAAAGAAAACAAGCTTGAAAACGTAGAAGGTCCTGTAGGTTTTTCCAATTTAGATAAGGCAGGTTTGTTAACCAAAGGCTTCGACAAAATTCCCACGATGGTTACGCTTTATAACTATGAATATTACGAGAAGCATTTACGTGAACTAGGTTTTGAAATGGCGAGTGAATGGGTTGAATACGCACTTACACTTCCTGAGACTTTACCCAAAAAAGTGATTAAATTCTCTGGACTGATCATGAAAAGATATGGCTTAAAACTTAAAAAGTTCGAGACTAAAGATGACTTAAGAGAAGTAGTTGAACCAATGTTTGCATTATTGGACAAGACTTATGGCCACCTAAGTAGCTATGTACCAATTCCTAAGCAGCAAATTGAGCATTATAAAGAGAAGTATATCAACTTTATAAACCCAGACTATGTTAGCTGTATAGAGGATTCAGAGGGTAATATGATAGCTTTTGCCATCACGATGCCATCCTATTCAAAAGCCTTACAGAAAGCTAAAGGTAAATTATTCCCATTTGGATGGTGGCATTTACTACGAGCTTCTAAAAAGAATGATACAGCTGCGTTTTATCTTATTGGAATAGATCCAGCATATCAAGGAAAAGGAGTTACAGCCATTGTTTTCAAGGAGATGTTTCAGACCTTCAATAAACATGGTATTAAATATCTAGAAACCAATCCAGAATTAGCAGAAAATAAAAGTATTCAGACTTTGTGGAAGGATTACAATCCGGTAAATCATAAAAGAAGAATGAGCTTTAAAAAAGATCTATAAATAATTAGTTTGTAAATACTTCAAAACTATTATCATCATAGAACCAGACAATTTTAGTAATTGATCTGGTTTTTTTAGTTTCTATCCGTTCTATTGATTTAAATTCTTCCGTCTTAGGTTTAATTTCAGGATTATTAGAGTGGAGTGGAGGGTTAGCATCTTTTTCTTGCTCTAATTCAAACAAGGGTTCTACCTTTCTAATCATAATTTCCTCAGTTTCAGTCATCGGTTTCTTGCCAAGCAGTAAATAATCCCATCTGAGTTCTGGATATTCATCTTTTACCTTAATTAAAAAATCTAAACTGGGCTTATTCCTTCCAGAAAGAATATGCGAAATACTTGATCGCTGAACTTCGATTCTATCCGCAAATTCAGAAGCATTAATATTGTAAACTTCTAAAATTTCTTCGATTATATTCCTGTAATCCATGTTACAAATATAAAGTTTATTTTTAAAAGAATTTTGTTTTTATAATTTTATTCACTTAAAGTAATATTGGGATTTAACTTTATATAAACCTTTTTATTTATCTCATTTATAACTATTTAGTTACAACAATTAAATTTTAAGCATTTATCTAACTACATATATGACTTATTGTCATTCTAGGTGTGTATTTACAAATGAGTCTATTTTATTTAATTTACAATTGTAATCAAATTTGTAAATAGATGATAAAGATTTATCTTTATTTTATGATTGAAACAGTTTTGTCCGATTACGAAAATTGGAAGGAAGATTTACCAAATAGATATCTGCCTGCAACGAGAGTAGAGGAATTAATTTTTAAAAATTCTTATTCTTTTGAAGTTATTGGAAATTCGTTTGAAGATCGTCCTATCTATAAATTGAATATTGGGAAAGGTAAAACCAAAATTCTACTTTGGTCTCAAATGCATGGTAATGAATCTACATCTACACGAGCCATGTTTGATATCTGGAAGTTATTGCATGAAGATGAAAACTTATATAACATTATTGACCAACAACTAGAAATCCACTTTATTCCACAACTTAACCCAGATGGAGCTGAAAAGTACACGAGAAGAAATGCAACTAATATTGATATAAATAGAGATTTCGTAGAGGTTCAATCCCCCGAAATGCGTAGCCTGAAAGAACTTGTTGGTAAATGGGATTATGATTTTTTATTCAACCTGCATGATCAAAGAACTATTTTTCATCCAAAAAACAAGAAACATCCGGCGAGTTTATCGTTTTTAGCTCCTGTAACGAATAGCAGTGGCGCTATATCAACTAGTCAAAGAAAGGCAATTCAACTAATCTCTTGTATTATTGAAGGGTTACAAGATTTCATCCCCAATCAAATAGCTAGATTTAGTGATGACTTTTATCCAAAAGCTACTGGAGATAACTTCCAGAAGTTAGGATATCCAACTATACTTATCGAATGCGGTCATTTCCCGAATGACTACAAAAGAAATCAAACTCGTAAGTTTACTAGTTATGCGATACTCAAAGCTTTTGAAGGAATTATTAAACAACAATATTTAATAGTTAATTCAAAGTATTATTATAACACACCGATAAATGATAACAAAGCATTGGATATTATTTATAGAGATGTTCAGATTGAAAATGCTAAACATATTTCAAAAGTAGACATTGGAATATTATTTCGTGAGATTTTAGAAAATGACAACGAAATCTATTTCAATGCAGAAATTGTGGAAATCGGTGATTTGTCAGATTTCTTTGGATATGACGAATATCATGCTGAGAATCGCGTATTTGAATCTAAATCGAGTATTTACCCAGAAATTGGAAACTCAGCAAATTTCAAACTGGGAGAATGGGATGTTGTCAATGGCAAGAAAACCACATCATAGGCTGTGAGTTGTTAGCATACTTAAAGGGAAGGTAATAATAACAATTCTTGATTAACTGTTTCTGAACTTATAATTTAACATAATATAAATTATAGGGTAATTTATATTAATCAGTTTTAACTTATTCCTTTTGGAATTAAGACTTTAACCATATAATTCAAGTTTTGAAACATATTATTATAAATCTATTTTCTTTAGATATATTTGCTACACACTAGATTTATGATGTATGAAACATATCAGCATTTTCGATATGCTTAAAATTGGCGTTGGTCCTTCAAGTTCGCACACTTTAGGACCTTGGCGCGCTGCACAAGAATTTATTCAAGAACTTAAAGATTTAAATTTATTCGATAAAGTTGTTGGATTAGAAATTCATTTATATGGTTCTCTTGCTTTAACTGGAATTGGACATGCTACCGACAAAGCGGTTATGCTTGGTTTATCTGGATATGATCCCGTAACCATCCCTATTGAAGAGATTGAAAATAGTATTGAACAAATCAAAAATAATAAGTCTGTTTTCTTAAACCAAGAAATAGAAATTCCATTTGAATGGTCTGATATTCATTTTGATAGAGAATTTTTACCATATCATGCCAATGGAATGAAATTTTTTGCTAAACATGATTCAGGTGTTTATGAATCAACATTTTATTCTATTGGAGGTGGATTTATTACCAAAGAAGAAACTTCGGAAACAGTAGATTTATCAGATAATAAAGATTTTCCATTTCCAACAGATAATGCAGCTCAATTACTGCAACATTGTAAAGACCAAGGACTTTCTATTCCAGAATTAGTTATGCAAAATGAGCTAACCGTCCGTTCTGCAGAGCAAATCGATAGCGATTTAAAAGAAATTTGGAAGGTAATGTTGGAGTCTATATATATAGGTTGTCATTCTGAAGGATTTTTACCAGGTGGTTTAAATGTTAGAAGACGTGCTTTTGATATGTATTCGAAATTGGTGACTGAGGAAGCAAAATATGAAACGCCTCAAGAATGGGTTGCCAGCATTCGAAATACCAAAATGACCTATCGTCAAATTTTTAAATGGGTTTCAACCTATGCGATTGCTGTTAATGAAGTAAATGCAGCTTTAGGAAGAGTGGTCACGGCTCCTACCAACGGTTCTGCGGGGGTGATTCCCTCTGTACTCCTATTCTATTTAACGGTAGAAAACCATAAAGCGGCTTTCCCAAGAATCAAACGTTTCTTATTAACAGCGGGCGTTGTTGGAAGTATTTTTAAAAGAAATGCAACGATTTCAGCAGCTATGGGTGGTTGTCAAGCAGAAATTGGAGTTTCTTCGGCGATGGCGGCGGCAGCTCTTTGTGAATTAAGAGGTGGAACACCAGCTCAATGCTTAAACGCAGCTGAAATTGCGATGGAACATCATTTAGGTTTAACTTGTGATCCGATTGCCGGTTTAGTTCAAATTCCATGTATTGAACGAAATTCTATGGGAGCTATCAAGGCAATTAATGCAGCTGAATTAGCGCTAGATCACGACGAAGCCTATGTTAAAGTAAGCTTAGATAATGTAATTGAAACCATGTGGGAAACAGCTAAAGACATGAATACCAAGTATAAAGAAACATCTGAAGGAGGTTTAGCAGTGAGCGTTAAAATGGCTGATTGTTAGGTGTTTATCCCAGATTTATAAATCTAATTTAAGCTCAAGAAACTTTACTTTCTTGAGCTTTTATATTGGCATAAAATTAATTTTTAGCATTTTAATTAAAATCTAAATCTTCGTATCTTTGCCGAATGCAAAAAAGCGCAGCATTTTACACTTTAGGATGTAAATTAAATTTCTCGGAAACCTCTACCATCGCTCGAAATCTAGTTCAGGGCGGGTATCAGACGGTGGAATTTGATCAGAAGGCAGATGTTTATGTTATCAACACTTGTTCGGTTACACAAAACGCTGATAACGAATGTAAACGAATTGTCAAGAAGGCATTGAAAGCAAATCCAGAAGGTTTTGTTGTCGTGGTAGGTTGTTATGCACAATTGAAACCAGAAGAAATCGCCGAATTACCTGGTGTTGATTTGGTTTTAGGTGCCAAAGAGAAATTTAATATTGTTTCGTTTTTATCAAGTTTAGATAAAGCAGATCAAGCGCAGGTGCATTCTTGTGAAATCGAGGAAGCCGATTTCTACGAAAGCGCGTACTCAATTGGAGACCGAACCAGAGCATTTTTAAAGGTTCAAGATGGTTGCGATTATGTATGTACGTATTGCACGATTCCCTTAGCCAGAGGAATTTCCCGTTCGGATTCTGTTCAAAATATTTTGAATAAAGCACAAGAAATTTCGGATCAGGGAATTCAAGAAATTGTATTAACGGGTGTAAATATCGGCGATTACGGTAAAGGTGAGTTCGGTAATAAAAAACACGAAAACACTTTTATGGAGTTATGCGACAGATTGGACGCAGAAACTTCAGTTCATCGATTGAGAATTTCCTCCATTGAACCTAATTTACTGAAGAACGAACTCATCGACTTCACCTCTACCAGCCAAAGATTCGTACCGCATTTTCATGTTCCTCTACAGTCTGGCAGCGATAACATTTTGAAGAAAATGAAACGTCGTTATTTAACGGGATTATATAAAGAGCGCGTTGCTAAAATCAAAGAAGTTATGCCTCATGCGTGTATTGGTGTGGATGTAATTGTAGGTTTTCCAGGTGAAACTCACGAAGAATTCCTAAAAACTTATAATTTCTTAAACGAACTGGATATTAGTTACTTACATGTATTTACTTATTCAGAACGTGACGATACCGAGGCCATTCATTTTGATGGTGTTGTGCCGATGAGTGAGCGTAAAAAGAGAAACAAAATGCTTAGAATTCTATCTGAAAAGAAAAGAATGGCATTTTATAAATCACAACTAGGTTCAACACGCAAAGTGGTTTGGGAGTCAGATAATAAAAACGGAATGATGCATGGTTTCACAGAGAACTATGTGAAAGTTCAAACTCCATATGATGAATCTTTAATCAATCAATTAATGGAGGTTGAATTGGTGATGTTAAATGCAGATGGAATTGTAGACGTTCAATTATTGCAACCTGCATGAAAATTTATTTCTTCAGTGGATTAGGTGCCAATCAAAAAGCTTTTAAAAACTTAAACGTTTCTAAAGATTTTGAGCCTGTATTCATTGAATGGAATTTACCCGAGCACGGAGAATCACTAGATCATTATGTTCAAAGATTTGCCGATGAAATCAATGTAAACGAGGATTTTGCCCTTGTTGGGCTATCTTTTGGTGGAATTATCGTTCAGGAATTAAATAAATATGTAAATCCTGAAAAAACCATATTAATATCTTCTGTACAAAATCGAAAACAGATGCCTATGTACATGAAGTTATCTTCTAGAACTGCTGCTCATCGAGCCATTCCTATGGTTTTTTTCACTTCTGATAAGCTAATTTCTTATGCATTTTTCAGAAAATTATATAATCCAAAAATGCCTGGTTTAGATGAATTCTTTACTTATAAAGATCCTTATTATTTAAGATGGTCTATCGATAAAATTGTAAATTGGCGTCCATCTATAGAGAAAATTAATGGTTTATATCAAATGCATGGAACTAAAGACATTGTGTTTCCACATAAATATTTGATGAACGAAGTCGATTTGATTCAAAATGGAACTCATATTATGGTTTTGCAGAAACCTAAAGAAGTAACTACATTGCTACACCAATATCTCAATAAATGAAAATTTTACTTTATTTTTTAATCATCGGATGCGCCAATATCCTTTTGGCTCAGTCACCCGAAGTTATCGCCAATATAGAATCTAAAGGTCATAGACTCTCTCCTACTCAATTGCATGACAGAATGCAATCACCTGAATTAATAGATGTTACATACTATGACTTAAACTTTATATTTGATTCCTCCTTGAACAATTTTACTGGAATTTCTAAAGTAAATTTCATTATGCTAGAGGAAACAAATCAAGTCACTTTAGATGCTCAAACTAACTTAAATACTGAAAGTGTTTTTCAAGACGAGAATATACCTGTTACGTTTACTAGAACCAGTAACCATATTATTGTTCAATTAAATGAGACAAAATCCATCGGCGAAGTTCTATCGCTAACCGTCCAATATCAAACTAATATTAATAATTCTGAAGCTTTAACAAAAGAATATCACAACGGTATTCCGATCGTTTCTTCTTTGAGCGAACCGTTCTACGCTTCTACTTGGTGGGTTGGAATTGATAATTTAAAAGACAAAGCAGATACGGTGGACATTAGAGTAACGCATCCAGCTGCTTACAAAGTAGGTTCTAATGGACTTTTAATTTCTGAAGAAAACATAGGGAACGCTTTGAAAACAACACACTGGAGAACAGAATATCCCATTCCTGCTTATTTGGTGAGCATTGCAATGTCTAATTATGTGGAATACAACAATACGGCGACGGTGAGCGGTACAAGCGTTCCCATTATTAATTATGTTTATCCAGAAAACTTAACCGATGAAGTTCAAACACAACTCGACGCAGTACCTTATTATGTAGAGTTCTTCTCTGATTTAGTAGGTGATTATCCTTATAAAAACGAAAAATATGGACATGCTCAGTGGAATTGGGGTGGCGGCATGGAACATTCTACTATGTCCTCCCAAATTCACTTCGAAACTTCCTTAACAGCGCACGAATTAGCGCACCAATGGTTTGGCAACAAAGTAACTTGTGGAACTTGGTCAGATGTATGGCTGAACGAGGGTTTTGCCGTTTACCTAGAAGGCTTACTTAGACGTGATTTGTACGGAGAAGAATTCTTTTATCAATGGAAATTGAGTAGAAATAATTTTGTGATGTCTCAAGATGATGGATCTGTTTATATTCCTCCGGCTCAAGCTTTTTCAGACAACAGAATTTTCAGTGCCAGACTGAGTTATTATAAAGCTGCTATGGTCGTTCATATGCTCAGGTTTAAATTAGGTGATGAAAACTTTTATCAAGCTCTTCAAAACTATTTGAATGATCCCTTATTGGCCTATGGATTTGCAACTACGCCAGATCTACAAAATCATATGGAAACTCAAAGCGGCTTAGATTTAGATGAGTTTTTTGCAGATTGGGTGTATGGAGAAGGTTTTCCGTATATGTCTGCAGAAATGGATTATAACCAAAATAATCATACAGCAGCCTTAACAATTTCTCAAATTCCAAGTCACGAATCTGTAGATTTCTTTGAAACTGAAATTGAAATTGAATTGATTTCTAGCGATAGTTCTTCAGAAATAAGAAGGTTAAACCTGACTCAAAATGATCAAGTATTTTATTTAGAGGATTTACCTGTTAATTTTTCAAGCTATGAGTTAAATCCCAATCAAGATATTCTTACCCATGTTTATAACGCAACTTTAAATACTATGGACATTACTCGAAATGATGTGTTAGGGCTTCAACTCTACCCTAATCCTGTGGTTTCACAATTACATTTACTAGCTCCAGAAGTGATTCAAGAAGTTCAAATTTTAGACGCACGTGCTAAGTTGCTTTTAAGTAAGAAAATCAACGATAGAGAGGCTGATATCTATGTTCAGATTCTAGCGCCTGGGACTTACTTTATTGAAGTAAGCTATTCGGATAGAAAAGAAACGAAGAAATTCATTAAAAAGTAACACGATTTTAAGGCTGGTGAATCTACACCAGACTTATTTTTTTTTATTATTTATAGGCTTTTGTGGTAATAAATCTGAGTAGCCTTAATAAGTTTTTACATTTAATTACCGAAATTGCCTTAAATAACTTATTTTTGTTTTTACATCAAATAGAAAAATAATTCATGAAGTTTATCGTAGCGAGTTCGCATTTACAAAAGCATCTTCAAACCATAAGTGGTGTCATCAACAATCAGAACACCATGCCTATTTTAGATAATTTTTTGTTTGAATTAGATCAACAGAACCTTAAGATTACTGGATCTGATTTAGAAACAACTGTTACTACTACGTTAACTGTTGACTCAGAAGACGTTGAAAGCATTTGTGTTCCAGCAAAAATGTTATTAGATACCTTAAAAACTTTTCCAGACCAACCACTTACCTTTTTAGATAAAGGAAATGGACAGTTAGAAATTGTTTCTGAACAAGGTAATTATGAGCTAGCTTATTTGTCTGCAGATGACTTCCCAGAAACACCTACTGTTGATGAAGCAACTAAAACTATTATTAGTTCAGACATCTTAATCGAAGCTATTAACAAAAGTTTATTCGCTACCGGAACTGACGAGCATAGACCTGTTATGACGGGTGTTTTCTTTCAGTGGGATAATGCGCAATGTAACTTCGTGGCAACCGATGCACACAGACTGGTTAAATATACCCGCTCTGATGTTGAAGCACAAGATGGTTCACACTTTATTATGCCTAAAAAACCATTGAATTTAATCAAAAACATCTTCCCAATGGGCGAAGAAGTTGTGGTTGAATACAATGATATCAATACATCTTTCACAACAGGAAACATTAGTCTTACTTGTAGATTAATCGATGGGAAATATCCTGCTTACGATGCTGTAATTCCCAAAGAAAACCCGAATGTATTAACGATTAACCGTAATATGTTCTTGAATTCTCTACGTCGTGTGGCGATTTTCGCAAATAAATCTACTCACCAAGTTAGACTCAAAATTACCGGGAATCAGTTAACTATCAGTGCAGAAGATATTGATTTCGCGAACAAAGCTGTTGAAAACTTAATGTGTGACTACAACGGTGATGATATGCAGATTGGCTTTAACGCTAAATTCTTATCAGAAATGTTGAACAACCTACAAAGTGAGGATATTACACTTTCTATGTCAGAATCTAATCGTGCCGGAATTATTCGTCCGCTTGATGGATTAGAGGAAGGAGAAGAAATCCTTATGTTGGTGATGCCGCTTATGTTATCTGCATAATTGAATTTTAAACTGAAACATTAATTAAAAAATATCGCTGTTTTGAAGTTTCAAAACAGCGTTTCATATTATAAAACTACCAGATGAAGATTTCTTATAATTGGTTAAAAGATTTTATAAACACTGATTTATCAACCGACAAAGTTTCCGAGATTCTTACCGATATTGGTTTAGAAGTAGAAGGAATAGAAGTAGTTGGAATTCAGGAAGAAGATTTAAAGAATTTTGTTGTAGGAGAAGTTGTTTCATGCGAAAAACATCCCAATGCTGATAAATTAAAAGTTACCAAAGTTGACTTAGGCAACGGAAATGTTGAACAAATTGTTTGTGGAGCACCAAATGTGGCACTAGGACAAAAAGTTCCTGTGGCTACTACGGGAGCAATCATCAAAGATGACAAAGGAGGCGAATTCGAAATTAAAAAGATGAAATTGAGAGGTGAATCTTCTAATGGAATGATTTGCTCTAAAAAAGAATTACGTCTAAGCGAAGATCATGGAGGAATTTGGGAAATGAATTCAGATTTAGTTCCTGGAACTCCCCTAGCCGACATCATCGACACAACCTCTGATACGGTTTTTGAGATAGGCTTAACACCGAATCGTGCAGATGCTATGAGTCATTTTGGTGTTGCGAGAGATTTATATTCTGCCTTGAAAAACAGAAAGTTGTCGACAGAAAAAATCAATAAAAACTTTAAAAAAGTTCCTACATCAAAAGATACGAATCCTATTAGCGTAGAGGTTTTGGATACGAAAAACTGTCCAAGATATGCTGGGATCTCAATGAAAAATGTAAAAGTAGCTGAATCTCCTAAGTGGTTACAAGATAGATTAAAAGCTATTGGTTTATCTCCATTAAATAATGTGGTAGATGTTACCAATTATGTTTTACATTCTCTAGGTCAACCCTTGCATGCTTTTGATGCAGATAAAATTCAAGACCATAAAATCATTGTTCAGTCTGGTGTTTATAAAGATGTTCAATTTGCAACCTTAGACAAAGTAGAAAGAAAATTAGCGGGAACTGAACTTTTAATCTGTGACACTGAAAATCCAATTGCGATTGGAGGTGTTATGGGTGGTTTGGATTCTTCGGTGACGGCAGCAACAACGAACATTTTCTTAGAAAGTGCTTATTTCGATCCAGTTTCTGTTCGTAAAACATCCAAAGCGCATCATATTAATAGTGATTCATCTTTTAGATTTGAAAGAGGAATCGACCCACATATGACCATCAAAGCTTTACAAATGGCGGTTGAGTTAATCTCTGAATTAGCAAATGCCGAAGTAGTTGGAGAAATTATCGACCACTATCCTACTCCCATCAAAAATCACAAAGCGATTTTAAACTATAGAAAAATTGATAGTTTAATTGGTGAAAGACTACACAGAGAAACGATTAAGGAAATTCTTAATTCTTTAGAAATTGAGATTTTAACTGAAACTAACGATATTTTGGAGTTAGAAATTCCAGCTTATCGTGTAGATGTTCAGCGAGAAGCTGATTTGATTGAGGAAATTATGCGTATCTATGGATTCAATAAAATCGGAAATCCTGAGAAACTTTCTGTGGCCATCGTTCCTGGCAATGGTTTCCCAGAAGATACCATTGAAAACACTATGGCCAATATGCTTGTAGATCAAGGTTTTTATGAGGCAATGAACTTGTCTATGCATAAAGATGATTACAACAAATGGCTTGATTTAGAAGACGAAAAATCAGTTGATATCATCAACTCGTTAAGCGCTGATCTTACGGTAATGCGTAGAAGTTTGTTACCAGGTTTATTAGAAAATGTGGATTACAACATTAAGCGTAAAAAAGATCAAATCAAGTTATTCGAGCTTGGAAAATCTTATCAAAAAATCGACGGAAAGTTCCATGAAACTAAAACTTTAGGAATTATTATCGCTGGAAATTGGAATGCCGAGAGCTGGACTGAAAAACGTGAGAAAGTAAGTTTCTTGCAACTAAGCGGTTTAGTCAATCAAATCTTTAGACGCTTGAAAATAGCTGATTTTGAATTAGAAGCAGCTCATACATCCTACGAAGAAAATGGAATTGATTACCTTGTAAATGGTCAAAAACTTGCACACTTAAGTAAAATCTCTAAAAAGGTTTTAAAGAAATTTGATATTGAGCAAGAGGTGCTGTATGCTGAGATTTATGTAAAAGATGTAATTCAACTTGTTCAACAACAAGCTAAACTTAAATACCGTCCTATTTCTAAATTCCCAATGGTAAGAAGAGATTTAGCACTTCTACTTGACAAGGAAGTTACTTATCAAGAAGTTGAAAATTTAGTAAAGAAAGTAGATGATAATTTAATTAAAAACGTTAATCTATTTGATGTCTACGAGGGAGATAAACTTCCCTCAGGTAAGAAATCTTATGCAATTAGCATAAATTTACAAGATAAAAGCAAAACAATGAACGATAAGCAAATTGATAAATTAATGAAAAAAGTTGTTAATTCGCTTAAACAAGAACTTAAAGCAGAACTTAGAACCTAAAATTATGAAAGCACTACATTTATTATTAGCCAGCTTATTGTTATTATTATTCTCATGTGGAACGGTTAACAAGATTGCAGCTGATGCAGGTCTAAAGAACCAATGGACGCTACAGAACGATAATGCTGATCAATTCGGTATGAACGACGAGCCTATCACAATTTCGTTTGGATTAGAAGAAGACAACAAAATTTCGGGTTTTGCAGGATGTAACTACTATGGTGGTGATTACTATAAAACAGAAGATCAGATTACATTTAGTAATGTTTATGCAACTAAAAGAGCATGTCCTGATTTAGAAACTGAAACAGAATTTTTGAGACTTTTAGAAAATGTAGATAGATTCGAAATCAAAGGAAACAATTTATACTTATACAAAGGAAAATTGCTTTACTTACACTTTAAAAGGTAATTTTTACAACATATATAACAAGATTAGAACCGTCGAAATAATTATTTCGGCGGTTTTGTTTTTATCCAATATAGAAAAGGTTATTTTTGCTATCCAAAATTCAGATTAAATGTACAGAACACATACCAACGGTGAATTAAATATCAACAATGTAGGCGAAAACGTAACTTTAAGTGGTTGGGTTCAAACCATCCGCGATAAAGGTTTTATGATGTGGATCGATCTAAGGGATCGCTACGGAATTACGCAATTGGTGATAGACGAAGATAGAGCCAGCGAAGAATTATTTGCAGAAGCAAGAAAACTTGGTCGCGAGTATGTGATACGTGTTAACGGAGAAGTAATCGAAAGAGTTTCTAAGAACCCTAATATTCCAACAGGAGAAATTGAAATCTTAATCAAAAAAATTGAAATCTTAAACGAGGCTAAATTACCTCCATTCACTATTGAAAATGAAACCGACGGTGGCGAAGAATTACGTATGCAATATCGCTATTTAGATATTCGTAGAAACCCGGTTAAAAACAAATTAATTTTTCGTTCTAAAGTAGCTCAACAAGTAAGGAGTTTCTTGGCTAATGATGGTTTTATAGAAGTTGAAACGCCTGTTTTAATTAAATCTACGCCAGAAGGTGCAAGAGATTTCGTTGTTCCATCTAGAATGAATCCAGGTCAGTTTTATGCCCTACCTCAATCACCTCAAACCTTTAAGCAATTATTGATGGTTGGTGGTTTAGATAAATACTATCAAATCGTAAAATGCTTTAGAGATGAGGATTTAAGAGCTGATAGACAACCAGAATTTACACAAATAGACTGTGAAATGGCGTTTGTTGAGCAAGAAGATATCTTAAATATTTTCGAAGGATTGACCAGACATCTTTTAAAAGAATTGAAAGGTGTAGAAATCGACAAATTCCCAAGAATGACGTATGCTGATGCTATGCGTCGCTATGGTAACGACAAACCAGATATTCGTTTTGGGATGGAATTCACAGAGTTAAACGATTTAGTGAAAGGCAAAGGATTCAATGTTTTTGATGCACAAGAACTTATCGTTGGAATCGCTGCTCCAGGTTGTGCTAGTTACACTAGAAAACAAGTAGATGCTTTAATCGATTGGGTGAAACGTCCTCAAATCGGTGCCAATGGTCTAGTTTGGGCTAGATATAACGAAGATGGAACTTTCAAATCGTCGGTAGATAAATTCTACGCTGAAGAAGATTTAAAAGCTTGGGCAGAGAAAATGGATGCTAAACCAGGTGATTTAATGTTGCTGATGGCAGGTAACGCAAACAGTACACGCAAGCAATTGAGTGAATTACGCATGGAAATGGCAAAACGTCTTGATTTAAGAAATCCAGAAGAGTTTGCTCCACTTTGGGTTGTAGATTTCCCTCTATTGGAATGGGACGAAGAAACCAACAGATGGCATGCCATGCACCATCCATTCACCTCTCCTAAACCTGAAGATATTGCCTTGTTAGAAAGCAATCCAGGAGAAGTTAGAGCCAATGCTTATGATTTAGTTCTTAACGGTAATGAAATCGGTGGTGGTTCGATCAGAATCTTCAACAAAGAAGTACAATCTCGTATGTTTGATTTATTAGGTTTCACTAAGGAAGAAGCTCAAAAACAGTTTGGTTTCTTAATGAATGCTTTCGAATATGGAGCTCCACCACATGGTGGTATCGCCTTTGGATTTGACCGTTTAGTTTCAATTTTAGATGGATCTGAAACAATTCGTGATTATATTGCATTCCCGAAAAATAATGCAGGACGCGATGTTATGATCAACACGCCATCTAGTATTGATGCGGCTCAATTAGAAGAATTACACATTGATGTCAAAAGCTTAGAAGCTTAAAATGAAATTATCATTATAAAAAAGAGCACTTATTTTAAATTAGAATAAGTGCTCTTTTGGGTTGTAGGATTAAACACCTGAATTAAAATCTTATTTATTTAATTTTAAAACATATAATCAAGAAAGCTTTTAATGTAAAAGTCACTAAATTGTGCTCTTATTCTAAAGCTTTGAAATTTTTACTTTTTTTATGTTTTCTTTTCACTTCGGTGCTTTTCCAAGCACAAGAGAACTGCACAAACGCTATAGATGATGATGGAGATGGCTTTATCGATCTTAATGATTCAGACTGTGAATGTGTTGAAAATGAAAACCTTATTCCTAATGGGGATTTTGAACAATATGAAGAGCTACCTTCTGGTCCAGAGCAAATTCATTTAGCCACACATTGGATCAACCCTACCAATTCATACGATATTCATTACGCAAGAGCGAGTTATCATCATTGGGATGCTTTTACTCAAATTCCTGCTTATCCTTATCCTTCGGGAAAAGGCGTGGTCTCAACCCAAAGTAAGATTACCAGCTTAGCCAGTGGTGGTGATCAAACGTATTTAGATTTTTATAAGGATTTCTTTGGAATTAATTTAGATCAAGCACTTACGCCCGATAATACTTATATTTTTTCTTTTTTCATTTATAGACTTAATCATAATGAAAACTTTGATTGGCCTCAATTGGAGATAGGTCTATATGGTAAAAATAGAAACCTCCGAAGCTTCGAATTAGATTATGCTAGGTATCCCGATTATCACGAGGACTGGAGCGAATTAACTCGTGTACTATTTTACCCTAAACATAAATGGCAAAAGCTAAGCATAGAGTTTAGTGTAGACGAAAATGTTTCAGCTATTGTTATAGGTTTAGCTTCTGGCATACCTTATACTTATTATGAAGCCTTTGGAACAAAAATCTTAGCTTATGATAATGTGAGTATTCAAAAAAAGAGTGAGGATTTTATTTTAGAAGCTTCTGGAGCTGCTTGTTCAGAAAATCTAAGATTATCGGCGGTGAGCTTAGGAGATTTTAATCCAACATCCTATCAATGGTATCAAGATGGTGTAGCTATGGTGGGACAAACCCAAGCTAGTTTGAATATTACAGAGGATATGCCCGAGGCATACTATTCAGTGCGCGCTATGTCTTCTACAGGCTGTAGAAATAGTCAAGCTTTTCCTTATATTCTTTCTGATATTGAGTTTAAATACAAAATTGAAGTAAATGATCAAGTAGGAAGTGTTCGATTATATGATATCTGGAATCAAAGTGACTACACCTACTCTATCGATAATATAAATTATCAAGCTCAACCCGTATTTAATAATGTGGACGTTGGAGAAGGTGTTATTTATGTTAAGAACCATTTAAATTGTATTGTTAAGGAAATCCCATATGCTATTTTTAAGATTTACAATGTAATTACACCAAATAATGATGGTATGAATGATACTTGGTATATTGTAGGTTTACAACATTATCCTAATACGAAAGTTAGTATTTACGATCAATTAGGCGTACAAAGGTATTCTTACACCATTCCTCAAATTTCTGATGAATTTGCGTGGGATGGAACGAATAAAGGAAAACCTTTAGCTTCGGGTGAATATTGGTATTTAATAGAAGTAAACGATGGTAGAACTATTAAAGGTTCGCTTACGATTAAAAGAAATTAATGCAAATAACGAATAGCTTTAACAAACCTTGGTTTCCAATAGGTGTTTTCTAATGAACTGACCATTACACCCTTTGACGTGGAAGCATGGATAAAGAATACTTCACCATTTTTAATATGATCTACAATTCCAACATGGGAAATTTTACTTCCAGAAGTATTAAAAAACAATAAATCACCTGGCTGCACATTTCTTAATTTCACTTTCATTCCATGTTTAGCCTGATCACGCGTAATTCTTGGTAAATCTATATTGACTTTCTTATAGGATTGTAAAACCAAACCAGAGCAATCCATTCCTCTTTTGGTTACACCTCCATATTTATAAGGCGTTCCCATATAATTATGCGCCTCTTGTAAAACGGTTTTGGCTCTACCGCTCACCGAATTATCCACTTTAGATTTTTTACCTACAGTACCACAAGAAGCCAAGAAAATTAAAACAAAAACTAAATAAGAAGTAAATTTTATCTGCATAAAAGCAAATTTAAATCAAATAAATCATCAAAGCAATCTTAGTTTGAATATTAGAAAAATATCGTAACTTTAATAATATTAAAAATCATTACTATGAAAACTATCCTAGTTCCAGTTGACTTATCTCCCTTTTCCCACGAAATAGCTATGGAAGCTGTAAAGGTGGCAAAAATATCTGGTGGTAAACTTATTTTATTACACGTCGTGAGCCTAGACATTGGCTTTATTATTGGCGATGTAGGCTTTCAATATCTGCCAGAGTTAGAGAAAACTGCTTTAGAAGAAGATGCCAAAGAATTGACCAAATTACAAGAAATTGTAGCCGCTGAGGGAGTTCAAGTAGAATCTATGGTAAAACAAGGAATTCCGGTGGATACTATTTTAGAACAAGCAGACGAAACCCATGCAGATACCATAGTGATTGGTTCTAAGGGACACGGAACACTCTATGAAGCTTTTGTAGGTAGTGTTTGTAGAGATGTAATTAAGGATGCTAAAATACCAATTGTGGTAATTCCTAATCAGAAAAAGAAGAAATAATTTAAGTTCTATTCAATAGTAAAACTCCTTTGAATTTAACATCAAAGGAGTTTTTTATTTTAAGCATTACGAATTTAAGCTCTTACCAATCCTTTTACCAATTTCACCACATGTGGCATCGCAACATTAGCAGCGTTTAATACTTCCTCATGCGAAACAGGATAAGCGATATCAGGTCCGCCCAAATCTGTAATAACAGATAAAGCAGCAATTCGCATTCCTTGGTGTCTAGCAACAATCACCTCTGGAACGGTACTCATTCCTACAGCATCAGCTCCTAGAATTCGAATCATTCCATATTCGGATGGAGTTTCAAAAGTAGGTCCTTGTAATCCAAGATAAACTCCTTTATGAATCTTAATATCTTCTTGAGCTGCTACATCTTCAAAAGTTTTAATGTAGTCTCTATCATACACCTTAGACATATCTGGGAATCTAGGCCCAAACTTATCTAAATTAGGCCCGTGCAATGGATGCTCCGGAAACATATTAATATGGTCTGTAATCACCATTATATCACCCACTTTAAAGTCTGGATTTACACCACCCGATGCATTAGAAACTATTAAATTTTTAATCCCTAATAAATGATATAATCTGAATGGAAAAGTAACTTCCTTCATAGTATATCCTTCATAATAATGGAATCTTCCAGCCATCAAAAGAACCAATTTTCCTTCTAATCTTCCGTAGATTAATTCTCCGCTATGGCCTTTAACCGTTGTTTGTGGAAAATCTGGAATATCTTTATAAGGTATCTTGGTGATAGCATCTATTTCATCTTTAAGTTTTGCTAAACCTGATCCTAAAACAATTGCAAACTCAGGAGTTCCTTCCGTGAATTTTGCCTTTAGGTAATCAGTTGCCGCTTCGAAAACTTTGTACATAACTAAATATTAAATGATTAAATTCTTCTTCTTTGTCAATTTCAATTGAAATGGGAAGATAATATAAATTATCCACAATTGAATACTCATGGCGTAATCTCATATAGTCCTTTTCGGTGGTTAGAATAATTTTTTCTCCTTCGATTTGATTGAAAGCCGTGACAATATCTCTTACGTCATCTTCCTTAAACACATAATGATCTGGGAAATTTAATTCTCTCACTTGGTTAAAGTTAGCTTTTAAATAATCTATAAAAGGCCGTGGAGAAGCTATCCCAGTAATACTCAAAACATTCAGATGACTTGATTTCGCTAATGAAATAGGAAATTCTCTATGCTCTAATTGATCGGCGTATTTAACTCGTGAAAAGAAGATATGCTGCTTAGGTGTAGGTTTTAATTCCTTACGAATCTCTTTCTTTTCTTCCTCCGATAAATCATTTGGGCATTTGGTAACAATAATGATTTGAGCGCGCTTGGCATTACGTCTAGATTCTCTCAAATTACCTGCAGGCAATAAATAATCTTTGGTATAGCGATGACTATAATCGGTCAAGACAATATTCATATCAGATTTAAGCTTTCTGTGCTGAAATGCGTCATCTAAAACAACTGCATCTAACCTGAACAACTTAAATAATTCCTTGATAGATTGAACACGATCCTCCCCTACTGCAACAATAATTCTATTCTTGAATCGATTAAAAAATTGCATTGGCTCATCTCCCATCTCAGAAGCCGTGGAATCATAATTAGCCACTCTGAAGCCTTTGGTTCGCCTACCATAGCCTCTGCTGAGGGATGCCACGCTATAGAAATTTCTTAAAATATCTAAAACATGCATCACATGAGGTGACTTACCCGTTCCCCCCACAGATAAATTACCAATCACAATAATCGGTTTATTAAACTTCTTTGACGGCAATATGCCAGCACTATACATCGTGTTTCTAGTACCCGTAATTATCCACCAAACAAGGGAAAAGGGTAACAATAATTTTCGCCAATTCATGTTGCAAAGATAATTGCCTTTCTATTTAAAATTATATCTTAGCAAAAGAGTTATTAAGATAATTTTAATAAGTTTTGAACTTTACATCCATTCCCGACATATCTACTGAAATTAGAGCTGGTAATTTAACGGCCCTAAGTCGTGCTATCACTTTTGCAGAAAGCAAGAAAGAAGACCATCAACTATTTGCTCAGAAGCTTATTCATGAGCTGATGCCCTACACTGGAAAAGCCAAGAGAATTGCCATTACAGGCGTTCCAGGTGCTGGTAAGAGTACATTCATAGAGGCTTTTGGTATGTTCTTAATCCGTCAAAACTTAAAAGTGGCAGTATTGGCGGTGGATCCGAGTAGCTCTTTGTCAGGCGGAAGTATTTTGGGGGATAAAACCCGAATGGAAGATCTTTCTAAATCCGATCAAGCTTTTATTCGTCCAACTGCAACGGGCGGAAGTCTTGGTGGAATTACGGCGCGCACCTACGAAGCTGTGCTTTTATGTGAAGCTGCTGGCTTTGATGTGATTCTCGTAGAAACTGTGGGTGTTGGTCAATCTGAAACCCTGGTGCACTATATCACAGATTTCTTTTTATTCCTTCAGGTTTCTGGTACTGGCGATGATTTACAAGGCATTAAACGTGGCATCATGGAAATGGCAGATGTTATTTTTCTTAATAAAACCGATTTATACGATCCGAAAATCGTTCAGGACACCAAAATGGATATGCACCGCTCTTTGCAATTTCTGCCTTCAAAGGATTCAGGATGGAAACGTAAAATCCTAAAAGGAAGTGGTTTTGCTAATCTCGGAATCGACGAAGTTTGGGATAAAATCTTAGAGTATTATCAATTAATCCAAAGCAATGGATATTTTGAAAAAATGCGTCAAGAACAAAAATTATTACGTATTGACGATTATTTAGAAGAATTGATTCTTAAGAAATTAAAGCAAAAAACTGTTCTTCAAAAGGAAATTGAAGATAATAGAGATGCTTTAGAAAATGATGAGGTTACGCCTTTTGAAATTGCTCAAAAACTGATTGAAGATAACTTTCCGAGTCTATGATGGAAGTCTTTCGGCCTTTAGAAGAAATATTTAACTTTAAAATCATTGAACATGAGCCACTTTCGGGTGGTAGTATTTCTCAAGTTTATAAATTAAAAACCAATCAAGGTGATTTTGTTTTAAAACTAAATACGAGTGATAAAATTGATTTATTTTTAGCTGAAGAAGTCGGTTTAAATACTTTAGGGAATACGCAAAGCTTTATTATTCCTGAAGTTCTTGGCGTTGGTTCAATTCCGGATTTCGCTTATTTACTAATGGAATTTATTCCTTCCGGGAATGCAAATGCTACTACCTTTAAAGAATTTGGTGTAAAATTAGCGCACTTGCATTCTCATCGAGCTCCACAATTTGGATTTGCTTCTAATAATTATGTAGGAACTCTAACTCAAATCAATCATTTAGAAACCTCATGGTCAGGCTTTTATTGGAAACATCGTATTCTCCCACAATATCAATTAGCTGTTGAACAAAGTTTAATTTCAAAAGTTGATATTCCTGAAGAAAAATTCTTTACACAAGTTATTGAAAATGAATTCAATAAAACTAAACCTTCTTTAATTCATGGAGATTTATGGAATGGAAACTATATCATTAATGCTGAAGGGAAAATTGCTTTAATAGATCCAGCTGTTTACTACGGACATCCCATGATGGATATTGGGATGGCCAAGTTATTTGGAGGTTTTGATGATGAATTCTTTGAAGCCTATCGAGAAAAAACAGTGGGTACTTCAAATTGGGACACTCAAATAGAACTGGCGCAATATTATTATTTATTAATTCATCTTAATATATTTGGTAGAAATTACTTGCCACAAGTTCAATACATAAAAGAAAAATATTTCAATGGATAAGTTTTTAAAAAAATCGTGGTTCGAGGTAAAATCTTTCGCCAAAGAGTTGTTCGATAAAGACCCTATGCGGATTCGACCTTATCTCTCCTACGCCAATCAGCACAAAATCCATATCAAAGGACGAGTGCTGGAAGATGAAGGAATCATTGAAATGGAAGAAAATTCCACGTTAGATAATCTGATTAATAATCTCAAGAGTTTTGCTTCCGACGAAGCAAAATTTGCCAAAGTGATTATTACTTATCAAGAACAAATCATTGAAACTTATACCGACGACGATGGTTATTTTGAAGTTGAATTGGATATCGAACAAGAACCAACAAATGGGGAATTTCTCGAATGGGATGCTGCGCACATTATGACACCCAACTTCAAGAATGAAAAAGGTGAAACTGTAAAAAACACCATTGGAATCCTAATGCCGCATCGCGACACCGAACATGTCATTGTGTCCGATATTGATGACACGGTGCTAGTAACCAACGTTAACTCGTTTTTAAAGCTTAAAATGCTGTATAATACATTATTTAAGAATGTTCATACACGTATGCCCTTTGAAGATATTTCTGAGGTTTTACATACTTTAAGCTTAAATAAAGAAGGTAAAAAAGTCAACCCAATTTTCTATTTAAGTAACAGCCCTTGGAACTTATATGACATGTTGCACAACTTTTTAAAGCTTGAAAACATACCGATGGGACCTCTATTTTTAAGAGATTTTGGATTAAAATTTGGCGATGAACTAAAAGCCTTTAAGAATCACAAAATGAACACCTTAGAGCATTTATTAGAATTCTACAAGGAACAAAATTTTATCTTAATTGGAGATGCTACAGAGAGTGATACAGATATTTATTTAGAGCTTTTTACCAAATACAACAACCGAATCGATCATATATATATTCGGGGCGATAAAGCCAAGAAAAACGCTCGTGTTTTGGAAATGATTGAAAAACATCCAGAAGCGCCAATTCATTTAATTGAGCATTCGTCTGACATCCTTAAATTTCAAGAAAAAAAGCATACACACTAGATTAATGGTATAGAAATTGTAACTTTGCATGCTGATCCACAAAGATGGAAGAAGTTCATTGAACAAAAGGGGTCGACTGGTTTAGACAGCAAGCTGAATTAGTAGATAAGCATGTCGTGAAACGTTATGCACTCACGTTAAACAGACATTTCAACTTTTTAACTGGCAACAACAATTACGCTTTAGCGGCCTAATCGACTGAATTATAGTAAGTCTTGGCGTTATCCCTACAAGGTAGGGACGTTAAATGTCCTACGGACGCCCGCTCACCGTGGCTTCCGAATCTAGGGCACAGAAATACGGAGATAGAATAAAAGGAGTTCCGACTTTTATTCGAAACTTTTGGGACTAAGGTGTTAGCTAGGGTGTCTTTACCCAAGCTGCACACGAAAATTAAAGAAAAGACTAAACATGTAGAAAGTTTATTACTTCCTTGTTTGGACGCGGGTTCGAATCCCGCCGACTCCACTAGAGAATACGAAAATCTCACAATAAAAAGTCCACTCAACAAATGAAACTTGTTTCAAATTTGTTGATTGGGCTTTTTGTTTTTAAAGAAATTCTCCCAGGAAATTTATGAGATTTTCTATTTTGACCTTGGGAGCTCATTCGGGATCAACGGAGTTAATCCTAAGAGTTAATGAAAGATTGTTATAGGAATTATAATCAATTTTTAATTTTGATATGAAGAAAGCTTTCCATTTTCAAAGTATAAATATACGTTGTCATAAATCCATTGTTCATGAACACCCCAAATACCAACTGTTCTATTTACGTCGTTAGGCATACCTAAAGATATTGTCGCCATTTCTTCTGTCATTCCTATCCAATAATAACCTTTTTTAAGTTTATCATAAGTTGCTTTACCATATTTCTGAATATACTTCTTTTCAATTTTCTCCCATTCAGCTTTTTGCTCTTTTAGCTTTTGTTCTGCTTGCAATTCCTCTAATTTTCTTTGTTCTGCTTCTTTAGCTAATATGAATTGATCAATTTCTTCATTTCTCTCAACCCACATTATGCTTAAATAACCACATTTGTTTTTAGCACAAACTCCCAAGTAATCACCTTTTAAATCTTTAATTCCAACATCTTCATTTTCTTCTAAATCAGCAACAATGTTTCCTAGAGGTGTAGGAGAATCTTTCAAATTTGCTCCCTTTCTTACCTTCGTAGTCAATGTAGAATGATTGAATTTATTTTGTAATTCCTTCATTTTTAGCTCTGAAATTAAATTATTAATTACTGATATAGAATCATTTAATGATTTAATCTGAGCTTGAATGTGACTTTTAGACTGCTCAAGTTTCTCAATATTGACTTCTTGCGAAAATCCAGAATTTGATAACATTAGTATTGATAAAATTAAAATCCTTTTCATTTCAGTTATTGTATTTAGTATGGAGAATAATTTAATTACGTTTAAACTTCAGAAAAACTTTAAGTAACTCATTAAAACATCTTCTAAGATAAATAATTATTTTAAAACTTAAACAACTACATCTGAGAATTATACGGCTTATTGAAGGTTTAACATCATTTTTTTAATACGAAGTCTTTGGCTTAAATAATTGTGTAATCTAAAATGGGACATTATATTCGCAACTTCAATTCCAGGAAATTGATTTAATAAAAAGTCTTACCTCTTTAAATCAATAGAAAGATGCCCTGGTGGTGGAATTGGTAGACACGCAGGACTTAAAATCCTGTGCTCATTAGAGCGTGCGGGTTCAAGTCCCGCCTGGGGTACTAAAGCTGTTCGAAAGAGCGGCTTTTTTTGTTTAATATTATCGGTTAACACGTACCGAATACAAGGGGATGTTTATGATATTAAAGATATTCACGTACTAAATCATTTCTTATTCAAACTTAGTCGAAGCTTCATATATAAATTAAATTCTTTAAAAATCACTTAAAGTATTATTGCACTTAGAAATTCCTCCAACATAAACATTGATCACATCCATATCTTTAGCAACTTCACTACCTTTAAATCCAACTATTTGCTCATAGCTTAATTCTTCTTTATACCTACTTAAAAGCTGATCAGCTAAAGGCATATAAGACCAATGCCATTTTTCCATTTCATAACCTTTACGATTGTTTTCCTTTTTATTCGTATATACTTGACAGAAACCGTATTTAGGCCCATTCTCTACCAACCATTCGTACTCTTTGAGTCCTTGGCCCGATTCAAAATAACTGTTTTGTAAACTATTAATGTCTATATCTGTACCCCAATGATGCCTAGAAGTCATGGGCATAGAACTGTATCTCAAAATATCTTTAGCTCTAGCTACCGGATCTTTAATATTAGATGAATTCCACTTTCTTTCCCAAATAGATTTTTGGTGGTTAAAGTTTCTGGCTCCTGAAATTACAGTTAGTTTAATTCCATCCTTTTCAGCTTGCTTAGCCATTTCAAGAAGAGCATTTAAGGTCTCTTTTCTAACATAAATGGATTTATTTGAAAGATTTGATGGGATTTTCGCGAATTTATCATCTTTATGAAAATCTAGATTTCCTATCAGATACTTATCAATATCTTCAACATTTCCTAAGTCGTTGGAAGTTATAGAACCTTCTATACTATGATGTTGGGCATCTGTCTCCTCTATCGCCTCTTCTTCTAATTCCTCGTCATCACCAGTATCATTCGGTTTATCTAAAGATAAATCCATCTCCTCTTTCTCATCAGTTGCCTCTATATCAACCTCACTGTTACCTTCCTTTTCAATAGAAATATCATTTCTAGTTAACTCTTTGCTTTCGGATTCACATGAAATCAAGAATGCAACTAAGCACGTATATATTATTTTTTTCATAGGCTTTAGAGTTTAAAATAAACTGATGCAGTTTGCTCGCTAGTTCTTCTTTCTTTATTACTTATAATTACCAAAATAAACTCTAAATTAACGTTAATATGGTTTATTTAGAATAAAACGCACACACAAAACTAATATTATATTAATTAAATCGACTCAATACAAGTAAATAATATTGAATTAAAAAAGCACCGAATGAATTACACTCGGCGCTTTTAATTATATTTGAATACTGATTTTAAGCAACTTTGCTTTGATTCTACTTGCAGCTTCCGAAGCAATCACCAATCCGGCTGCCATCATAATAATGTCTTTTAAAACTAATCTCCCAGCTCCAGATAAATAGGGAAACCCAAATTGTGGTGTTGGCATATCTCCTCCTAAATTGGGTACATAAACCTCTGGCGTAGTAATCAAGAACGATAAATTTATGATAGACATTCCAAAGGTTAATAACCCTCCTACAAGACCAACTTTTGGCATCCATATTCCAAGCAATACCAAAATTCCGATGATGACGATGACAGTTCCTAAACCATAAGAAAATAAGTAAGTACCATTAGATTGATGCCACTCAATATTCTTTTGAACCATCTTACCCTCCGGATTTTTATGCAATGTGTACTCAGCTACCGTTTCGCCCATATCATTAACAGCAGTATTACCCGTATTTTGATAAAAGAAGCTCATGAATGGACTATTGATTACAAAAGGAACAATGCCATCGGCCTCATATTGAAAAGCTTTTAGTCCTCCGATCCACACCATAACCACAAAAATAGTGATGCGCAAAAAGTTAATATACTGAGATTAACTGCTGCTTCATAAATTAATTATTAGATTCATTCTTAAAAAGATTAAACGCAAAAATACTAACATAGCTAGGAGTATTAAACATGTATTAATCCTTCCCCACATCCTACACCTCCATCGTACTCCTAATTTTGTCGATGTTGAGGCTGTTGGCCATGGCGTTGAAAATTTCGTAATAGGTACTCTCGTTTTCATATAATTCTTCGTGGGTACCTTGTTCGATTACTTTTCCTTGTTCCATCACAATTACATGCTCTGCATCTATTATCTGAGAAATACTGTGGGAAATTACAATCACGGTTCTCCCCTTTTTAATGGCGTCTATACTCTTCTTAATCTGTTCGGTAGCTATCGCATCCAGACTGGCCGTAGGTTCATCTAAGAAGATAATCGGAGGATTTTTCAAGAATAATCGCGCAATCGAAACTCGCTGTTGCTGTCCGCCCGAAAGTAACGTCGCTTTAGAATCATAAGCATCGGGCAGCTGCATAATTTGGTCGTGGATATAAGCCTTTTTAGCCGCTGCGATAATCTCCTCATCGGTGGCATTGACCTGACCATAAAGAATATTTTCTCGAATACTTCCATTAAAAATATGATTCTTTTGCAAGACCAAACCGATGTTATTCCTCAACCACTCGGTGTCATATTCCTGTAAATCAACGCCATCTAATAAAATCTGACCCGATGTCGGCGCATAAAATTTATCCAATAAATTAATCACCGTACTCTTACCTGCCCCACTCAATCCCACCAGGGCATTGATGGTATTCGGTTGTATCTTCATCGATACATCATACAAGGCCTTTGTTCCATTCGGATAGGCAAAATCCACATTTTTAATCTCAAAAGAACCTTTGAAATCGGTTGGAATATATTTTCCACTAAACTCAGTTTCTTCGTCGGCATCCATAATCTCAAAGAAAGAATCCGAATAAATAATTGCGTCTTGCACTTCATCATAAATTCGATGCAACTGCTGAATCGGCGCTGAAACATTATTAAACAATAGAATATGAAACATAATCGCACCTATCGTCATACTTCCATTCAGCACAAAATAAGCCGTGAGGATAATGATAATCACCACCCCAAATTGTTCAGTAAGTTTCTTCAAACCATCAAACAAGAAACTCAACTTCCTGGTTTCTAGTTGATTTTCGGTAATATCCAATTGAATCGCCTCGTGTTTCTTACTCTCAAAATCCTCTCTGGTGAAGGATTTAATTACCGTAATCGAGTTAATCAAACTGATTATACTATTGTTTTTAGTCTCTCTATACCTCCTCATGGTACGTCTAAAGCCTTTCAACTTCTTGGCCTGCAGACTACTGATGTAAAAGAACAAAGGGATAATTACCAAACTCACCAAACCTATATACACATTGGCATTGAACATAATTACTAAGGCAACTATCGCATTAAAAAACAAAGGCAAAATGTCGATAAAGAAATTCTTTACCAATTGTGTAAGACTCGAAACGCCTAAATCAATTCGGGTTTGTAGTTTTCCACTTTCGTTGGTGGGCGAACTATAAAAAGCCATGCGATAGGTCAAGATTTTATCTACAATGTTTTGCGCAAAATCTTTAGAAATATAAATCCTCATCTTTTCGCCGTAGAACTTTTGACCGAACTGAACAAAAGCATATACGGCCTCTTTCAATAAGAGGATGATACTAATGGTCGTCAACAAAGTAAAACCTTGTTTTAGCGCATCGTCAGACTCGGTCAATAAAGTCAGTTCATCTACGGTATAGCGTAGAACCAAAGCATTCACCTGGGCTAAAAACGAACCGACAACGGTCAGAATCAGCGAGGCAATCACCAAGTTTTTATACGGCAGAACATAAGACCAGAGTTTTTTGATCAGGTTTAATAAAGATTGTTGAGATTTTTCTTTTTTATTTTTCTTCAATATTTAAGTCATTTTATAGGGCGTGATCATTTGAATTTATTTCACTTTCGTACTAAACACCAAGCCTTGTAAGAACAAAGCTAAAGCATCATACACAGAAAGCTTAATATAAAATTGATTGAAATGAATCACGAATGATATCCTATATAAGACAATAAGTTAGCCAAAAGGTTTAATCAGCCAACCTATAGAGTAAATTTAAAGTATCTAAAAATCACTTTTGGCTTAAAGCAAATCACGTAAAACAATTATCATAATATCTTGTTATCAAATTTTTATATTAATGAAAAGCCCTAATCGAAACTATAATAAATACTATTGCATCTAAATAAAATATATACTTTAGATGAAATTGATTTGACAATTCATGCTTAGATAGTCACAATATCTTAGTGTTTAAAGCTTTTTGATTTTAAAAATTAAATCCAATAAAAAAAGAGGATAACTAAGTTTAAGTTATCCTCTTGATATAGCTTATATTATTGTTCTTATAAAGAAGAAGCGCCTGCTTCAGCAACCGTATGATCGTTTTCTACAGAACTTCCACTTACGCCAATAGCCCCTATAATTTCTCCTGCCTCATTTTTAATTGGGATTCCACCTGGGAAAGTTATCAATCCATTATTTGAATGCTCAATATTGTATAAAGGCTCACCTGGTTGAGCTAATTCGCCAATTTTTCCTGAATTCATGTCAAAGAAACGTGCTGTTTTAGCTTTCTTGATTGAAATATCCACGGAACCTAACCATGCTCCGTCCATTCTTGCAAATGCCACCAAATTTGCGCCAGCATCTACCACCGCAATATTCATTAAAGTGTCGATTTCTTTAGCTTTTTTTTGGGCTGCGCTAATTGCTTTTTCTGCTTGTGCTAATGTAATATTCATAATAATTTATTTTATATCTTTTTGACTATGATACAAATATAGTATAAATGACCGCCTTTAGGGTTATCAATAAAGTTCAATTACTTATGAAAACAGGTCAAATCATTATCAGAAAACTTGACTTTTAGCTAGGAGCTTATGGAGCTTGGGTTAACGCCAAATTTATTTTTAAAGGCCGTACTGAAGTTTGATAGATTCTTATAACCAAACTCATAAAATATATCAGATGGCTTAAATCGCTTCTATTGGCTTGGCTTATTTGGAATTTTGAGCAAGAAGAGAGTTGTGCATCAGCTACCATTGTTGTAAGTAGTGCTTTATTTATTCATTTACTTACTTAATTTCAAAATCCTAAACGCTCCTTGAATTACCAAAACAAAAACGATTGTTCCGATAATCAAATCAGGTTTGCTCGAACTCAACCAATTTACCAAAATTCCAGCAATTATTACTCCTAAATTGATAATCACGTCATTTGATGTAAAAATCATACTTGCTTTCATATGTGCTTCTTCTTTGCTTTTTGACTTTTGCAAAATGTAAAGACAAATTCCGTTCGCAATAAGTGCAAAAATCGAAACGATAATCATTGTTGAAAAATCGGGAAGTTTCTCGTTTCCGAAAAATCTTCTCAAGACTTCTACAAATCCAATAATCGCAAGTATTATTTGAAAATAT
>JBLWWH010000014.1:0-69458 GCA_048268105.1 Weeksellaceae bacterium
AGAAAGTTTGGCTACATTAGTCCGATAGAAAAACTAAAATCTACTTGGCCAGTTGCACTTATAACTTGAACATGGCAAAGATTATAAAGGCTATCTAAAAAAAAAGTTCTTTCTAATTTTAGATAGCCTTTGAATTTAAGTTTAAATATAAACTATTTCCATCTGATAATCGGCGTCACAATCCTCATCGTAATAAGTGAACGAATGAAGTAATGTTTTTGTTCCATTTTTATTTCGTTTATAAACAAAAACTGAACTTTGACAACCAACAACAACTAAGTTAGAATCTAAGGCGTCGACTTCAAAATCACCAAAATTTACATTTAATAATTCAATTGCATTCTCAGATTTTACAACTTCTGTGATTTCAACACTTGAATTCGCAAAAGCAAAGGTTCATATGAGCATTACAGCTCCAAATAAAAGATTTTTCATAAAACTAAATTTTAAAATCTTAATAATATTGCTAAAATCTAAAACCAAATTTATTTTGATTAAATCAAAAAAAGTTATTAACGTCCCGTATAAAAACAGTGCGAGGTGGCTAGCTTGATTGTCCGCTGTCCAGCCAGTTATATTAAATCCGTCCGGAATAAGTCCTTTTCAAGGTCAGATTCATTTTCATTATTTTCTATAACTGACCAAAAAACTCTCGAATATCCAAATCCGCCATTATCAAATTGATATTCATAATATCTATATTCTTTATTCGGAGAAACTGAATCGGAAATAAGGACAAAACTTGCTTCTTTTAGAGAATGTTCTGAATGAAAACCTTTAGCAACTTCGTCAAAATCTGAATTGACTTTAAACCCCATTCAAACAATTCCAATAAGAATTATTGCAATTATTATCAATATCCATCTTTTCATTCAGTTCTCAATTTTTTATATTGCCCAACGAGTTTCATTCACTCAAACTTAAATTTCATTTGAATACTGTCGTAAGGCCAAAATATACTCATCTATATACAACTCTCTTTCCTTGAATTTATATTGCTGAATATAGCGCGGGTGATCCAAGACCACCATTTTATCAAAAAGATTTTCCTCTTGATTAAGTTTTTCAATGAATTTTGCATTTTTTTTACCTAGAATATAAACTTCTGAAGTATCTAAGCCTAAAGCTATATGTTGTTTTAAAGATTCTATCATAAAGTCCTTGGTCATTTCAAACAAAGTTTTATCGTCATAATAATTAGCGTTCACCCAGTTTCCATTGTTGGTTTTTCGAATGATCGCCAATGGAAAAGGAGAATTGATATAAAAATCTTTGTAAAACTCTGCAGCACCACCATATTCCAAAATAACATCGTACAAAAAAACCGATGAAACCTCGTGCGTACGTACACTTTTCATTTTAATCCCACAAACCTTTTCTAATCTTTTGGTGTCAGTAAAAGGTACACCGGTTATGCCCGCTCCTTTTCTACTTGGATTGATACCGATAATGAACCTTCTCTTTTTATTATCATTGTAGAACTTTTTATAGAATTCCTTCATCACCTCCATCGTTTCAAGCAAATCTAGAAATGGATTCATCACCCTAAAACCATGTGGTAACTCACCATTATAACTAAGATTCTGATTGAATTCTATGATTTTATTAGAAAGATTGTCAGACATTGAGTCAAGTTTTATTTCTTTTATGCAATCTATATTCCAAAAAAAATGGCTCTTCTCTATCGAATGAAAGAGAAAAGCCATCACAATTTATGTAATATTTATTTTGTTTTAGAAGGTCATTTCAGGAATCTCTCCTTCTACAACTAATCTCCCTTCTGTTGCTGCTTGAATCTCTTCAACCGAAACTCCTGGAGCTCTTTCTAATAATTTAAATCCACCTTCTGGCATAACTTCAAGAACGGCCAGATTCGTTACTATTTTTTTAACACAATTCACGCCTGTTAAAGGAAGACTGCATTCTTTTAATAATTTACTTTCGCCAGCTCGATTGGTATGCATCATGGCAACAATAATATTTTCGGCAGATGAAACCAAATCCATGGCGCCTCCCATTCCTTTTACCATTTTCCCGGGAATTTTCCAGTTGGCAATATCACCGTTTTCAGCAACTTCCATCGCACCCAAAATTGTTAAATGTACGTGTTGACCACGTATCATTCCAAAACTTAAGACAGAATCAAAGAAACTAGCTCCAGGCAAAGTTGTAACTGTTTGTTTTCCAGCATTGATAATATCAGCATCCACATTTTCTTCGGTTGGAAAAGGGCCCATCCCTAAAAGTCCATTTTCACTTTGAAATTCCACCGAAATGTCATCTCTCACGAAATTAGCCACCAAGGTGGGAATTCCAATTCCTAAATTAACATACATGCCATCTTTAACCTCTTTGGCAATTCTTTGAGCAATTTGATTTTTATTTAAAGACATAATTTTCTTTTGAATTAATGATTAAACTTGAGATTCGCGAACCGTTCTTTGTTCGATTCTTTTCTCGAAATTTTCACCTTGAAAAATTCTTTGCACAAAAATCCCAGGGATATGAATTTCATTTGGATCTAACTCACCTGCTGGAACCAACTCTTCTACTTCGGCAACCGTGATTTTAGCAGCACCACACATCGCAGGATTAAAGTTTCGCGCTGTTCCTTTGAAAATTAAATTCCCAGCCTCATCGCCTTTCCATGCTTTCACAATGGAGAAATCTGCTTGAAACGCTTCTTCCATTACATACATTTTGCCATTAAATTCGCGGGTTTCTTTTCCTTCTGCTACTTCTGTTCCAAAACCAGCAGGTGTGAAAAAAGCAGGAATTCCAACTTGTGCTGCACGACATTTTTCTGCCAAAGTTCCTTGTGGAGTTAAAATTACTTCTAGCTCTCCACTCAACATTTGACGTTCGAATTCAGCATTTTCTCCTACATAAGAAGAAATCATTGTATCTATTTGTTTCTTTTGTAATAACAATCCCAATCCAAAATCATCAACACCAGCATTATTGGATATACAAGTTAAGTGCTTCACATCTTTTTTGACTAATTCACTTATAGAATTCTCTGGAATACCACATAAGCCAAAACCACCTAACATGATGGTCATTCCATCTTGAACCCCATCCAAAGCCTGTTGAACACTGTCCACTTTTTTGCTAATCATAAAATTAATTTTTTAATGTGCTTAAAAATACAAATTTAGAAGCAAACTAGAAATCAAAACTTAGTTTTATCAAATATTTAGCGATTGAACAAAGTGTTATATTTAATTTAAATTCATCAAAAACTCATCTTTTATAAAAATTAGATTACTTTAACATAGAAGAATAATTTGATTATATTTGTTAATGTATGGGAGAAAGAGATTTTCAAAACGAATGGCTTGATCAGTACTTAGAATTAAATTCTAGTCCAGAGCCGGCTTTACTTAAAAAATTAAGAACTCAAACGATTGAAGAGTTTTCTCAGCATCATATGATTTCGGGACATGTACAAGGTAGATTTCTTAGCATTATGTCTAAGATTTTAAAACCTGAACATATCCTAGAAATTGGAACTTTTACAGGCTATGCCACGCTTTGTTTAGCAGAAGGCCTTAGAAAAAATTGTAAAATCACTACCATTGATATTAATTCGGATTTACAAAATTTCTATCAACCCTACTTCACTGAATCTGGATATGATCATCAGATTGAAAGCCTTATTGGAGATGCGATTCAATTTTTAGAAAAAACTGAAGAAACCTTTGATTTAGTCTTTTTAGATGCGAACAAAAAGCAGTACATAGATTATTTTGAATTATTAGTACCTAGATTAAATCCAGGTGGAGTAATTTTAGCCGACAATACGCTGTGGAAAGGCAAAGTTTTAGAGGAAATTGCTCCTAAAGATAAGATGACCAAAGCATTATTTGATTTCAACCAGCATGTGGCACAAGATAGTCGTGTTGATGTGATATTATTACCTCTTAGAGATGGTATAAGTTTAATCAGAAAAAAATGAAATACGGAGTTTGTATAGTTAGTGTAGCGCCTGTTAGAGCCGAGGCAAGTGATCGTTCGGAAATGGTGACGCAACTCTTGTTTGGTGAAAAAGTTGAAATTATTGCTGTACAAGATAAATGGCTTAAAATCATGTCTGATTATGACTCATATGTTGGTTGGGTTGATCCTAAATTGATTAAAGAAGTTCCATTAGCTGAATATCAACAATTAAGCACTACACAATATGCTTCGGATTTATTTAATTTAATGATTGACGATGAAAATCCATGTACGCTAACTTTGGCTGCACATATTTATGTTAATGAAGATCAAAAAATAAATTTAGGTGATAAAAGTTTTGAGTATTTAGGTGAAATTTTAGACGCTACTAGAAACGAAACTTCTATTGCTGATTTGGCCAAACTCTACTTGAATACGCCTTACTTATGGGGTGGAAAATCTAATTTTGGAATTGATTGTTCTGGCTTGGTTCAACAAGCCTATAAATTAAAAAACATTGCTCTACCTCGTGATGCTAGTCAACAAGCTACTAAAGGTGAAGTACTAGGTTTTTTGGTAGAAGCCCAAGAAGGCGACTTAGCTTTTTTTGATAATGAAGATGGAAATATTATTCATGTAGGAATCATTTTAGAAGATCAGAAAATTATTCACGCACACGGAAAAGTGAGAATTGATCCGATTGATTCTACGGGTATTTTCAATACAGATTCTCAACGATATTCTCATAAATTGAGATTCATTAAGAGAATAATTGATTGAAATATTGATCTTAGATTTAAAACTTACCAAATCGTCTCATTAAATCTTGCTTTTACTGACTATCTACTAAAATAGTCCACTAAACCATCAATCGGTTTTTGAAGGGTTTTATTGACTTTAAACCCAAATTCTTCTGCAACTTCATGAATCAAATCTTGATAATAAAAAGCAATAGAACCTATAAAGCTAATTTCATTACATTCATATTTTTGATAAGGTTCTACTTGATAAATAAAATATTCTCTAAAGCAAACTTGAATTAATTCTTTAACGAATTCATTTTTTCTATGTTCATATGCGAACTCATTAAAACTAGCCAGATAAGCATTTGGAAAGGCTTTGCGATGAATATTTTCAAGTAATTCCTGAACAGAAAGATTATATTTCTGCGTAAATTTAATTTTTAAATCTTCTGGTAATTTATTAGTGTAATATGCTCTAAGCAAACTTCTACCGATATGATTTCCTGCGCCTTCGTCTCCTAAAATAAAACCAATAGAGGGAGTTTCTTTTATTACATTTTGACCATCGAAATAACATGAATTCGAGCCTGTTCCTAAGATACCTACCATAGTCGGGTGATGATCATCAACTGCATAACAAGCCGCCAACAAATCACTCTCTACCTTAAGTTGTGCTTGATTAAAAACCTTAAGAAAACCGTCTTTTATGATTTGATTGAGTTCCGCCGAACGGCAGCCAGCTCCGAAAAAGTGGATTTCTTTAATTTCTGATGCCAACGAAGTTAAAATTGAATTCTCCTCTAAAGCTTTAGCAACCTCTTCAGATGTAATAAATAGTGGATTAAATCCAACTGTACGAAGTCGTTTTAGCTCGACACCCTTATGGTCTAAAATTACAAAATCTGCTTTGGTAGAACCACTATCAACAATACCAATCATTTAGAATTAAATTTGGTTTAAAGATAAAATAATTAAACCCAAACCATAGCACTTGCTCCTAAGATGGCAGCATCGGCTTCGTCTAATTCGCTAAAAATAAGTTTTACCTTTCCACGAAAAATAGGTAATAAATTTCTCTCCATGTGCAATTTAGTAGGTTTCATGATAAAATCACCAGCTTTGATAACACCACCAAATAGCAATATAGCCTCGGGCGATGAAAACATTACAAAATTCGCTAAAGCTTCTCCCAATTTTTGACCTGTATATCTAAATACTTCCATAGCAATTGGATCACCTTTCAAACAACAATCATGAACCGTTTTGGCATTAATATCCTCTTCAGGATAGTCGTTCAACATAGAATCCGGAAACTCAGCTCTTAATTTCTTAGCCGTGATCGTAATTCCCGTGGCTGATGCATATGCCTCTAAACTCCCTTCCGATCCTGTATTCCAGTGTTTTCTACCATTCGGTTTAACAATCGTGTGACCTAATTCACCTGCAAAACCATCAGAGCCATAAACTAAATTTCCATTACATACGATTCCTGAGCCCACCCCAGTCCCCAACGTAATCATAATAAAATCCTTCATTCCGCGCGCTGCACCATACATCATTTCTCCCAAAGCAGCCGCATTGGCATCATTGGTGATTTTACAAGGCACACCAAACTTCTCCGACATATAATCTGTAAAAGGAATTACGCTCTTCCATTCTAGGTTGGTAGCATCTTCTATCGTTCCTTTGTAGTAATTTCCATTCGGAGCCCCTACTCCTATACCAACAAATTTAGATTCCTTAGACATTATTTCTACTTCGGGTGAAATAGTTTGATATAAAATCTCGATGAAGTCTTTTACATCGGGATAGCCTTTGGTTTTAATCTTGCCTTTTAACAAAACTTCTCCGCGCTGGTTCACAAAACCATATTTGGTATTGGTTCCACCTATGTCTATACCTAAAGCGAACTGTTTATGCTCCTGAACTAATGTCATTTTTACCTAAAATTTCAATAAAGATAGTAAATGTAATTTATACACTTATTATGAATCGTGTGAAAAATCTAGGAATCAAAATATTCAATAAAATGTAGATTGATTCAAGATTAAAAAAGCCATAAAAATGGCGATAAAAATATATTTATCGCCATTGACTTAAAAATTTATTTTGTTTTGATTACGACATCAAATTCGCAAAATATTTAGTTAACCTCACTAATTGGGCTGTATAAGACATCTCGTTGTCATACCAAGAAATAACTTTAACTTGTTGTTTGCCGTCTACTTCTTGAACAGTTGTAGAAAGCATATCGAAGTAAGAACCATTTTCGATTCCGATGATATCTGTAGAAACGATTGGATCATAAGTATATCCCAAAGTATCTTTTAATGCTCCATCGGCAGCTTCTTTAATAGCATTATTTACCTCATCTTCTGTAACGTTTTTCTCTAATAGAACTGTTAAGTCAATTAAAGATCCTGTAGCCACGGGTACACGCAATGCCATACCGTCTAATTTACCTTTTAGTTCTGGTAAAACTAAACCTACTGCTGCTGCAGCTCCTGTAGTTGTAGGAACAATATTAACAGCTGCTGCTCTAGCTCTTCTCAAGTCTTTATGTGGACCGTCTAATGTATTTTGATCGTTTGTATAACCGTGTACAGTCGTCATTAAACCAGAGATCAAACCGAATTTATCGTTTAATACCTTAGCAACTGGCGCCAAACAGTTCGTAGTACAAGATGCACCTGAAAGAACTGTTTCAGAACCGTCTAAGATATCGTGGTTAACATTAAATACAACTGTCTTCATATCACCTTTACCTGGTGCAGAGATAATAACTTTCTTTGCTCCAGCAGTAATATGCTTGCTTGCGCCTTCTTTAGAACTGAAAACACCAGTACACTCTAAAACAACATCTACTCCTAAGTCACCCCAAGGAAGATCCTCTGGATTTCTTTCAGAATAAATAGTGATTTCGCGACCGTCTACAACAAGTGAATTTTCTTTAACTTCTAAAGAGTCTGTTTTGAATTTTCCTTGTGTTGAATCATATTTCAACAAATGACCTAAAGTTTTGGCATCCGTCAAATCATTGATAGCTACAATATCGAACTCAGAAGAATCCTCCATTAATCTAAAGGCTAATCGACCAATTCTACCGAATCCATTAATAGCAACTTTTACTTTTGACATAATAATTTAAGTTTTAGTATTATAAAAATTTATCTAGCCAGAATATCTGCAATTCTGATTAATTCATTATTGATTACGTTGTGTTTAACAATGGCTTCATCGAAAGGTGTAAATACAACATTGTTACTTCTAATACCTGCCATAACAGAACTTCTTCCATCCATTAATCCTTCTACAGCAGCAACGCCCAATCTACTCGCTAAGACTCTGTCTGCGCAAGTTGGTTCGCCACCTCTCTGAATATGGCCTAATACTGTAACTCTAATATCGTATTTAGGGTATTTCATTTTGGTAAATTTAGCTAAATCATAAACACCACCTAGCTCCTCGCCCTCGGCCACAACTATAATGTTTGATAATTTACCTGCTTTTTCACCTCTTTGAATCGCTTCAAACAATTCTTCGATTTCGTCTTTCTTTTCAGGAATCAAAATATCTTGAGCTCCTGATGCTATACCACTGTTCAGCGCAATAAAACCAGCATCTCTACCCATCACTTCTATAAAAAACATTCGGTTGTGGGAAGTAGCTGTATCTCTAATTTTATCGATAGCATCAATCACGGTGTTCAAGGCTGTATCATAGCCAATGGTATTATCTGTTCCAAAAATATCATTGTCGATCGTGCCAGGAACACCTAAGGTTGGGATTCCAAATTCTTTTTCAAAATTATGGGCACCCGTAAAAGAACCATCTCCACCTATGACTATTAAGGCATCGATATCGTTCTTTTTAATATTTTCATAAGCTTTTTCACGCCCTTTCTCGGTTCTAAACTCGGCACAACGAGCAGTTTTTAGAATAGTTCCACCTCTGTTAATGATATTACTAACGCTACGAGGACCTAGCTCAACGATATTATTGGTAATTAATCCTTCATAACCTAATCTGATACCTTTACATCTTAACTTGTAATAAGAACAGGCTCTAACTACTGCCCTTAAGGCGGCATTCATGCCAGGTGCATCTCCACCCGAAGTTACAACTCCAATGGTTTTAATATCCGATTTTGCCATTTAACAGATTTAGAGCACAAATATAATAATCTTTCGTGGCAAAGGTTGAATATAATAAGGAATATTTTACCTTTGTGTAAATGCAACTTCCTATTATTGTGAACGAGAGAAACTTTTTGAACATTTCGGTTGATTGTGTTGTTTTCGGCTTCGACGATAACCAATTAAAAGTTTTATTAATAGAACAAGATAAATTAAGCGAAACTCATGTTCCAATGTCTGCTCTTCCTGGAGATCATGTTTATATGGGAGAGGATTTAGACGAGGCAGCCAATCGTGTTTTAAAAGAATTAACTGGAATTGAAGGTTTGTACCTTAAGCAATTTCATGCTTTTGGAAACCCAGATAGAACCAAAGGAGAGAAAGATTCTCAATGGCTTAGACAAGTTAGAAAAGACCCAGATGCACATATTGTGACTATTGGTTACTATTCTTTGGTTAGAATGGAGGATTTTAATCCAGTAGCATCTTCTTTCGCTAAAAATACAGATTGGATAGATGTGAATGATATTCCAGAGTTGGCGTTTGACCACAATGAAATTCTAGATTATGCATTGGAACATCTGAGAGCTGACACAGAGAGTAATCACATTAGTTTTGAATTATTACCTAAGAAATTTACATTAGGCCAGCTGCAACAACTTCATGAGTTAATTTTAGATAAAAAACTCGATAAAAGAAACTTCAGAAAAAGTATTAAAAAACTTGAAGAACTAATTCCGTTGAACGAGAAGCAGACCGGTGTATATCATAAACCAGCACAGCTTTATTCTTTCGAGCGCAACGGAGATAAATAGTTTTTTAGCGATAGTGTACAGCGTACACATATTTTTGTATATTTGTTTGACATCCAATAATTTAATAGATGAAAAATATTTATACACTTTTTGCATTCCTACTATTTGTAGGTTTACAAGCTCAGCAACAGGAAGTTTCATTTTCTATTTCTCCCACAAATTTTGCAGAAACGCAATCCATTACTCTTATTTTTGATGGTTCTAGCATTGATGAATCAGCCTGGGGAGTAACAAATAATGCACTTTATTTATGGTCGTGGTCGTTTGATTTAAATGATGATAACTCCATGGATTGCCCAACTAATGGAAGTTGGACCAACTCTAATGAAGCCAATCGATTAACTTATAACGCGAACAATGATTCCTATAGCATAAGCTTCGTTCCTACAGAATTCTATAACAGAACAGGCATTGGGAAAATTGGCTTTCTTATAAAAGCAAAAAATGGAAATGGAGATAAAAAATCTCAAGATATGGAGGTTGAAGTGGGATTATTTCAACTTAATTTAATTCAACCTGAATCCAATGAAAATGTTGAAATAAATCTGGGAGAATCAATCAATGTTCAAGCAAGTACCACGGTCGATGCTACATTTGAGCTATCCTTAAATAATAATATAGTTTACGAAACCTCATCTACTTCTACCCAATTTAATTATTCTTTTTCTCCTTCTGAAAGTGGAAATGCAAAGCTGAAAGCAACCGATAATGCTGAAAATGTTTTAGAAGTGAATTTCAGCGTAAGTATTATTCCAACTGATCAAATCTCTCCTATTCCTTCTTGGATAGAACCAGGAATCAACTATCACCCTAGTGACCCAACCAAAGTTGGTTTAGCGCTTATGGCACCAGGCAAAAACTACGTTCACGTTATTGGAAGTTTTAATGATTATCAAATTCATGATGATTATGTCATGAACAAGGACACAGAAAACGATGAGTTATTTTGGATTGAATTGACAGGACTAAATGCCGGCGAATTATATACTTTCCAATATAGAACCAACGATAACATAAAGGTAGCAGACCCTTATTCTCCTATTGTTTTATCTCCCTATGATGACCAATGGATAGAAAGTTCAACTTATCCTAACATACCAACCTACCCAAGCGGACAAGACTTTGAAGTTTCAGTTTTCCAAACCAACCAAACCTCATATTCATGGCAAGTTGAAGATTTTGAGAAACCTGCCATGGAGGATTTAATTGTTTATGAGGTTTTGATTAGAGATTTTACCGAAGAGAAAAACTTTCAATCCTTAATTGATAAAATTGATTATATCAAAAATTTAAATGTAAATGCTATCGAATTAATGCCAATTATGGAATTTGATGGGAATCAATCTTGGGGATATAATCCTTCTTTTCATTATGCTTTAGACAAAGCCTATGGAACTCAAGATAAATTTAAAGAATTTGTAGATGTTGCCCACCAAAATGGTATAGCCGTTATATTAGATATTGCTTTAAATCACGCCACAGGCAGAAATCCATTGGTTAGACTTTGGAATGTGGATGAAAATGGAGATGGTTATGGGCCTGTTCGTGCAGACAATCCTTATTTCAACACCAGTCCAAGACATTCTTATAATGTTTTTGAAGACTTCAACCACCAATCACAATATACTAGATATTATGTTCAAAGAGTGATTCAGCATTGGATTAATGAATATAAGATTGATGGATTTAGATGGGATTTAACCAAGGGGTTCACTCAAAATTGTACTGAAAATGATGAAGCTTGTACAAATTCATATCAGCAAGATCGCGTTGATGTTTTGAAAATGTATGCAGATTATCAATGGGATGTTGATGAAACCTCTTATGTGATATTCGAGCATTTAGGTACATCTACAGAAGAAGCTGAATGGGCCAATTATCGTGTAGATGAAGGAAAAGGTATTATGACTTGGAACAACTTAAACAACGCTTTTAACCAAAACACCATAGGATACTCGAGCAACAGTAATTTTAATCGAATTAACCACATAAATCAAGGTTTTACAGAAAAGAGATCTCTTAGCTATGGAGAAAGCCATGACGAAGAAAGATTAATGTTCAAAAACCTTGAATACGGAGCTTCTAGTGGGAGCTATAATGTGCAAAATTTAACTACCGCATTAGAAAGACAGAAAGCGTTTGGTGCTGTGTTTTTCACAGTTCCAGGACCAAAAATGATTTGGCAATTTGGTGAATTAGGCTATGATTTTGGAATCAATAGATGTGAGGACGGTACTTATAACAATGATTGCCGATTATCACCAAAACCTGTAGCATTTTCATTGAATTATGACTCAGATGCTAATCGCACGGCAGTTTATGATATGTGGGCTCAAATTATTGCGTTAAGAAACAATAACGAAGTTTTTAAAACCAATACCTATACGGTTGAATCAGGAAATTTATTACCAAAGATTCACATTTGGGATAATTCAATTCCGAACGCTCGCTTAAACAAAGTTATTGTTTTAGCTAATTTTAAAACTACTAGCTCAGTGGTTACGCCCAACTTTGAAACCACGGGAATGTGGTATAATTTGTTAGACAATAGCGGTTTTAGTGTAACAAGCACTAACCAAACAGTAACCTTATTACCAGGTGAGTTTAAGATTTTTGGTAACCAACCAGCGGAAACATTAGCAATGGAAGAAGTTGAGTTTAATTCAGACTTTGATTTTAAAGTCCTAAATAACCCTGTAGAAAATGGTTTAATAAGAATAAAATACAATACCAGCGAAAAGGCTAGATTTAGCTTATATGATTTACAAGGAAAACTAATTTGGATTAAAAAGGTTGACGCCGGAAATGCTCAATTAGATATTTCGAGTAGTTTAAAAGAGAATGTCTATATTCTCCTATTTGAGGATCAATTTAATCATAAATCTGAAAAGATTCTAGTTAAATAATTTATTATTGATACTTGATAAGCCATCATTTTGAATACACCATTCTTAATGATGGCTTTTTATTTAAAGAATAATAATTTTAACGTTTAAATTTTATAGTATCAACTTTGAATTTTTCATAATTCTTATATCTTTGCCCCCATGTGGAAGTCTGTACTATTAGCTACAATCACGGGTTTATTACTAGCTTTATCTTGGCCTACTTTAGGTTTTCCAGGTTTACTGTTTATTGCTTTTATTCCATTATTAATAATAGAAAAACAGTTTTCGGATGCACCATTTAAAAGAAAGAGCCTTAAGATTTTTTTATTGTCTTGGTTGTCTTTTATTATCTGGAATGCTTTAGCCTATAGGTGGCTATATTTTGCTAAACCACAGGTAGATGCTACCGCTATGGAAAATCAACAAGCTATGATTGCTTATTTTTTCCCGGTAATTCTCAACTCGCTTTTCATGGCGATTGTGTTTATATCTTATCATTTTATAAGGAAAAAACACGGTGAATGGTATGGTTTCGCTTTTCTACCCGCCTTTTGGATGGCATTTGAAAAGCTCCACTTAAATTGGGATTTTTCTTGGCCTTGGCTCAACCTAGGGAACGGATTTGCTTCCTACTACAAATGGATTCAGTGGTATGATTTAACCGGTACCTTTGGAGGTACACTTTGGATTTGGGTGGCCAATCTAATTTTATTTAAAGCGGTGATGCTTTATTTAGAACATGGCAACAAGAAATTAATGAAGAAATTAATCATTGCATTTGTAGTTGTGGTGCTACTTCCGATTGGGATTTCTTATTTAACCTATTATAATTACGAAGAAAAAGGAGAAGAAATTAATATCGTAGTAATTCAGCCTGAGTTAGATCCGTATAGAGAAAAATATGAGAAATCTAGTGCGGAAATTCTACAAGAAATCATAACAGAGGGAGAAAAAGTAATGTCTCAAAATATAGACTTGATCGTTACTCCCGAAACATCTTTCCCAGGAAGAGAAGATGTAGTTATGAACGACCTTCAATTGGATCCTAATATTATTCAACTTAATCAATGGATTTCTAAATACCCGAAAGCTGTTTTTATTGGAGGTACGAGCATGGTAGAGTTCACCAACGCAACCCAAGCGCCCAATCTAACGTCTATTCCATATAAAGAAGATGTTTGGGTGAATCGCTATAATTCTACTATACAATTAGAAAATCAAAACGATTCTATTCCATACTATCATAAATCTAAATTGGTAGTTGGCGTAGAGTACTTCCCCTATCCCTCAATTTTGAAACCTTTACTTGGCAGTCTTATGCTTGATTTTGGAGGCAGCACCCACTCCCTCACAAAGTCACAAAACAAAACTAATTTTGTGAATCAACAAAATACAGCAGAGATTGCACCAACCATATGTTACGAATCCATCTATGGCGAATTCACCAGCGAATTTGTTAAAAATGGAGCTAATTTAATTAGCATCTCAACCAACGATTCTTGGTGGGGTAATACCGATGGGCATCGACAATTTTTGGATTATGCCAGACTTCGTGCGATTGAAAATAGACGAAGCATTGCCCGATCAGCCAATAGTGGTATTTCTGCATTTATTAATCAACGTGGAGATGTTATAGAAAGCTTAGCTTACGAGAAACAAGGAGCGCTTTCGGGAACGCTAAAAATGAACACCGAAATTACAAATTACAGTATTGCAGGTGATTTTTTGGCAAGAATGGCATTAATTGTGTCAAGTATTATTCTAGCTTATGCTTTCGCAGCAAAGTTACTTAATAAAGACAAAAAGGTTTAAAAATGCGTAAAAGTCTCATTTTATTTTGCTTATTCATATCGCTAGTTATTTTAGGGTTTAATATAAATTTGTTTACAAGCCTGGCTCCTATGCAGGAAGCCATGAATCCTGAAATTAGAATTGCTGGCTCTACAGAAACTGAGATCAATTGTGAGGTAGCCAACCCTAATGATCAATTTACTTTTGAGGTTGATTATACAGATACAAGATCCACAGAAAGCTATGAAATGAATACGATTCCATATGCACCATTAATTGCGTTTAATGATGTGGCGAATCTAGGAACCGAGATAGACTTTAATGGTATTGACAAGTTCTCTCCTACCATTAACTTTTTTCAGTTTAGTTTTTTCGACGAAACTACTTCCGAATTAGCAATCGGAGAAAATGGTGTGATTTCAATGGATCCCTTGCAAGGTGGGGACATAAATCTAAGGTACCCATCAGCAGACTTACCAAACTCCAACCTAACGAGGAATTCGATATTCGCGGCACATTATGATTTACGAATCGATGGCGTAGCCGGAGCTGCTGTATATTACAATATGATTGGGACGTTTCCTGCAAGAAAAATGGTTATTACTTATGTAGATGCTGAAGTGTTCTATTGTACAGATAACCGTACAACATCTGTTCAGGTTGTTTTAGAGGAGTTAACCAACAGGATTCAAATTTTTATTAAAGATAAAGTAATGGCTTGTGGTGCTATTACCAATGCGGTGGTTGGAATACAAGATAAATATGGTACGCTTGGTTATTCTCCTGCGGGTAGAAACTATTCTGACGGAAATTGGGGGGCTCAAAATGAAGCCTATGAGTTTACTCCCAATGGTGCGAGAATGCCAAGTATTGCTTGGATTGAAGGTGGTTATACACCTAATGACCCTGGTAATAATATTATTGGTACGGGAGAACAAATTACGGTGAACGCAGATTTAACCGATTTGCAATATACCGTTGAAGTAAGATATCCTAATTATAGAAATCCACAAGGAGACATTGTAGATTTAATTTTACATGATGAAATAACGGTTTCTCCATTTTATCCTATTGCATTAAATGATCAAGTTGTTATGTGTAATAACAGCGTGAATTTGAATGATTTTAATAATTATATTTCGTTGAATCCCGCAGGGAACTTTACGATTACTTATTATTATGATCAAGCTTTAACCAACCCCATTCCCAATCCCACTAATTTTAGTTTCACAGGAGATACCATAACAATCTATGCTCAAGTAGCATTTGACAATACTTGTTTTGATGTCTCTAGCTTAGAGATTTCATCTGTACTTGGTTTCTTGCAAATAGATCCAAACAACTTAGAATTATACATATGTGACAATGTGGACAGCAACAATCTTGAAGGGGTTGAGAATAATCAAGCTGTAAGTGATTTAGATGAGTATTTATTTGGAAACATCCCTAATGGAGATGTTAATTACTATAGCTCTTCTACATCTACTACTCTCATCAACCAACTCAACATTACAGATGGTACTCAAGTGTGGGTAGATGTTTTGGTAGAAGGGGAAAACAGCTGTAGAACACCTAGAATTGGGCCCATTACAATTCGTTTTTATGACGTTCCTGAGTTTTTAAGCATTCCGAGTGATCTGGAGCTTGTATTATGCGATAAAGACTTTAATTACAGAGAAGAGTTTGACGATAATCAAACTTGGCAAAGTTTCTTAGCTGATAATGGTTTAGTTACTAACGATCCCAATCATACCATTACGGTTTATGAAACCGAAGAAGATGCCATAGCTGGTACCAATGCTTTAACACAGGTAACCATGGATCAGTCTGATATCACTTATAATCCACAAAACAACTCTCGCGAAGCTCAACTCTTTATTAGAATTGAAGATGAGAATGGTTGTTTCTCGATTAAAGAAATTACAGCAAGGATCAGATTTTATGGCGTAAAGGCTATCGATACTCCTTTATTTAACTTTTGTGTTAATGAAGGCACCAATATTTCCATCGATTTAAGTTGCTTCTTGGCAGATGCAGACTTCAATAATGACGGAAATTTTAGCGAAGGAATGTTTAATCAAATCTATTTTGAAGATGGAACAACTTCTAACGATATAAATGATGTATATGATATCTCCTATCATAATACCGAAGCTGATGCTAAAGCTGGAATTAATGAAATCGATGAAAATCAAACCATTACAACAGCAGATGTAGGAAACAAAATATTTTATGTAAGATTCACATTATGCGAATCTTGTACGGCTGATGGTGATGATTGTTATACCGTTAAGAAAATTCGATTTAGAATTGTAACCACTAAACCTAATACGGAAGTGGTGGATGTTTGTCATGAGAATGAAGATTCTACCTTTGTTCCTAACCTCAATATCTTTAACCTACAATTATTTGATAACCCTAATGCCTACACAATTGCTTATTACGAAAATGAAAACGACGCATATAATCAAACGAACCAGATAACCGAATATACCTTTACTGGAAATAATTTCCTTTGGGTTCGCATTAGTTCAAATTTAAACTTCAGTAGTACCTCATGTTTTGAAAACCCTGTTAATCCATGTGAAGGAGTTTATAGAATTCAATTCGTATTTGGAGCTCAAATAGAAGCTATCGATTTTCCGGAGCAACAAATTCATGGCGTATGTGATAATAATGCAGATGGAGAAGAATTATTTGATGTAACTATTTTTGAAGAAGACATTTACCAAGGGGAAGCTAGTTTTGAATACTATAATAATTTAAACGAGACAACGCTAGTTTTATCAAACAGAATTAATGATCCAACCCAAGTTCTATTTGCTGGAACCGACGGAAGTGCTACGAAAACGATTTATGCTAAGCTTAACTTTGATGATAGTTCTTGTTATCAAATTGTTAGACTTACCATTACCTTAAATTTCATTCCTCCCATTTTAACAGAAAATGCCTTCCTTTGTGCGTGTTTACCAAATCCGGGGCAATATGCCACCTATGATTTAACGCAAGCTGTTGAATCCATGTTCTCAACTGAAAATGCACAAAATGGAAATGATTTTGATGAAATGCAGATTAGCTATCACAACTTCTATAATGATGCGCTTGATGGATCTAATGAGATTTTTAACATCCAGAATTATTCTTCTATTCGAGGAAATGAAGAGATTTTTGTACGCTTTTATTCTCCAGAAAGCACGTGTTACTCAGTTGATACCTTAACCTTAAAAAACCTAGTTCTACCCGTGCCAATCCCAGGAGAATTTGATGTATGTGATACAAATATCAATGGCAAGCCAGATATTATCTTTAGTGATTTAGATAATATTGTGATGCCTAACAACACAGAGGGCTATTTCTTTAGTTATTATTGGACTTATGAAGATGCTGAAAATGCTGTAAATCCAATTATATCTACCGAAGATGCGGTAGACCCGATTGATTTTTTCTATGAATTCAATACACTACCTGAGAAAGTTTATGTTCGAGTAGATTCTGATAATGGAGAATGTCCAGAAAGTGCTTTTCAAAGTGGGAATATTTGTAGTGGCATTAATGAGGTTATATTAAATGTTGGGGATGATTTAAATATAAATATAGCAGAATTTGATTTGCCACCGGTTTGCGACACCTTTGATGAAACAGGAGAAATCGATAACCCAAGCTATAATGATGGTATTGCAGATGGAATTGATTTAACTCAGAATGAATCTGAAATTATTCAGGCAACAGGTGCCAACTTAGGAGACCTAAGACTTTTGTATTATGAAACTTTAAACGATTTAGAAACAGATATTTATCCTTATGGAAATAATGTAATAGAAGATCCAACGAACTATACCAATATAAATAGCCAAGGGCTTCCGATTGAGCAAGTTTATGTGAAAATAGAATACACCAACAATAATTATTGTCCTATATATGTTATCTTAAATATTACCGTGTTGAACGGACCAGAGTTATTCCCAAATGAAGTATATTATATTTGTCCAGACAGCGAGGTAGATATACTTTTAGACATTCCGATGGGAGAAGATATTGCTAATTATTCCTTTGAATGGACACTACCTGATGGGACAATAATTACAGATCAACATGAGCTACTTAACGCCACTCAAATTGGAATTTACTCAGTGAGAATTACTGATAATAGAACGAATTGTTCATCTCCTATAATGAATTTTAGTGTTCAAGAAATTGATCCACCACATATTATTAATTTGGTGGTTGAAAACGAATCATCCATTACAGTGGTGGCTACAGGTTTTGAAGATTTAGCTTTGGAATACTCTTTAGATGGGATTAACTTCCAAAACAGTAATACATTCCATAATTTAGAACCTGGATTGTATACGGTTTGGGTGAGATATATTTATAATAATAGAATGTGTGTTAGCGAACCTAAAAGCACTATCTTAATAGAAATATTTAATGTAATAACGCCAAATGGAGATGGATACAATGATTGTATTTCTTTTGATAATCTTCATGTATTTGGAAGTGATAATTCTATCTTGATTATGTATGACAGATATGGTAAAGTTATTTTCACAGAAAAAAGTAATTCGATTATCAAATGGTGTGGACATTATGGTGGCAGAGTATTGCCGAGTACAAATTATTGGTTTAAATTAATTATACCAGATGGTAGAGAAAAAACAGGTTATATAACGTTAAAAAATTATTAAAATCGAAATTCAGTTAAATTTAGTTTGAATTAAACTGTAGTTTAAATCCAAACTCAAAAACAAGAAAAACTCAAGTGCGTCTTAAGACAATATTTATTTACTTCAGCTTCCTACTCATATCCTCTGTATATGGGCAGCAATGTCTTGATGTAGAAGCAACTTCAACTACCGGAGCCAGTTCGGTTACGGTGGATTGTGATTTTGCTATTGATGGAGAGGTTTGTATAGACTTGCAAGTGGATTATACCGACGTAGCATCCACAGAATCTTATGATTACGCTTCTATAGCATTTAACCCGGAAATTCCATTTAATCAAGGAACGCCGCTCACCCCTAATATGCCGTTAGCTAATGGTATAGTCGATGATAAATTCTCAGAAGCAATTCCATTAGGTTTTTCATTTTGTTTTTATGATCAAAATTTCACCGAAATTGTTATTGGAACTAATGGCATTCTAACTTTTGACTTAGAAGAAGCTGGAGCCGATGCTCCATCAGGCATATCCGTAACAAACCCCAATCCTGCCTTGATTGATAACGCTATATTTGCTGTACAACATGATCTTATTTTCAATACTTCTACTTCCTCAGAAATATATTATTCTACTATAGGTACTGCTCCTTGTAGACAGTTTGTGGTAAATTTTTATGAAGCTGCCGTTTTTGGTTGCCCAAGGAAAAGCACAATTCAAGTTGTTTTGCATGAGTTTACTAATGAAATAGAAGTTCATATTTTGGATAAACCCGAACATTGTGATAATGGTAGAAATGGAAATGCTCTATTAGGAATCATGAATGGAGATGGTAGCTTGGGAATTTCGCCACCAGATAGAAATACAGGTGAATGGGGAGCTTCTAATGAATCTTGGAGCTTTTTCCCAACCGGAAATACTCCTCCTAATATTGTTTGGTATGATGACATCGGAGAAATAGTTGGAAACGGTGAGCAGATAAGTGTTTGCCCAATTCGAAACACAAGCTATACTGTAGAAGTACAGTATCAGAGTTGTGATGGGAATACGCTTTTTGGAACAGATCAAATAGATGTAAATTACGCCGCCGAATTTCCAATAGTAGAAAATAATTCCATCTATATTTGCGATGAAGATAACAACGGATCGGAGACAATCACCCTATCAGATTTTAATGAAACGATTTCTCTTAATAGTGTAAATAATTTCATATTTACCTATTATGCTAGCGAGAGTGATGCTATTAATCTTCTTAATCCAATAACAACACTCACTGTAACTGAAGATACAGTTTTTTATGTTTTGATTGCTAATGCTTCTAATCCTAATTGTTATACGATTACACCTATTAGCATAAGTTTCACAGCCGCAGAGTTAGGACTAATGACCATTCAACTGTGTGACAATAATAATGACGGGGTAGAGCCCAATGTTAATTTAACAAACTATGTAAGTAATCTTTTAAACAATATTAATTATGTTGGATATAGCATTCATTTAAATGAAAATGATGCCATCAACCAAGCCAATGAGGTAACAGAAGCTAACCTGACGTCTAGCAACAGCTTATGGGTCAATCTTCAAATTTCTGAGCAATGTAATCAAATCCTAGGTCCGATTAGAATTAGATTTTTATCTGCTCCACCAGATAGAACGGCGGATACCATTGTTTTTAATGATTGTGATATAAATTTCAACCATAGAGAGCCCTTTGAATGGGAAACAGAAATACCCAATGTGATGGATATTTTCCCAGGCGAAACTTTCACAGTACACACAAGCTTAGCCAACGCTAATAATAATTCTGGAAGACAAACTCAAATTGCCGACAATGTAAATCCTTATTATGTAAGAATTCAAAATGCCAATGGATGTTACACCGTGGTGGAAGTTCCTGTGGAGGTAGATTTTTATGGTGTGGATGCCGTCGCCGTAACTGAAAACATCTGTTTTGATGGAACGCAGGATATAACGGTCAATTTAAATGACTATTTAGATGAAATGCTTATTGATCCTTTAGAAGGAGTGGATATTTCATTATATGCAACAAATGCTGACGCAGAAGGTCATGTTGTGGAGAATATAATCGAACCAATTCAAACGATCACTGAAGATGGCTATCATGTTTTAACCACTTTTTATGTTCGCTTTCAAATTAGTGAGGATTGTTATACAGTCAGAGCTATCAGGATTAGACTGGTGCATCCTATACTTATGGAGAATCCAATCAACGTATGCGATATTTTCAACGACGATAGCGAAGAAAATAGTCTAAGTATTTATGATTCCTATATTTTAGGTGACCAAGTAGGAAACGTAAAATATTATTTGAATCAGAATGATGCCAATATCGATCAAAATCAAATTGAGACTTACACCTTTACAGAAAACATTAGCTTATATGTTCGAATCGAAAGTTATGGATGCGTAGAAATCTATCCCGTAGATTTTCAACTTTCGTCTGTAGTACCTTCTCAAAACCTGAACATCGCTCTTGGAGAAGTATGCGACACTAATGAAAATGGACTTACAGAATTAGACTTGACTTCTTTTGAATCCGAAATTTATACTGGCCCTCAAGAGGTTAGTTTTAATTACTATGAAAACTTTAATCCTTTAACTCAAGAACTAAGTTCACCTATCGCTAATCCTGAATCTTATCCAGTAACTGGAGATATTATTTTCTATGTGGAAATAGTAGAGGAGAATGAAATTTGTAGTGGTATTTCAGAGGTTCAAATCAGCATTAATTTTTCACAACCTTTTGAAATCTTACCTGCTGATTTATATACTTGCGATTTTGAATTTGACTTGAATGAAGAATTTAATCTAAACGATGCGCTACCTCAATTAACCGCAGAACTCATAAATTTCGAGCCAGGTTTATATACTATTAAATATTATAAATCTATGGAAGATCTTGAAAACGGTGTGAATGACGTAGGTCCTATCTTTACTCCTAATTCAGCATTGTACCCTATTTATGTGGAGTTTGTCAATAATATTACGGGCTGCACTGCGATTGAAGTTCTTACGCTTCATACGGTGGGCGCTCCTAAACCTATCGCAAGTAGTACTGGTGTTTGTGATAATAATATCAATGGTATATATGATTTAGATTTAAATATTCTCGGTGGTTTGGTTATGGAAGGTAATACAGAAGGTTTTATTTTCACATATCATCTAAGCCAAGAAGAAGCCATAGAAAACACTCGAGCATTAGACGCAAGTGTAATATATGAAGCAGATCCATTTCCAGATAGAATTTGGGTAAGAGTTGAGAATGCTTTAGTTGAAGATTGCTTTGATACAAATTATGTTAATATGATTTTTAATCCATTAACAGAAATCGACGAGCACGAATTGTATCAATTTAGTTGTGATGTTGACAATGATGGATACTCTAATTTTGATTTAACTTTTGTAGAGGATTATTATCCAATAAGTCAATACAATCTTGCTTATTACGAGAGTTTACAACAAGTAAATGATTTTGCTGCGCCGATCCTAAACCCGAGTGAATTCATCAATACAGTGGCCAATAATCAGGAGATTATTGTTGTGATTAGTTCAGAGAATAACTGTCCTATTTATACTACCTTAGAGTTAGAAGTTATTCCAACACCACGTGTGCGATTAGAGACCGCATTTTTCTGTCCTGGATATACAACCGATGTGGTTCCTGAAGTATTAGATCCCTCTGCTAATTATAGCTATGAGTGGATAAATAGTGCAGGCGAAATCGTTTCCACAGAATTTATCTTAACTGATATTGGTGAAGAAGAAACATTTACACTTTGGGTTACTGATGTAGATTTCCCTGAATGTAAAACTCCGTTTGAGGTAGAGGTCCGCTCCTACCAAGATCCCGTGATTCAATCTATTATTGTAGAAGGAAATACAATTACAGTTATAGCCACCGGTAGTTTCCCTATTGAATATTCTATGGATGGAATCAATTGGCAAGGACTCAACTACTTTACCGACCTTCCCATTGGGCCACATACTTTCTGGGTAAGATATATTGCAGAAGGCTGTGTTAGTGATCCTAAACGAGGTTTAATTTTAAATATTCCTAATGTTATAACGCCAAATGGTGATGGATACAATGATTATATTAGAGTTGATGATTTAGATGTTTTCGAAGGAGCTTATTGTACATTTCAGATATATGATCGATATGGTAAAATGATTTTCCAAGAGCAAAGCAATACTTTTGTTCAATGGGATGGTAAATATTTAGGTCGAGTTCTTAACTCAACGGACTATTGGTATGTATTAATTTTACCAGACGGAAGAAAGTATAGAGGACATTTTACTGTGAAAAATTATTAGAAAATAGATTTGAAATATAAAATAATCATTATCTTTGCGACTTCCAATTTTAAGGCCATACCCACCTTAATAACTGATTCTCAAATAATAGTATAAGAAGTAAAGCCGAATTTCGATAGGAAGTTCCAAATTTACAAGTTTTTAATTTTTAAGAACTTAGCAAGAATTATAAAATATAGCGAATCTGGTTTGCAAGACACAAAAATAATTTGTTACTTTGCACTCCGTTTTAAAAACGAAAAATCATGTCACGAGTTTGTCAAATAACAGGTAAGAAAGCACAAGTAGGAAACAAAGTTTCTCACGCCAACAATAAAAGCAAAAGAAGATTCGAAGTGAATCTGCTTAAAAAACGTTTCTATGTACCATCAGAAGAAAAATGGGTAACTTTAAAAGTTTCTGCTAATGGTTTAAAAACCATCAATAAGATCGGTATCGAAGAAGCTATGGAGCGTGGACGTAAAATTGGTTTAATCAAATAATAGTATTGTATCATGGCTAAAAAAGGGAATAGAGTACAAGTAATTTTAGAATGTACTGAACATAAAGAAAGTGGAATGCCGGGAACTTCTCGATACATTACTACTAAGAACAAAAAGAATACTCCAGATAGAATGGAAATCAAAAAATTCAATCCTATCTTGAAAAAATATACACTTCATAAAGAAATTAAATAATCTAAATCATGGCTAAGAAATCAATTGCAACACTACAGACAGGTTCAAAGAAACTTACCAAAGCTATCAGAATGGTTAGATCTCCTAAGACTGGAGCTTACATTTTTGAAGAAAGAGTATTAAATGCTGATGAGGTTAACGACTTTTTAAACAAAAAGTAAGAAACTCAGTAATTAAAATATTATACAAGTCGTTGCGTGTACGTAGCGGCTTTTTTGTATTTTTAACTTTTATTTTTAACAATAGTTCGAATTGCATCAAGCTTATATTCGAAATACGTAATTCGATTACAAAATGAGTTGGTTTAAAAGAGTTTTAGGAAAAGAAAAAAAGGAAACCCTCGATAAAGGTTTAGAGAAATCTAATCGCTCCTTTTTAGATAAAATGAGCCGCGTCGTCGTGGGTAAAACCAAGGTGGATGACGAAGTTCTGGATGAACTAGAAGAAATTCTTATTACGTCGGATGTGGGAGTTGATACCACCATCAAAATCATCCATCGAATCGAAGATCGTGTTGCTAAAGATAAATATGTTAATAGCAGTGAGTTAGATGTAATTCTTCGAGAAGAAATTATGGGCTTACTTTCTGAAAACGAAACTACCAATTTCGAAGGATTAGATATACCTATTCTACCCAATGGCGATCCCTATGTCATCATGGTGGTTGGCGTGAATGGTGTAGGCAAGACTACCACTATAGGTAAACTTGCTTATCAACTTAAATCAAAAGGTAAAAAAGTAGTTTTGGGTGCTGGAGATACTTTTAGAGCTGCAGCAGTTGATCAACTACAGATTTGGAGTGACAACACCGGGGTTCCTATCGTAAAGCAAGCTATGGGCTCCGATCCTGCTTCTGTGGCCTATGATACAGTACAATCTGCCAAAGCACAAGGTGCAGATGTTGTATTACTTGATACAGCCGGTAGATTGCATAACAAAGTGAACTTAATGAACGAGTTATCCAAAATCAAACGTGTTATGCAAAAGGTGATACCGAATGCTCCACACGAAGTTATGCTCGTACTAGATGGCTCTACGGGACAAAATGCATTCGAACAAGCCAAACAATTCACACAAGCAACAGAAGTTTCATCTTTAGCCATTACTAAGCTAGATGGTACCGCAAAAGGTGGTGTGGTTATCGGAATATCAGACCAGTTCCAAATTCCAGTTAAATATATTGGTGTCGGCGAAGGAATGGATGACCTACAAGTGTTTAACAAAGCTGAGTTTGTAGATAGCTTCTTTAAAAAGAATTAATTTTATAGAAATAAAAAAACAACATATCGAACCATGGCCAAAAGCCATGGTTTTTTATTAAATTCGCTTCCATGAAAAATAGCATTATTGTTCTTGACTTTGGGTCTCAATACAACCAACTCATAGCACGCCGAGTTCGTGATATGCAAGTTTATGCCGAGGTTATTCCTTGTACGGCCTCCATCGAAGAAATTAAATCTCACCAGCCTGCTGGTATCATACTTTCGGGTGGACCATCTTCTGTGTTTTCTGATGATGCCTTTACTATTCCTAAGGAAATTTATGATTTAGGCATTCCTATTTTGGGTATCTGCTATGGTATGCAACTTACCGCTCATTTACTCGACGGTAAAGTAAGCAAAGGCGCCAAAGGAGAATATGGTAAAGCAGACTTTCATTTAACTCATTCTTGTGAATTATTCAATGGGTTTCCGGAGCAATCTAGCGTTTGGATGAGCCACTTTGACGAAGTAACTAAAGTGCCCGAAGGCTTTAGGGTTTGTGGTAAATCTGAGTCAGAAATTGCTGCCTTTTATAGTGAAGAAAGAAATATTTATGCCGTACAATTTCACCCAGAAGTATCACATACCGAACATGGAAATCAACTGATTGAAAACTTTGTTTTCGATATTTGTAAATGCGAAAAGAATTGGAAATTAACCAACTATATCGATCATCAAATTAATTCAATTAAGGAGAAGGTGGGTGATAAAAAAGTTATCCTTGGTTTATCGGGTGGTGTGGATTCTTCAGTAGCTTCCGTTTTAATTCACAAAGCTATTGGTGATCAATTGACTTGTATTTTTGTAGATACAGGTTTAATGCGTTTAAATGAAGGAGATTTAATCATGAAAACTTATGGTAAACACTTCGATATTAATATTATCCGAGTGGATGCTCAAAAAAGATTTTTATCAAAATTAAAAGGTGTAAGCGATCCGGAGCAAAAACGTAAAATCATCGGACATGAATTCATCGAAGTATTTGATGAAGAATCTGCTAAAATTGAAAACGCTTCATTCTTAGCCCAAGGAACAATTTATCCAGATGTAATTGAGTCTCAATCTGTAAAAGGTCCTTCGGCTACCATTAAGTCACATCACAATGTGGGGGGTCTACCAGAGGATATGAAACTTGAATTATTAGAGCCTCTTCGTGAATTATTTAAAGACGAAGTAAGAAAAGTTGGTGTTGCGTTGGGAATCTCCCCAGATTTGGTATATCGTCATCCATTTCCTGGTCCAGGTTTAGGAATTAGAATTTTAGGCGAAGTTGATGCCGAAAAAGTCGAAATCTTACAAAAAGCAGATAATATTTTCATAGAAGAGCTTCATAAAAATGATTTATACAACTCCGTTAGTCAAGCTTTTGTTGTTCTACTACCCGTTAAATCTGTAGGTGTGATGGGCGACGAAAGAACTTATGAATATACCTGTGTGGTAAGATCTGCTGACACAATAGATTTTATGACGGCCACTTGGTCCAAACTTCCTTATGAAGTTTTAGAAAAAGTATCCAATAGAATTATCAACGAGGTAAAAGGAATTAACCGCGTGGCGTATGATATTTCGAGCAAACCGCCTGCAACTATTGAGTGGGAATAAATCCAAATAATAATTTAAGCAGTAATTAGTATAGTTTAAACTTAAATAAAACTGACTCAAATTTTGTATCTTTTCAAAAATTTAATACAATGAAAAAAACGATTTTATCTGCCGCGATTATATTCGGCTTAGCTTTTACGAATGCACAAGTTAAAACACCTCAGCCAAGTCCCGCAGCTAGTATTACACAAACGGTTGGATTAACTGAAATCACTGTTGATTACTCACGTCCTTCAGCAAAGGAGCGTAAAATATTTGGAGATATCGTTCCATTAGGTTCTTTATGGAGAACTGGTGCTAACTCTGCTACAAGCATTGAATTCTCTACGGAAGTTAAGTTTGGAGAAGAAAGCGTTAAACCAGGAAAATATGCGATCTATACCGTTCCGCACGGAGATTTATGGGAAGTTTATCTTTATTCAGACACTGAAGTTTGGGGAGCTCCAAAAGAGTTAGATCAGAAATTAGTTGTTGCTGCTACCAAAGTTAAATCTCAAAAAATGGAACCACGTGTTGAAAGCTTCACCATTGGATTCGATGATTTAAGAGATAAGAGCGCTAATTTAGTCTTGTCTTGGGAAAACACGATGGTGAAAGTTCCTATTGCGGTAGATCCACATGAAGCTGTGATGGAGAGCATTAAATCTACTATGAGTAATAAACCAAGTGCAGGTGATTTTGCTGCTGCTGGTACTTACTTCTATCAGAATAATATGGAGCTTAAAACTGCTTTAGAATACATGAGCAAAGCCCTTGAAGCCAATCCAAAAGCATTCTGGCACTTATCTACCAAAGCAGAAATCCAAGCAGCTCTAGGTGATTACAAAGGTGCTATGAGAACAGCTGAGGAAGCTTTAGGTTTAGCGAAAGAAGCAGATTACGCTGCATACATTCAAAAGAATGAAGAGAATATTAAAAAATGGCAAAGTGCTAAGAAGAAGTAATAAAAATTGCTAAAAATATAAAAGGACACCTAATTTAATTTAAGTGTCCTTTTTTTATATTTTCAACTTAAAGTTTTTAAGCTTTATTTCTCATTTTTGCTACTCCACCTATTCCTTCTTGTACAATCGTGGCCACAAAAATCATTAATAAACACCCAATCGGGTTCAACCATAGGAATTCTAAATCAATCTTATCATATTTGTTTAAAAAGTATAATAAGATAATGATGGGCTCAACAATCAATATACTGGTCATCGTAGCACGTCCACCAATTTTTGGGAATAAAAAAGCTATGGCAAATACGCCTAAAATAGTCCCATAGAACAAGGAACCAATTATATTAACTGCTTGAATTAAATTCTCAAAAAGACTTGCATTCACAGCAAAAAATATAGCCACTGAACCCCAAAAAAGCGTAAACCATCTAGAGGCTGCCAAATATTTTCTATCGGAAATATTGGGATTGAAATTTCTCTTGTAAATATCTACTACAGATGTCGTGGCCAAGGCATTTAATTCAGACGAAGTAGAACTCATAGCAGCTGACAAAATTACGGCAATTAATAAACCTACTACTCCGGAAGGCAAGTAATTCAAAATATAGTAGATAAAGACATAATCCTTATCATTCGCTTCAATCGTAGGTGCTTTATCTTGAATTACTGTTTTTAAATCATCTCTAAGTTGAGTTTCCTGCTTTTCGAATAAAATAATGTCTTGTAAAGCTTCTTTTGAATCGTTAATTTTCCAATCGGTTATGGCTTGTTGTTTTAAATCATAGACAGCATTATATTGATCTTGAATCTCTAAAAACTCAGCATTGTCTTGTAATATAACTTCTGTCATTGGATTGAAATGTAATGGCGTCTTTTCGAATTGAAAAAAGATAAAAACCATAACACCGGTCAGCAAAATAAAGAACTGCATCGGGATTTTAAACAAACCATTAAATAATAATCCTAAACGCGCTTGCTTTAGACTTTTCCCAGTTAAATAACGTTGAACTTGACTCTGATCTGTTCCAAAATAACTCAAGAATAAAAAGGTTCCGCCCAAAAAAGCTGACCAAATATTGTAGCGATTATTTAAATCAAATTCAAAATTTACTGCCTCTAATTTCCCCATTTCACCAGCTAAACTCAGTGCTTCTCCAAACTTCATGGGCAATCCATTTATAATTAAATAGAAAGCTAAAAACATTCCTACGAAAATCACAATCATTTGCTGCTTTTGCGTTTGACTCACAGCCGAAGTTCCACCCACGAGCGTATAAATAATCACCGTAATTCCGATAACTAAATTGGTGTAAAGGAGATTCCATCCTAAAATGGTAGAAAGAATTATAGCAGGAGCGAATATGGTAATCCCAGCCGCTAAACCACGTTGAATCAGAAACAGACAAGCTGTAAGAATCCTCGTTGGCAAACCAAAGCGTTTTTCTAAGTATTCATAAGCTGTAAAAACTTTCATCTTAAAGAAACGCGGTAATACAAAAATACTTAGGATTACCATGGCCAACGGAAGACCAAAATAAAATTGCACAAAGCCTAAACCATCATGAAACGCCTGTCCTGGTGTAGATAAAAAAGTAATGGCACTGGCTTGGGTTGCCATAATACTCAACCCCACCATCCACCATGGATTATTTTTACCACTTAAAAATGATGTTGAACTTGCCTTTCTGGTTTTCCAAATTCCATAAACAACAATAAAAACCAATACCGAAATAAGTACAATCCAGTCTAAATTCTTCATGCGTATACATTTTGAAAGATAACTAAACCAATAATCATCAATAGATTAAGAACTAATAATATGATGTATATCTTATTCCAATTTACATCCTTTTCCTTCTGTTCCATATTTTGTAGTACTTAAAATTAATTTTCACCTAAAGCGATCATATTCATCAATAATCTATAAGCTCCAGGAACTCCTGCTGGCAATTGTCTGAAAAATGAAATCCCAGTATAAATAAAATGTCCATTTCCGTGTTCCGCTACCAACAACATACCTTGCTTTGGATCCTCGCCGGTGTCGTTTCCTTCTAATAATGGAATGAACTGTTGATCCCAAGAATCAGCAAAATATAAACCTCTTTCCTGCACCCAATGTCTAAAATCTTTTTGTGTGATTTTATTCGGATAGTTAAAAATAGGATGTTTGGGTTTTAATATTTTTAACTCAGCATCTTCTTCAGCAATTCTATCTCTACCCAATTTCAAGTCAAAAGGTGCTATCTCTTCGGTCACCAAACCACGATTCGTATTGTATTGAACGATTACTACTCCACCCTTTTCCACAAAATCAAACAAATCATTTTTAATGAAACTTAATTTATCTAAAGTATTAAAAGCACGAATTCCAATCATTACTACATCATATTCCTCTAAGCTTGCATGATTCCATAAATTAATATCTAATTCATCAACCGCCAATCCAACTTCTCTTAGGTTGGCAGGAACTTCATCACCCGAACCTTGAATATAAGCCAATTTCACATTGGGTTGTTTAAAATCAAGATTACTTAATCTCGTAGAAGCATCTCTTAACCTAATTTGACGCTCTATATGATTGTAATTTACTATATCTAAGGATTGCCTATAAGTTTGTTCACCTGAAGAAATCACGGAGTTTAAAACAGCAGATTCTGCATTATTTTTGGGTTGCACCTGAAATCTAAATTTTCTCATTTCTCCCACCGGACCCGTAGTATAAAATTGTGACGGAGAAACACTCCAATCTGAACCGGTTTCTAAATGAACTTTAACCTCTTGGCCTTCTACAAAACTTTTCACAGCCACTTCAATCGTTTTCTCGGCATCATTAAAAATAAAATTTTCCTGAGGAAAGTTCGCTACCAAGGCAGGAACTACATAAAATGGCTCATATATTTCACCTATAGCCGGATCTACAATTTTCTGTTGAAGCGGAAGTTCAAATTCAAAATTATGGCCAGCAATATTCAATGAAATAGGATAAGTTACTGGGTTTAAAATTTCTGGCTTACCGATATCTGTTAATTGATCAACAGTAAAAAGAGCATTATTGGTCTTATTCATCAACCAATAAGCTGTATCGAATTTATCTTGGTTTAATTTAACATTAAAATTTGATTTAATGGATTCATTAACTGCCACTGAGTTTTCTTCATTTTTGGTTTTAAAATTCAATTTTTCTTTACCTCTATTGGTAACTTCTAAATGCGTTTCAACTACTTCTTGATTAGTACCAAAAGCAGCTGGCGTTGTCCACTCCATGTGAATACCATTGATGTCAAGGATAAGGTTCTTGATTTGACTCAATTTAATTTCATCAACATTTTCCTTTAAAGCTAAATTGTATAAAGCAATTAAATCATTTGTTGATTTTTCTGGATCTTTAAAATCATATTGTTGAATGATTTTATCAATTTTTGATTGTATTTTCTTGTTTTTCCAGCCGAGATCAATTCCTTGGAACATATCATTATTGGTGGGCATTGTTCCCTTAAGAAGTTTTAGCCACTCTACTTGAGAACCTCTTTCTGTCGCCATACCAAATCCTTGACACGCATGTTTGCTACGACTAAGAGCCGAAATCTCATTATTCGACATTCCCAATAGAGGGAAATAAGTTCCTACGTCCACCGAAAGCATTCCGGTTTTATCTGCCTGTTCAAACTTCTCTTGGCTACCATAAAACCACCAGCTTGTATTAAAAAACATACGCTTTACTTGCCAAGTTGATACATGTTTTAACTGTTCTGGAAATGCATTCTTATCTGCGGCAAGATCAAAAGCCTCCATTGCTAGTATCGCCGAGGCGGTATGATGTCCATGAGTATCTCCATTAGAATCTGGACTAAATCTCGTAATAATTACTTCTGGTTTGTTTTTACGAATAGCCCAAACAACATCCGCTAAAATCTTTTGCTTATCCCATATTTTCAGCGTTTCAGTAGCTGTTTTAGAATATCCAAAATCTACTGCACGTGTAAACCATTGTCTTCCCTTATCAACTTTACGAGCTTCAAGTAATTCTTGGGTTCTTAACAAGCCCAGCATATCACCTATTTCATTTCCAATTAAATTTTGTCCACCATCACCACGCGTTAAAGACAGATATACTGCATCCAGATGTTGATCATGGGTGAGCCAAGAAATAATTTTGGTGTTTTCATCATCGGGATGTGCTGCTAAATACATGACACTTGCACTCTTTTGCAGCCTAAGTAAATCATGGTAAATCTCTGAAGAAGAATTAGCTGTGAATTGTGCATAGAACGGACTCATACATAGAATGAGTAAAGCAAACAAACTTCTTTTCATAGGTGTAAATATATATAAAATAAATATGATTTTGTAATGTGTATGTCTCTCCCAATGACTAACAGTACAACTGCATTAATATTGAATACTATGCATGTATAGCATCATGATTATTAGCTTTTTAATTATAAAAGTTGGCTAGAATAGGTATGGAATCACACTAAAAATAATTAACAAATCTCTTTTCTAATTTTGAAGAAATTTTATTCAATCTGCATATTATTAAGTAAATCTTAAAATTTTAACACTTTAAATCAATTAATATTGTCTTTTATATTATTTATATCGTATAACATTAAACCCATATCCTTACATTAAATAAAATTATTATTGATATTTTGTGATATTATGATTAAGTTTACCATGAATTTTAAAATCAAATATTATGAAAAAACTTTTACTGTTAGCAGGAGCTTTATTTCTTGCGAATGTAAACGGCCAAGTTTTCCAAGAGAATTGGGATGGTGATGGCCCAGGGGTTGCTGAATGGATTATCATTGACAATGATGGAAATACCCCAGCAGAACCAGTTAGCGACTTTCTTACTGCATGGGTAATTAAGGATCGTGGAGGTGAGATTCCTAATTACGGTGGTCCAGATGGGGACTTTGCTGCGGCTAGTACATCATGGTACGACCCTGCAGGACAATCTGATGACTGGTTAATTTCACCTGAAATTAGTATACCAACAACAGGTAATATCTCTGTTAAGTGGGATGCAAAAGCACAAGATCCTGATTATCCTGATGGATATAATTTAATGGTGTCTCCAACTGCTGGAACTACAATCGCTGATTTCACTGAAAATTTATTCAGCATTGCACAGGAAAACGGTGAATGGACAACTAGAGTATCTTCATTGGCAGATTACGCTGGACAAACCATTCGTTTAGCATGGGTTAACAATTCTACTGACAAATTTGTTTTATTACTTGACAACATTTCTGTTGAAGAATTATCAGGAGAGGCTCCAAGTTGCCCAAGCTTGATTACGCCAGCTGATGAAGCTACAGATGTTGATGCTATTGGGGAAGTTACTTTTGCATGGGAAGCTCCAACAACTGGTGGGGAAATAGAAAATTATACCTTCTATATTGGAACCAGCATGGATGATATGATAAATATCGGAAACACTACTGAAACGAGTGTTAGTTTAACAGGTGTTCAAAGTGATACAACTTATTATTGGTATGTGGTTGCAAACAATTTATTCGGAACCTCTGAAGAGTGTGCAGTATACAGCTTCACAACAGCTCCTTCTCCTTTTAGTCCATATTGTGGGCCATTAGAAGTTAGTTCTGTTGAAGCGATAACTTATGTTGGATTCGCAGGAATCGATAATTCATCTGCAGCAGATAGCACGATTGGTCACGAAAACTTTATCGATCAGGTTGGTACAGTTGAACAAGGTGAAACTTATCAAATAACATTGAAAGGTAATACTTCAGGAGCTTATACCAATAGATTTGCTGTATTTATTGACTGGAATCAGGATGGTACATTCAGTGCTGATGAAACCTATCAAGTAACGCAAGAAATTTATAATTCTACAGGTCTTGATGACATCCAGGCTGTTCATGAGATTAGTGTACCAGCGGATGCTATGCTAGGAGAAACTAGAATGAGAGTTAAGAAGATTTTTGGAACAACTAATTTCTTAGATCCTTGTGCAGGTGCAAGCTGGGGACAAGTAGAAGACTACACTATTAGCGTTAGTACTTTAGGTACAAATGATTTAAATCTTGCTAAGTTTAGTGTTTATCCAAATCCTACGAGCAAAGAGCTTAACATTAAAGGAACTGACGTTAAAAACGTAAAAGTTTATAATGTATTAGGTCAACAAATGAAAGTTTTCACATCTAATAATTCAGTTAATGTTGAGAAATTAACTCCTGGTACTTATGTTCTTCAAGTCGAAGATATGCATGGTCAAGTTAAAACTACCAAGTTCATTAAGAAATAATTTCTTTTTATTTCAAATCAATGATAGAATCGCCCTAGCAATAGGGCGATTTTTTTTATTAATAAAGTTCACAAATTAAATCAAATAACTAATTGTAGGACAACTCGTACATATAGCAGAAAGTCTTTCTATCGGCATCAAATATTTAATACCATTTATCTACCTCCTCTCCCACTTGGTTTAGCTCGAGAAACATATGAGACGATCCCACATCAAGGAATCTTAACCATCAAGTTTTATAAATTAAAATCTACAGTCCTTAATAAATATTACTTACAAGCTCTATGCATTCAGAACTAAAGAGAAAGCATTCAGATTTCAATACAGCTAAACACTCTACTTTATTAAAATCACTCTGTAGATGAGCCTAATTAAGCCTCCTAGTATACAACTCAAACACAAACTAAGTTTTATGTCGAGGCTTGTGAGTACTTTTCTATTTATTGTATGGCTTACTACTATTAAGGCATTACAAATTAAGCATAAAAAAATCTCGTCCATTTCTGAACGAGATTTTATAGTCCTCATTGGAATAATATAAAATTATTCGGGTCTGTTCTTTAATGTCTTTCTTGAGAAATCGTATGCTAAGAAAGAAGCAACGAAAACTGAAGAGTAAGTACCAATTCCGATACCAACTAATAAGGCAAACATAAAGCTACGGATTGTTTCTCCACCGAAAATGAAAATTACTAAAATTACGAATAAGGTCGTGAATGAAGTATTCATTGTTCTGGTTAAAGTGGTATTAATCGCAGCATTGATTAATTTACCAAATGACATTTTTGGGTGATCGTACATAAACTCACGGATTCTATCGAATACAATTACAGTATCGTTAATAGAGTATCCAATTACCGTTAGAATCGCTGCAATAAATGCGACGTCGATTTCTAAAGAGAATGGTACAATTCCGTGTAGTAAAGAGAATAATCCTAATACGATTAATGAATCGTGGAATACTGCTAAAACTGCAGCCGCAGAAAATTGCCATTTACGGAAACGAATCAATAGGTAAAGGAATACCATGGCCAAAGCAAAAGCTACTGAGTAAAATGCATTATAGGTAATGTCATCTGCAATCGATGGACCTACTTTTCTGTACTCTACTAGACCAAGCGCTTGTCCTTGGGTCTCACCTACGTTCACAAACTCGTCAAAAGTTTGATCCGCTGGTAAGTATTTCTTTAAACCTGCGTATAATTTCTCTTCTACTTCTTTATCAACTTCTTGAGCATCATCTTCTGATTTATACTTTGTGCTAATTTTGAGTTGATTTGAACTACCAATCGTTACCACATTTGGGTGATACTGTGTACCATCTTCGTCAACAAATACATTAGCTAAATCAGCAGCCACTTCGTTAGCAGCGACTGGTTGATCGAATCTAACTTTATATTCTCTACCATTTTGGAATTCAATACCAAGGTTTAAACCTCTTGTAACTAAAGCTCCAACTGAGATTAATAAAAGAATGGCAGAAATGAGATAAGCAGTTTTCTTGAATTTCAAGAAATCGTATTTCGCATTCTTTAAAAAAGTTAAGGTTAATTTGTTACCAAATGAAACCTTCTTACCATTATCTAATCTACTATAGATTAATAATTTAGCAAACAGTACAGACGTGAATAATGAAGTAAAAATACCAATCATTAAGGTTACTGCAAATCCTTTAATAGGACCTTCTCCAAAGAAGAATAATACAATCGCCGTAATTAAGGTTGTTACGTTAGCATCTACAATTGCAGAGATAGCACCCTTCCAAGAGTAAGCAATACTTACTGATTCTTTAAGTGATTTACCCTTAAACAATTCTTCTTTTACACGCTCATAAATAATCACGTTGGCATCCACCGCCATACCAATGGTTAAAACAACCCCGGCAATACCTGGTAGGGTAAGTACCGCACCGAATGAAACTAAGATTCCGAATAAGAATAATAGGTTCGTGATTAATGCAATAACAGAAACAATACCTGCCCCACTATAGAATAAAATCATGTAAACAAACACTAAAGCTAAAGCAATAGCGAATGATAAAATACCAGCTTGAATAGCTTCTTTACCTAAAGATGGACCAACTACGTCTGCTTGAATAATACTTGCAGAGGCTGGTAAACTACCTGCTGATAATACACTTGATAAATCTTTTGCCTCGTTGAAAGTAAAATCTCCAGAAATTTGAGATCTTCCTCCTGCAATTGGTTCATTAATATTGGGTGCACTATATACCAAGTTATCTAAAACAATGGCAATAGGTTTTTGGTTAAATTGCTTAGTTATTTCATACCAATTCTGAGCTCCTTGAGAGTTCATTTGCATGGACACCATAACTTCGTTACCGAAAGTTTGAGTTTGTCTATCAGCACTCGCAGAAGTAACAGAACCACCATCCATCAATGCCTCATTTTTAGCATTTCCACGAATTGCATATAATGGTAATAAATCTGTTTCTTGGTTGGCAGCGTCTTTAATGGTCTTATTACCCCATAAGAATTTAAAGTTTCTTAAGTTACCTGGTAATAGAGATTTCCCAACGGTACTATGAATAGCATTATTCACTTCAGCTGTATCAGACGTAGGAACGACAAATACATGACTCGCCCCACCTTGTGAAGGAACCATTTTGGAAATTAATGGAACTGCTGTTGATGTAGAATCTAATTCTGCAGAAAGTCTATTACTTAATGAGGAGAAATACCCTGCGATATCATTATTCATTCTTACAGCTTCCCAGAATTCTAGTTTAGCAGTTGATTGTAATAAATTCTTAACACGATCAGTGTCTTTAACTCCTGGTAATTCTACTAAGATTCTACCAGAACCACTCTCGCCTACTCTCTGAACAACAGGTTGAGTTACCCCAAACTGGTCAATACGAGCACGAATAACTTGGAATGCTGTACTAACTTTAGACTCAATATGATCACGAATCACCTGCTCTGCTTGTGCATCGGATGTGTTAATGTTTATTGTTTCTGAGTTATTACGCGTACCAAACCAAGATGGAGATGCTAATTTTAAGTCACCTTTTTCTTGCTTGTAAGTATTGTATTCTGCGAAGAAATCATCGATATACTCTGAGTTACTGGCTTTTTGCCTTTCAGAGGTACGATTTAAAACTTCTAAAAAGTCAGGATCTTGACTCTTATCAGCTAAATCCGACAATAAATCTCTAATTGATACTTGAAGAATAACGTTCATACCACCCTTAAGGTCTAGTCCTAGGGACATTTCCTTTTCCTTGGCGGTATTGTAGTCATATTTTACAATGCCTAAATTTAACGTGTCTTTTGATAATCTACTTAGTGTACTATTCTTAAAAGAATTTTGGTATGACTCGCGTTCAGCGACTGTTAAATCTGGAGATTTAGACAGAAGAGAATCCATTTTGAACTGGACTTCTTTGTTTGCCTTAGTCTCGACATTGTTGGTATACCATGTAAAACTTAAATAATACAAACTCATAAGGGCCATCACTGTGGCAAATGTGAGTACTAAACCTTTTCCTTGCATTCTGATTTGGTTTGTTCTTATTAACGCGCAAATATAACTCTATGCTTATAATTTTCACAATTATTTATGATATTTCCTTAAGCATCAGGCTTAATTACTTATCATACAGCATCTTATACTATAAATGCGAAGGAAAAATGAGCTTCAAAGCTTATATTTATCACAAATTATCTATTAGATTTTACAAATTTTATAAATGATAGTATCTTTGAATCCATTTTATAGCATACTTTTAAAAATAATTGAATGACAAAAATTTTAGTAACTGGTGCATTGGGCCAAATTGGCTCTGAGCTAGCAGAAAAATTAGCGCAGATTTACGGATCTGAGCATATTTTAATTACAGATATTAGAGAACCTGAGCAGAATCATTTAGATATTCCTTATCAAAAACTTGATGTGAATAATGAACAAGCCATCAAGGATATCGTTATCAACAACCAAATTACTGAAGTTTATCATTTAGCTGCTATGCTTTCTGCAACGGCAGAGAAATATCCTATCCAAGGCTGGAATTTAAACACCAATTCTCTTCTGACTTTTCTAGAATTAGCAAGAGATAAAAAGTTGAGCAAAATATTTTGGCCTAGTAGTATTGCTGTATTTGGTAGAGGTGCTGCGGCTGACATGACGCCACAAGAAGAAGTTACCAACCCATTAAGCATGTATGGTGTGGCTAAAGTTGCAGGAGAAGGTTTCTGCGAAATTTATCACCAAAAATATGGTGTTGATGTAAGAAGCATCAGATACCCAGGTTTAATCAGCTGGAAAACTCTCCCAGGAGGTGGAACGACAGATTATGCTGTAGATATTTACTACAAAGCATTAGAAGACAAAAAATATGAAAGCTTTATCGGAGAAGGAACGGCTCTTCCTATGATGTATATGGACGACGCTATTCGCGCAACCATTGAGTTAATGCAAGCTCCAAAAGAGGATTTAAACATTCATACCGCCTATAACTTACAAGGAATTTCATTTACTCCAGAAGAAATTGCTGCTGAAATCAAAAAGCATATTCCTGATTTCGAGATGTCGTATGCCCCAGATTACAGACAAGCCATTGCTGAGTCTTGGCCCAATAGCATAGACGACACTCAGGCACAAAAAGACTGGAACTGGAAACCTGAGTTTGACTTAGATTCTATGACGGTGCAAATGCTAGAGCATCTTCAAAAAAAATTACAACTTAAAGCATAACAAAATTCCTATGTCTAAAATAGATGAATTTCTTCAATCTTTTAGTTCTACTTCTCATGCCATTGAAAAAATAGCAGAGAGTGGATCTGGAAGAACAAATTATCGCTTTAAAACAAAAAATGACTCATATGTCCTCACCCATAGTGAGGACATTTTAGAAAATGAATCTTTCTTTTATTTGAGCAATCTTTTCGAAAATTTGAATGGCTTTGTTCCTGAAGTTTTGCAAGTGAGCAAGGATAAAACTATGTATGTTCAGGATGATTTGGGAGATGAAAGCTTATTACATCTTAAATTATCTAAAGATTCAAAGGTTTCTAAAATGTACGAATTGGCTGTTAAAAAACTTGTTCATCTACAAATTGGCGCTCATCAAATCATAGATTACACAAAACTAAAAGGCTCAAGTTCTTTTGATAAAATACTGGTTTTAAGAGATTTGTTCTATTTTAAGAATTATTTCCTTGATTTAATTGAGCTTGAATATGAACAATCTGATTTATTATCAGAATTTGAAAAAATAGCTGAAGCCGTTGTTAAAACTAATTATAGATATTTTATGTTCCGTGATTTTCAGGGAAGGAATATCTTAGTTAAAGATGACAAAACCTATTTTATCGATTTCCAAGATGGCATGGAAGGACCTATTGCATATGATTTGGTTTCGTTGTTATGGCAGGCCAAAGCTGAACTCACAAATGAAGAGAAAGAAAGCTTATACCATATATATACGTCAGAGTTACAGAAATTAATTCCTACTAAATTTGATGCTACAGATTTCGAAAAAGATTATAAGATTTGTGTTTTGATTCGTTTACTTCAAGTTTTAGGTGCTTACGGTAAATTAGGTATCATGCAACAAAAGCCTCATTTTAAGGATAGTTTAAGTTATGGAATTAAAAATTTAAATGATATAGCTGCTTCTGGAATTATGAATGATTATCCCAACTTAAAATCAATTTGTTTAGCTTTAGAAAGTACACAAGTTCCTAAAATTAAAAACTAATGTCCAAAAAATTACACATAAATGTTCGAAGTTTCTCTTACAAAAACGGCATTCCCGAAGATAAATCTGGCAACGGAGGTGGTTATGCTTTTGATTGTCGAGGAATTTTAAATCCGGGAAGAATCGAGGAGTTCAAAACTCAAACAGGAAGAGATAAAGCGGTGATTAAATATTTGGAATCTCAGACCAGAATGCCTGATTTCATTCAATCTGCGGTATCCATTGTAGAAATTTCTGTAGAAGATTATTTAAAAAGGAATTTTTCCAATTTAGAGGTTAATTTTGGCTGTACGGGAGGCCAACATCGGTCTGTGTTTGCAGCAGATTATCTGGCAGAACATTTAAAAACAAAATATCCAGAAGTCGATGTAAAGGTTGAACATGTAGTTCAAGAGGCAAAAAATTGGATTAATAAGCCCTATTGATATGAAAGCTATGATTTTTGCAGCTGGATTAGGAACTCGGTTAAAACCCTTTACTTTAAACGCTCCCAAAGCATTATTTCCTGTGAATGGCAAATCTTTATTACAGCGCAATATTGAATATCTTAAATTATATGGCATTCAAGAGTTTGTAATCAACGTGCATCATTTTGCGAATCAAATTGAAGATTTTTTATTAGAAAATGACAATTTTAATGTTGAAATTCAGATTTCAGATGAAAGAGAGGAATTATTAGAAACGGGTGGCGGACTACTTAAAGCCAAAGATTTATTAGGTGACAAACCATTCCTGGTCATGAATTCAGATATTCTGAGCGATATGCCGATCGATGAATTTATTGAGTTTCATTCGCAGCATCATGCTTTAATCTCTTTGGCAGTGAGTGACAGAGAAAGCACCCGAAAATTATTATTCGATGAAAACAACAAGCTTTGTGGCTGGAAAGATTTACGAAATGGAGACAGTATCATCGAAAAACCAAATTTTAAACAAGCTTTAGCTTTTAGTGGAATTCACATTATCGACCCCAAATTTTTTGAATTAAACTCTTTTGAAGGTAAATTCTCTATCATGAAACCCTACATGGAATTAATGAAAAAACATGAAATATATGGATTCGATCACACAGGCTACAAACTTTTGGATGTTGGTAAAATGGAAAGTATTGCCTTGGCGGAGGAATGGTTTGCTTAGTTTAAAAAAAATTAACCCATTTTTTTAGAATTTCTCCACATTTTGCTTTATTTTTAAGAAAAATATCGCATGAGAACTTTTCTAATTTTACTTTTTAGTTTTCTCTTCATCCATTGCAATAATGATGATGATGGGCACCAAGCCTTACCTCCAGCCACCCAAACAGGAGAAGGTACGTTTGCCTGTTATGTTGATGGAAAAGCTTTTATTGATACCAGCGGAGGATGGTTTAATTGTTTTTATCAATATGTCGGAGGTTATTATTTTTCTATAGGGGGACAAGATGAAGAAAAAGCACCATGGGCTATTATGATACAAACAAATGATAAAACAATATCGCAAGGAGAAATACTTCCATTAAAAAGTGATACAAGAGGTAATGCGTTTGCAACAGGATTATTTTATACATCTAATACTGGGGGAGATTATTCTTTAACTAATAATGAATATACAGGTGAATTACATATCACCAAACTAGATTTTGAAAATCATATCGTTTCTGGAACTTTTTGGTTTGATATACCTCATCCTATTACGGGAGACACCGTTAAAATAAGAGAAGGAAGATTTGATACACGTTTTACGCAATAAAATATTTGAATTTTAATAATTTTTAAGTTATATTTAACAAATATCTACTATGAGAACAATCTTAATTTTACTTTTTAGTTTTCTCTTCATCCATTGCAACAATGATGATGATGACGGATACAAACCCTTACCTCCAGCCACCCAAACAGGCGAAGGTACGTTTGCCTGTTATGTAGATGGAAAAGCTTTTATTGATACCAGCGGAGGATGGTTTAATTGTTATTACCAATATGTGGATGGAGGTTATCATTTTGCTATTGGTGGAGATGATGAAAATAATTTACCATTGTGGGCAATTAATTTAGGAACCAATTCCAAAACAATATCCGAAGGAGAAGAACTAAATCTGAATGAAAGAACGATACATGGAAATGCGTGGGGTGAGGCTGGATTTTCATTAAATTCTAGTTCTTATGTATCCTCTGGTACAAATCAAGAATTAACAGGTAAATTGTTTATATCTAAATTAGATTTTGAAAATCATATTGTTTCAGGAACTTTTTGGTTTGACATTATAGACCCTTTTTCTGGAGATACAATACAAATTAGACAAGGAAGATTTGATACCTTATTTACCCAATAAAATATTATAGGAAATATTTTTCTTAAAACTAAATTTACCTCGTTCTTTTCAAAACCAGCACAGTTCTACTTGGTAAATACAATTTCAAATCTGAATTTTTAGAAGAATATTTAATTTCCTTGTCCACTCTATTAAATCCTCCAAACATTTCATCGTCTGATGAGAAAATTATTTTATAATTCTTCTTTTCTTGGGTGTCGATAGGATAATCGGCAAAACTTTCATGATTAAAATTAAAAACAAATATTAAATCAGCCTTTTTGAAGGCTAAAATTTTATGATGATTGTCTTCTGCTAATTTATAATCTTCTGAAGTTTCCAGAATTTTATATTTTTTGAGAAAGCCAATCATTTCTTGATCAAATTTCTCTAAAAATTGATATTTTAAATGATCTGTATCGGCTAATGACCATTGTCTTCGAGCATATTTATAACTCCAATTATTCTCAGCTCTTGGGAAATCAATCCACTCCGGATGACCGAATTCATTCCCCATAAAAGTCATATAACCTTCTCCGCCTAAAACTGCTGTTACAAAACGAATCATTTTGTGCAATGCTATTCCGCGATCTACGACTAAGCTTTCATTGAACAAGCTCATATCTGTGTACATAGAAGCATCCATCAGCCAAAAAGCAAGGGTTTTATCACCTACCAAGGCTTGGTCATGACTTTCGGCATAAGCAATATTTTTTTCGTCGTGACGTCTATTGGTTAAGTTCCAATATAAATCGCCCATATGCCAGTCCTCGTCCTTTTTAGTTTCTAACAAATTGAACCAAAAATCTGGTAATCCCATCGCCAAACGATAATCAAACCCTAGTCCTCCTTCTTCTACGGGACGCACAGCACCTGGCATGCCACTCATGTCCTCGCAGATACTAATGACATGAGGATTGAGTTCATGAATTAACTCATTGGCTAATTGTAAATAAATGATTGCATCATTGTTGGTGTCAGTGAAATATTTAGAATAATCTGTGAATTCCACATGTCCAAAATGTTGATAAAGCATGCTCGTTACTCCATCAAACCTAAAACCATCGAATTTAAAATCCTCCATCCAATATTTAAGGTTGGAAGCTAAAAATCGTTTTACTTCTATTTTTTTATAATCAAAAGTGCGCGAATCCCAATCTGGCTGCCATCCGTCGAAATACTGTTCAGTTCCGTCTAATTCAACTAAGCCTTCGTCTCTATTCTTCACTGCATGACTATGCACAACATCTAAAATAACCGCGATACCTAATCCATGAGCCGTATCGATTAAATACCTCAAATCATCAGGCGAACCAAATCTTGAACTCGGCGCAAAATAATTTGAAACTTGATATCCAAAAGATCCATAATAAGGGTGCTCCTGAATTGCCATTAATTGAACGCAATTATAACCTAAATCTTTAATGCGAGGTAAAATATTATCCGCAAAATCTCTATAAGTTCCGACACGCTCTTCTTCAGTTGCCATACCCACGTGGGCTTCATAAATCAAGGGAGTTTTGATATTTTCTGCTGAGAAATCATTTTTCCATTGATATTGACTCTTCCCCGTAAAGACTCCATCAAAACTATGGTCTTCCTTTTGAACTACCTCTCTTATATAGGCCGGAATTCTATCTAAATTACCATTTTGACCATGAACGTGCATTTTCACCTTAGAACCTGGAACTAATGTATTTTTAAAATCCTCATCTGATAAGAAAATTTCCCAAGCGCCGTAATTTCCTCTTCGCAAAGGATTTGCATGTCTATCCCAACCATTAAAATCACCAATCAAAGACACATAAGAAGCATTGGGCAACCAATCTCTAAACCACCAACCTTTCTTTTCCTCATCGTATTGAAAACCAAAAAACTCATGCGCAGAAGCAAATCTATCAAGACTTCCAAAATGCTTTTCAATATAATCCTTGGTATTTTGATACCACTCTATTCTATTAACAAGCTGTTGTTCAAAGGGTTTTAAAAGTGGATCTTTTTCTATTAAAGTTAAAGCATGCATAAAGTGAGGTTTAATTGACAAAGATACATATATCTATAAATTCTAGGTATTAATTTATAACTCTAAACCCTTTTTTAGAAGCATTTTAACTAAGAAATCATTTTATATTTAACTCTATTTTTAATTCTAAAAACAATCTAATTTCAATTAATTCTGAGTTGATCAAAAACGGTATAATCCTTCATAAAATTCTATTCATTAAACTTATAAAGCCTACAAATGCATAAAACTTAAATTCAGATAAAAAATAACCTATACTTTGAATCAATCTGTTAGCTAACTAAATTAGATTAATATCATTGAAAAATTTTGGTGTATAATTTGCCCTTGATAATCCTATCGATGTTAAATATATGGTAGAGAATAAAGCAAATATTAAATTTTGGAGATCTGGAAATGGGAAAGATTTCCTCGAATGGTCAGACTTATCAGAATCTGATTTAAAATATAATTATTCAACAAGATTGTTTGAAGAATTTGATCAAAAAGGTGATTATTTAACTCAAAATTGGATTAACAACAATGATTTTCAAAATATCATGAGATCACTTCATGGAACTTCAACTTCAGAATTACCAGAGGATTATATTAGCTTTAGAGAAGAATTGAAGGTTTTTCCAGATTGGGTTGATAATGATTTAATACGAATTGGCTCTCAACTTTCGGAGAGAAGTGGACTAAATGGTTTATTAATTTTAAGAAATTTTGCTCTACTTGGTGGATACACTTTTGCTAATCTCACCAAACCCCTCGTGGCGACAGGTTCTCTAGAAAAAGGTGCGATTCATAGGCTTTATAACACCTTGAAATTTTGGGTAGAAGTCACCAGAAGTCATACCACCACCCATGATTTGAGGTTTAATGCATGTTTGCAAACCCGCTTGATTCATTCAGCTTCTCGTTTAAAGATTCAAGAAAAAATACCCAATTGGGATATAGAAAAATATGGAGTTCCGATTAACCATGCAGATATGATAGCTACTCACATAGCTTTTACGGTATATTATTTATATGGTTTAAAAAAATTAAATTTTGAGTATAGCAAACATGAAGAAGAAGCGGTATTCCATCTTTGGAAATATATTACCTATCTATTAGGCGTTCCGGTAGATTTAATTCCAAACAATATAAAAGAAGCTTTAAGTTTTTTCCATTTTTGGACAAACTATCAATTAGCGCCGGATGAAGATGCTTTAAAGTTGACCGAATCTCTATTAAATGAAGATACACCTATCAGCTTGTTTTATCTTAAATCTATCAACCACAGCATGGATTATGTTCATAAAAGTATAGCTAACTATCTAATCGATGAGAACATTCGACAGGATTTGCACATTCCAAATGTTGTAATGCCGCATGTGATCCCAAATCTAATTAAACTCAAAAATAAGATGACTTCAAATAAAGAAAAACAGATTTTAGAAGGAAGAAAGCATCAGGGCATCATTCTGAATGATTATAAAAATAATATTAAATAAAAAAGACGCTGAATCAATCCACGTCTTTAATAAATATTTTCTGAAGCTTTTAAACAGCTACTTTTCCTTTGATATGCGGATGAGAAGTATAATCAACTAATTCAAAATCCTCAAATTTAAAATCTAGAATATCTTTCACTTCAGGATTTAATTTCATATTTGGTAAAGGCTTTGGGTCTCTGGTCAATTGTAATTTCATTTGTTCAAAATGATTAGAATAAATGTGTGCATCACCAAAAGTATGTACAAATTCACCTTCTTCTAAGCCCGTAACTTGCGCCATCATTTTCAATAATAAAGCATAAGAAGCAATGTTAAATGGAACTCCTAAAAAGATATCGGCACTTCTTTGGTATAATTGAAGTGACAATTTACCATTAGCCACATAAAACTGGAAAAATGCATGACAAGGCATTAATGCCATATCCTCTAACTCGCCTACATTCCAAGCCGAAACGATCATTCTACGTGAATCTGGATTGGTTTTAATTTGCTCAACCACCTTCTGAATTTGATCAATCGTTTCACCATTTGGAGCTCCCCAACTACGCCATTGCTTTCCATACACAGGACCTAAATCACCATCTTCTCTCGCCCAAGCATTCCAAATTTTAACACCATTGTCTTGAAGATATTTTACATTGGTATCACCCTTTAAAAACCACAACAATTCATGAATAATAGATTTTAAATGCAATTTCTTGGTCGTAACCATCGGAAATCCATCGGCTAAATCGAACCTCATCTGATATCCAAAAACACTTTTGGTTCCAGTACCAGTTCTATCTTCTTTTAGAATTCCATTATCTAAAACATGCTGAACTAAATCTAAATATTGTCTCATAGGGCAAAATTAAGCTAAAAATTAAGGTTTAAAAATTGAATTACTTTTTCAAGACTTTATGCGTCTTACAGATCTTGTTCTGACAGAATTTCACAAAATACAAACCTGACGTTTCAGGTAAATAGGTTTTATTGTCTGTTAAATTTTCATCTTCAGAAATTAATTGACCTTGAAGATTATAAATTAAAATTTGATCAAACTCTTCTTGATAAGTTATATAGTCATACGTTGGATTTGGATAAACAGAAAATGACTTTTCTTCTAAATCAACGGTTAACAAGACATCCCAAGTATTCAAGGCTTCGGGTCCACCCCAAATATAAGTGGCTAAATATGGATTGTCAATAAATGGATTTCTATTACCTTGATAAAACTCTTCAATAATATCATTTCTCTGAATCTCATAAGAAGATGGCGGATCTTCGGCATTCCATTGCAAGAAAATATCGGGCATGTCTTCGTGATAGGTATTTACCCCCATCCCAACATAATTAGGTTTTAAATCATTCGGATATCTGATATAGCTAAACATCATCATTCTTGCCACATCACCTTTCCATTCATCGCCTGGATAAAATCTTGAATTGGCCAATACACCTGCATTTCCTGAACCTGCTGCAAAAGGAAAGTTACTTCTTATTTCGTTAAAATTAGAATCAGCTGCACGGATTGAATGCACATCCGAGCCAGGCCAACTATCGTTGGTATATCCTCCAATCGATTTAGGATAAACATGTTCCCTATTCCATCGGTTGGTGCATGAAACCACATGGCAAGTCATGTCTTTATCTCGCGTTCTGTCGTTAAAATTTAAATCATCGTTATCGTCAAATCCATAAATCAAAAATACATTTTCTGGATTTTCTGGATCAGCATCGGTATCCTTCAAGGCTGTCCAAACTTGAGGTGTATAGCTTAAATGATATAATTGGGTGTTTCTAACTAAATACTCTAATTGAGATTTAAGCTCCTCTGGCGTAGCTGTAAAATCAATAGAATTATAGTAGTTAGGTATTTGTGCGCTCGAGCTTATACCGATTAAAAAAGTTAGAATATAAAAAAATCTCATTTACTTAATATCTCGGTTAAAATTCTCTGGATGCTTAGGAGTAATATCTTTATATACAACTTTCGCAAACTCTAAAACCTCTTCTAAGCTATGCGTCTGTGGATCGATAACACCTTTGATGATCGCTTCTTTTTTCTTATAGTCCGAAGTTGCAAATAAAAGAGGAACTTCTCCTTGCTTTGCAATGTGGTAAAAACCCTTTTTCCATTTTTCTACCCATCCTCTCGTTCCTTCTGGAGTGTTTAAAAGATAAAGTCGTTGATTTTCGTCTCTCAACATCTCTCCAGCATGTCTCACTAAATTTTGCCCTTGCGCTCTGTTTACACCGATTCCACCCAACCATGTAATGATAAATCCGTACCACGGCTTGGTCCAATCATCTTTAATAAACAATTTCATAGGAATTCCTAATTTCCAAAAAGCACTAACAGCAATCACAAAATCCCAGTTAGATGTATGCGGGCCACATACCATGACACAACTACGTATTTGAGATAGATCTTCTCCCACGATGAGCTTCCACCCCATTAGCTTAAGCACTAAAGAACCAATAATTTTCTTCATTCTACAAATTTAGTATTATTTATAGGTATTTAACAATACAATTAACTTTAGAAGTTATGAGGATTTATATTTCAGAGAGTTTATCTTAAACAAAAGTAATTTTTTAAGCGCAAAATTCGAGATACATTATATTTGTATACTTATCTTATGATATTAATATTTTAATACGTATTTTTAAACTCTTCAAGCATAAGGCATGTTAAATAATTGTGAAAGTTGCATAAATCGCTACTTATTTAGTTGAATAAATTATGCACGCATAATAAAATTTATTATATTTACGACGTGAAAGATTTTATATTCAAAGATTTACCCACGATAGATTACATGTTGCGAACTACGTGGAATGCGGTTGTAAAAGCTTATAATACAGAAGCTAAAAAATATAATTTTACGATGGTGATGGGATTTGCATTACTTTCCATCGACCCTAAAAAAGGAACACCCAGTACATCTCTAGGTCCAAAAATGGGTATGGAACCTACTTCCCTTTCTCGAACATTGAAAAACCTTGAAGAAAGATATTTGATAGAAAGACATCCCAACCCAGATGATGGTAGAGGTGTGATTATTAAACTTACTGCGGAAGGTATGGAAAGTAGAGATATTGCTAAACAAGTGGTATTACAATTCAATCGAAATATCGAACAAGAATTCGGAATGGAGAAACTCAAAGTTTTCTTTGAAGTTAATCAAGGAATTCAGAATATGATTTCTGATAGAAAAATATTTAAAAAATAAATTTAATTTAACTATATGAAAAATAGACACATCAATCATGTAACCGTTTTGGGATCTGGAGTGATGGGTTCTGGTATTGCATGTTTGCTAGCTGGAATCGGCGTTGAGGTTTTAATGCTCGACATGCTTCCTAGAGATCTTACAGATGCAGAGAAAGCAAAAGGCTTGTCATTGGATGACAAAGTTGTTAGAAATAGAAATGCACAAGAACATTTAAATAAAGCTCTTAAATCTAATCCCTCTCCTATTTACGACAAAGCATTCGCTTCTCGTATTACTGTAGGAAACTTTGAGGATGATTTAGAAAAAATTAAAGACTCAGATTGGGTTATTGAGGTAATTGTTGAAAGATTGGACATCAAAAACCAAATGTTCGACAAAGTAGAAAAACTTAGAAAACCTGGAACTTTAGTAACATCTAATACTTCAGGCATTCCAATTCATATGATGTCTGAAGGAAGAGGTGAAGATTTCCAAAAACACTTCTGTGGTACTCACTTCTTTAATCCTCCAAGGTATTTAAGATTATTTGAAATTATACCTGGCCCTAAAACTTCACCAGAGGTTATTTCGTTTTTTAAACATTATTCTAGCTTATTTTTAGGCAAACAACCTGTTTTGGCGAAAGATACACCAGGTTTCATTGGAAACCGTGTAGGGGTTTATTCTATGGCTAAAGTAATGGAACTTGGTCAAGAATTAGGATTAACCATTGAGGAAACAGATACCCTAACAGGTAGTATTTTAGGTCGTCCAAAGACGGGAACATTCAAATTAGCAGATTTAGTTGGTTTGGATACAGCTGCCAACGTTACCAAAGGCTTACAGCAGAATACCGAAGGTGATGAAATGGTAAAAGACCTTAAGGATTCTAAAGTTTTAAATTTCCTTTTAGAAAATAATTTCTTAGGAGATAAATCTGGAAAAGGTTTCTACTACAAAGAAAAAGCTAAAGACGGATCTACCAATAGATTTGCATTAGATTTAGATAAATTAGAATATCGTCCACTCGAGCGCAATCAGTTAGATGTAATTGGCAGAGCTAAACAAGCTGGTGGAACAAAGAATCAATTAGGCGTTCTTTTAGCGGACAAAACAAAACATGGAGATTTGCTTAGAAAGCACTTTGCTTCTCTATTTGCTTATGTTTCTCAACGTGTTCCAGAGATTTCCGACAACCTATATAGTATAGATGATGGAATGAGAACAGGATACGCATGGAAATATGGTCCATTTGAAACTTGGAACATGGTAGGCGTGGAGAAAGGCGTTGAACTTATAGAAAGCGAAGGCTATAAAGTTGTTGATTGGGTAAAAGATATGCTTTCTGCAGGCATTACCTCTTTCTATCAAGTAAATGATCAAGGTAACAAAGAATTCTATGATATTGAAAGCAAAGGATTCAAAGAAATTCCTGGACAAGGTGCATTCATTATCTTAGATAATATTAGAAAAACTAAAGAAATTTGGAAGAATGCCGAGGCTGTTATTGAGGATTTAGGCGATGGCGTTATTAACTTAGAGTTCCGTTCAAAAATGAACTCCATTGGTGGTGGTGTTATCCAAGGAATTCAAAAAGCAATCGATTTAGCAGAAAAAGAACACAAAGGTTTAGTAATTGGAAACCAGTCTGATAACTTCTCTGTGGGAGCTAACTTGGCGATGATTATGATGATGGCTGCAGAGCAAGATTGGTTTGAATTAAATATGGCCATCAAAACCTTCCAAGATACTATGATGAAAGTTCGTTATAGCAGTATTCCTGTTGTAGTCGCACCACACGGAATGTCTTTAGGTGGAGGTTGTGAAATTTCACTTCATGCAGACAAAATCGTAGCTGCTGCCGAAACTTATATGGGATTAGTAGAAGTTGGTGTGGGTGTAATTCCTGGTGGTGGTGGAACCAAAGAAATGGTTCGCCGAGCTGGATTACATTTATTGAAAGATGATGTTAAAACAAATCATCTAAGAGAAGCTTACTTAAATATAGCTATGGCTAAAGTGGCTACTTCTGCTCACGAGGCTAAAAACTTTGGTTTCTTAAGAGATCAGGATGTGATTGTAATGAACAAAGACAGACAGATTGCAGAGGCCAAAAAGCACGTAATTTTAATGTCGGATGCAGGTTATACAAAACCAATTCAAGAAAAAGTTAGGATTTTAGGCAACAATGCTATGGGAATGTTCTATGTAGGATCTGACCAAATGGCGGCTGGAAATTATATTTCAGAACACGATCAATTAATTGCTAATAAATTAGGATATGTAATGTCTGGAGGCAATCTATCTGAGGAATCATTAGTATCAGAGCAGTACCTACTTGACTTAGAGCGCGAAGCTTTCTTATCACTTTGTGGTGAACGCAAGACATTAGAAAGAATTCAGCATATGTTAAAAACAGGAAAACCTCTTAGAAACTAAGATTAGTACGAGAATTTAATTCATCTACTTATTAAAAAATTAAAAAATGAAACAAGCATATATAGTAACAGGATATCGAACGGCTGTAGGTAAAGCCCCGAAAGGAAGTTTACGCTTTACACGTCCTGATGACATGGCAGCATCGGTATTAAAACATTTAATGAAACAGGTTCCTAATTTGGATCCAACTCGTGTTGACGACCTTATTGTAGGTTGCGCAATGCCAGAAGCAGAACAAGGTTTAAACATGGCGCGTTTAATCTCTTTGATGGGATTAGATACAGACAAAGTTCCTGGGGTTACAGTTAATAGATACTGTGCATCTGGTTCTGAATCTATCGCCTTGGCGGCAGCTAAAATCCGTACAGGAATGGCTGATTGCATTATCGCAGGTGGTGCAGAGTCTATGTCATATATTCCAATGGGAGGATATAAGCCAATTCCAGAAACGGAAATTTCTAAAGCTCACGCCGATTATTATTGGGGTATGGGATTAACAGCAGAAGCAGTTGCCAATGAGTATAAAGTAAACCGCGAAGATCAAGATGAGTTTGCATATAACTCTCACCAAAAAGCATTAAACGCTAATGCAGAAGGTTTATTCAAAGACCAAATCGTTCCTTTAGAAGTTGAACATAACTTTTTAGATGCTCAAGAAAAAGTTCAAACTAAGAAATATACATTCGATACAGATGAAGGTCCACGTGCTGATACTTCTAAAGAAGTTTTGGCCAAACTAAGACCTGTTTTCGCTAATGGCGGAAGCGTTACAGCAGGTAACTCTTCGCAAATGAGTGATGGAGCTGCATTTGTTTTAGTAATGTCAGAAGAAATGGTAAAAGAGTTGAATCTTGAACCCGTTGCAAGATTAGTTTCTTATGCTACTGTTGGTGTTCCACCTAGAATTATGGGAATCGGTCCGTTGTATGCTATTCCAAAAGCTTTAGAACAAGCTGGACTTAAGCAAAGTGATATGGATTTGATCGAACTAAACGAGGCATTTGCTTCTCAATCGTTAGCTGTGATTAGAGGACTTGATTTAAACCAAGAAATCCTAAACGTTAATGGTGGAGCAATTGCTTTAGGTCACCCACTAGGATGTACAGGAACTAAATTAACTGTTCAGATTTTAGACGAACTTAAAAAACGAGACAAAAAATATGGAATGGTTACCATGTGCGTAGGTACAGGACAAGGAGCCGCAAGTATTTTTGAGAGATTGTAAGAAGTGATGAATTTTGAATGTTGAATTTTGAATGATTAAAGTAGTTTAGCAATGAAGAAGGGAAACATTGTAATGGATAAAAGCTTTGAATTTGCTTTATCGATTATAAGCCTTTATAAGAAGTTGCAAAGCGAAAATGAATATGTTTTTTCTAAGCAATTGCAACGCTCAGGTACAAGCATTGGTGCTAATATAGCAGAAGCTCAAGCATGGCAGTGAAGAAAAGATTATATTCATAAACTTTCAATAGCTTCCAAGGAAGCACGAGAAGCTAGATATTGGTTAGAGTTATTAAATAAATCTGACTTAACTAGCTTAGAATATGAAGATTATTTTAAATCCCTGGATCATATCATTAATATAGTTACGAAAATAATCATTACATCTTCCAACAATCAAAATAAATTCAACATTTAGAATTTAAAATTTAAAATAATAAGAAAATGTCAGAAAATAAATCAAAACTAATAGGTGGTTCTTTCTTAGTGAAAGAAACTCCATTTAATGAAATTTTCACGCCAGAGGATTTCAGTGAGGAACAAAAAATGATGCGCGATAGCATCAAGGAATTTATCGATCGCGAAGTATGGCCTAAAAAACCTCAAATCGAAGAAAAAGATTACAAGTTAATCGAAAATCTTATGACCCAATTGGGCGAAATGGGAATCTTGAGCATCAGTGTTCCAGAAGAATACGAAGGAATGGGAATGGGATTCGTAGATACCATGCTTGCTTGTGATTATGTTTCGGGTGCCACCGGATCTTTGGCTACAGCCTATGGGGCACACACCGGTATCGGAACAATGCCAATCGTATTATATGGTACCGAAGACCAAAAGAAAAAATATTTACCTAAGTTATCTACGGGTGAATGGTTTGGTTCTTATGCTTTGACGGAACCCGAAGCAGGATCGGATGCCAATTCGGGTAAAACAACAGCTGTGCTTTCAGATGATGGAAAAAACTACATTTTGAACGGACAAAAAATGTGGATTACCAATGCTGGTTTCGCACAATTATTCATTGTTTTTGCTAGAATTGAAGACGACAAGAATATCACTGCTTTTATCGTAGAAAAAGATGAGGCTGGAGAAGGTTTTAAATTAGGTGAAGAAGAACCAAAATTAGGTATTCACTCTTCTTCTACCCGTCAAATCTTTATGAGTGATGTAAAAGTTCCCGTTGAGAATTTATTAGGCGAAAGAAATGGTGGTTTTAAAATCGCTATGAATGCACTGAATATTGGACGTATTAAATTAGCTGCTGCTTGCTTGGATGCGCAGAGAAGAATTTTAACTAAATCTATTGAATATGCTAACGAAAGAAAGCAGTTTGATGTAGCTATATCTACGTTCGGAGCGATTCAAAAGAAAATTGCAGAGCGTGCTATTGCAGCTTTCACTTCTGAAACTGGATCTTATCGTGCAGCAAAAGATATTCAAGATAAAATTGAAGAATTAAAAGCTAGTGGATTATCTCACCAAGAAGCTGAATTAAAAGGCGTAGAAGAATACGCAATCGAATGTTCTATTCTTAAGGTTTGGGCATCTGAAGCCGCACAAGATTGTTCAGACGAAGGAATCCAAATCTTTGGTGGTATGGGTTATTCTAAAGATGTTCCTATGGAAGCTGCTTGGCGAGATGCTAGAATCGCTAGAATCTACGAGGGTACCAACGAAATCAACCGATTATTGTCTGTAGACATGTTAATCAGACGTGCGTTTAAAGGTCAAATTGACTTAATGACACCTGCTACCAACATTCAGGATGAGTTGATGAGTATACCTTCTTTTGATATTCCAGATTATTCTGCAACGTTGGCGCAAGAAAAAGAAATCTTGGAAAACCTTAAAAAGGTATTCTTTATGGTTTCTGGAGCAGCATTACAGAAATACGGAACAGAATTAGAGCACCAACAGCAATTAATCTTAGCTGCCTCAGAAATATTAATTGAGATTTATATGGCAGAAAGTGTAATCTTACGTGCAGAAAAGTTAGCACATGAAAAATCTAGCCATGCTGAATTAGTAGAAAAAATGGCCAAGGTTCAGTTGTTTAATTCTGTTGAGAAAATCAAGTCAAATGCTACTGAAGGTATTATTTCTTTCGCAGATGGCGATATGCAAAAGATGATGTTGAGCGGTTTAAAGAGATTTACTCGTTACAATGAATTCCCCAATATTGTTCAATTAAAAACTGAAATTGCAGAGAAATTCATTAATGACAATGCCTATACACTTTAAGCAAATCATAAAGCTAGATTAAATTAATGTTAAGTATTATTATTCAAGCATAGTATTTAATATTCTATCTTATATTTGCATCGAAGTAAAAGTCTTTTCATAAAAGTTGAGTGAACCCTCCATTAGAAATTTTGGAGGGTTTTTCATTTGAGGTATATAGTGTACGCAAGTTTAAAATATAAAACTACATCATCAAAAAAGTATTTTCGCTTGATGTCCAAATTGAATTTTAAGTTAGAATTAGTCTTCTAAATAGCGTTGCATTAGCAATAAAGATATAAGTGTAATTTTAACAATTACTTTAACACATGACACATGAGTCTTGGCACATGTATTGCAAATAAGTTCCATGAGAAGTAAATCTTTTCATAAAAGTTGAGTTTAGCCTCCGATTCGTCGGAGGTTTTTTTTAACTCGTTTTTTAAATCCTACAAGGATCAATTAAAGTTTGGCATACCAATTGAATTAACTTAATCGAAGTAAAAGTCTTTTCATAAAAGTAAAAGTTGAAGCCATTGAGAAATCAATGGCTTTTTTTATGCCTATAACTTTAGGGCATTTCTGGTTCCACTACCCTAATTCCAAAGAAAAGCAACATGACGAAAAAGATTAAAACAATAGCAATCATTAGAATTCTAAGAACTAATACGATAGCATCCATGATTTTATCGTTTTCAGTAATACTTGGACGCCATCGTTTATTTAATAATTCTATATGCCTTCTAACCGACAAACCCGTGTCTGTATTTGTTGCTATTAATACCAGATTGACAGATCTACCTTTTAGTTTGCTAAATTTAAATTTTTCAAAACCTTCTTCCTTAAATATCCCTAATGGCCTGATTTGAATAAAATCTGCATTTTTAACCTTCCAAGTAACCGTAAATTCCTCATAACGAGCTACGGCATCCTTATCAACCGAAAAGTTCTCTATCACCGGCAAATAATCATTCATCGCTTGATGGCTCGACTTCTCTGAAAATGGACTAAAATTAGTTCTTAATTTTTGATCATATCTTCTTCTCGTTTCCTCATCTGACAAAACTTCATAAGCTTCTTGAATTTGAAGAAACATCTTACCAAAAAAATCATCATTAGGATTTAAATCTGGATGAAATTTTTTAGATAATTTTCTATAATTTGCTTTGATCTCACTTATATCTGCATCTGACTCTAAGCCAAGTATATTGTAATAATTAGTCATTGATGAAATAAATATAAGTGTTTAGTATAAATGTGTTATATTAAGATAAATTCACTCTAGAATAGGAATAAAAACTTGCGTCTTAAGATTTTCTTCTGCCGTATTTTCAGGATCATTTAAATAAACATCAAATGTATCATTCGACAATTCAAACTGCTGAACATTGGCAAATTTACGCATTCTATTATAGGTTACATACAGTGAATCATACGAACCATTATGAAATGTTGTTAAAAACTTACCTCCTGGAATCTCGGCATATTCTAAATCATCTACTTCCGCAACTTCTTCATTAAAAATATATCCACAATAAAACAAAGCATTATCAGCTTCCATATCAAATTGTTTCCATAGAACTACCGGATTTCCAATTTGTTCTTCGCTTAATCCATTGGCATCTATCAAATAACTTTTTACTAAGCCAAAAGTCTCATTCATCGCCATGTTCATTTCCTCTCCGGCAATACTCGTTTGCTGAATGACTCCGAACAACTGTTTTGGACCTTGCTCTACGATTTGAAATCCTCCCTTTTCGACATCTTGGTTGCTGTAATCAAGTTTTAGGGGTTGATTTAATAAAGTATTTAAGTTCTCTAAGCCTTTTCTCAAGTTAGCTTTCACAGAACCTTTCATCAAAACATTATATACTTGAAACGGATATCCCACTTCTCCACTATCAAAAGACCAAATGACCCGTGTCTTATCATCTTCCATACGCTGGAAGATAACTTCTGTTAGATTTCCTTCTCTGTCGCCAAAGTTCACATTATAATATATAAATTCATTTGGTTTGGTTTCGGTGATTGTCATACTTCCATCGCCCAACTCGCTGTCTTCACTTTTCCAAGAAAATGATGCCTCTTCGCCATAAGAAGGAGATGAGTACTCCAAAACGATAGCCGAATCCTTCTGCACCCACGCATCGAATTTTGTGAATTTTCGCAAATCGTTGAAGTGACTATACACTTTCTCCACTGGTGCGTCTAAAACATACTCCTCTTCTACATACATTGACTTTGGTAAAAAGATAGGCAATACAGCCAGGGCTACCACTAATAACAATAAAGCAAACAAAAGATTCCTCATAACTTGATAGTTTTTGCAAATATACACTCTTGGAACAAAATTTGAAAAGTAGTGTAAGGTCATTGTTCAAACTTAATAGAAGCCAATAAATTGTATTTTGCAATTTAAATTGTTAGTTTTGAAAACCTTTAGATTTTAAAACATGATATTTACAGAAGAAGAAAAAATTTCGATGCTTAAAGCCATGGACGAATTAATTCGTTCGGACAACGACATACACGAAAAAGAAGTTGAGTTTTTAGAAGCAATTGTTGAAGAATTTGATTGGGATACAGGTTTTCTAGATAAATTAGAAAATTTCAAGAAAGAAGATGCTATAAAAGCGGTTCAGTCATTATCTCCTGAGAAATTAGAGTATTTCCAGACTTTATTAAATGAGCTAGCCAATAGTGATAAAGTTATTAATGAACAGGAAATGAATTTCATTGACCGAGTGAATGAATTTATTTCTGCCAACTCCCTATGAGATATTTCTTAATTCCTATACTTCTATTGCTCATAACCACATCTTGTAATCAAGGTGGATATATTGCTTTAAAAGATGCTGAAAGAGGAATGTTTCTAGACAGATCTAGAAAGGTTTCAACCAATACATTTTTCGACAGACGTATGGAAAGCGAGCTTGAAAGTCAGCTTTCAAAAGATTGGTATATTGTAAATGAGGATATAGAATACGTTTATTTCGGTCAATTGATGAAACAAAATGGTTTCACGATGATCAACCCTTTTTATCGTGTAGATCGGATTAAACTTGATAGCTTGTTCCCTGGTTATAGAAGCATTGAAGGTAAACATATCAAAGCCAAGGTTTTTCAATCTTTTATTAAACCGGTTATTGAAGAGCATGTGATGAATAAATGTCCGCAAAGTTTCAATATTCAGTTTTCAAAAAGACAATATAAATTAACCAAAGAAGGCATCGCCGCTAGTGTAAAACTACGAGGCAAATGTTACGAAAAAAGAGTGATGAGAGCAGATATAGATGTTCTCCTCGACCCAGAAAGTTTAGAAGTGCTGGGTGAAAAAACTTCTATAAAATAACAACCTAAAATATTTATTATGAATTTATTAGATTTAGTATCAGGTCCAGTAGGACAACAATTAATTGGAGGTTTAAGCAAACAAACAGGCGCGAGTGATTCAAGGGTTTCATCAGTGGTCTCTTTAGCTTTACCTTTCCTTTTGAGCCAAATGAATAAAAATGCTTCTACCCCAGAAGGTGCAGCTAATTTAGACCAGGCTTTAAACGAGCATCCTGGTTCTGTTTTAAACAACATCGATGGTTTGCTAAATAGCGGAAACATGGCAGATGGATTAGGAATACTTGGGCATGTTTTCGGTGATAAACAAAATCAAGTTGCGAAAAACATTGGTAAACAATCAGGTTTATCAACTGGTAAGGTATTGCAGATTCTTGCAACCTTAGCTCCTATTGTTATGGGCTTCTTAGGAAAAGAAAAACAAACTAATAACATCGACCAAAGTGGGATTTCGGGTTTATTAGGAGGTCTATTAGGTGGAATGCAACAAACCAATGGAACTGAATTAAGCATGATTGAAAAAATGTTAGATTCTAACGGAGATGGTAGCATCATGGATGAAGCTATGGATCTTGGATCTAAATTATTAGGAGGATTCTTCAAGAAATAATCCTTTCTCAAAAGAAAATTTAAATACCCGATTTATTGGGTATTTTTTTGTGCTAAACTTTAGTTTTTATTTAACTAATTAATACCTTTAAACTTTAATTCAAATCTCGATGAAGTATCTTGTTATATTAATTTTTTTAATATCTAGCTGCAAGCCTTTGAATAATGAGGCGCATAAGCAGGAAATAAAAGAATTTCAAACGGAGTTGAATAAGGAGTATTTGAACAAAGATGAAACACCTCTAAGAGGTAAATTCTTTGCGAATTTTAAGCATCATCCCTTCTTCCCTATAAATCCTGAATATAGAGTTGAAGCAGCTTTCGAGAAAATATCAGACGCTCGTCCATTTCAAATGCCCACCTCATCTGGTAAGACACAGACCTATTTAGCCTATGCTAAAGCGAGCTTTAAATTAGATGGAAAAAATCATAGTCTAACGATTTACCAAAATCAAACTATAAAAAATATGGAAGATTATAAAGATCACTTATTCTTACCATTTTATGATGAAACCAATGATGTAGAAACTTATGCAGGAGGAAGATATATTGATTTAAGTAAAACAAATTCAGATAAGATTATCATAGATTTCAATAAAGCCTATCAACCTTATTGTGCCTATAATTACTACGATTATAGCTGCCCGATAGTTCCAACAGAAAATCGTTTAGACATTAGAATTCCAGCTGGAGTGAGGTATAACAAAGAAGAATTTATTCACGATTAATACAGATAATATCTAAAATTCTCCAAAAAGTGATTTAAGCATTATTTATTCTAATTTTTAATACTAGTAAGATTAGCCTGTGAAATTAAAGCGAAGAAGGAAAATAGTCAAGTATTTAGATATTTTAGATCAACCTATCCGTTTCAATCCTTTCGTTTTTAGTCGGACCTTTTTGCTTTGGGCATTTTTGGGTTTATTAGGCGGACTCATTGCGGGTGTATATTGGATTATCCTGATGTTTGTAACTCATAAATTGGAACTTTTTACAGGATGGATGGTAATTCCTGTTATGGCTACGTGTGGATTCCTAGCAGGACTTGTTATTCACTTCTTTGGGGATCCTGGTGAATTAAATTTAATTGTAAACAACATTAGATTTAATAAGGGAAAATTAAATCCCGAGAACAATCCATCTATGGTGCTATCCTCCTTATTTTGTGTAGCAGCAGGAGGGAGTCTAGGTCCTGAAGCTCCTCTGGTTCAAGTAACGGGATCAACAGGAACTTGGTTGGGAAAGCTATTTAGACTTAAGGGTGAGGAATTACGGTCGATGAGCATCGCTGGAATGGCTTCGGGATTTACAGCATTATTTGGAGCGCCGTTGGGTGGAAGCTTATTTTCTTTAGAAATCCTACATCATAAGCACGCCGTTGAATATTATAAAGCTATCATACCTGCCTTTGTAGCCAGTTCTTTCAGTTATTTGATTTTTGCTTTAATTATTCAATTAGGCTTGGGCCCAACTTGGGAACTATCTACATATGAATATTCAGGCATGTTTGATTTTGGTTATGCTGTTGTATTTGCCGTTTTGGGTGCAGCCATTGGTTGGCTATTTATATTTTGCACAAAGTTCTTTAAACTAATTTTTGAAAAAAGACCCCTACCTATCTATATCAAAACTTTAATAGGTGGAGTTCTGTTGGGTATCATTGCCTTTTATTTTCCAATTACGCGATATTTCGGTCACCATGAGATAAACAATCTACTGCAGGGGAATTTCTCACTAGGTATGTTATTGGCTATTTTAATTTTTAAAATCATGGCTATTTCCATCACAGTTACTTCGGGTTGGCGAGGTGGTTTTATAATACCTCTATTCTTTGTCGGAGCTAGCTTGGGACTTATTCTTAATAAATTAATACCAAGTATAAATCTTTCTCTCGCTATTGTGAGTTGCATGGCTGCGGTAAATGCGAGCGTAACGCGTACCCCGATGAGCACAACGATTTTGCTTGCAACCCTGACTGGATTTGGACATTTTATTCCAATTTTATTTGCCAGTTTAACGGGTTATTTCTTAGCTCCAAGAATCCCTTTTATTGGTTCACAAATGGAAAAAGAATAATTATTAAATTTTAAAAATAAAATTATTATCCATAAAAAAACTCCGCAAAGCATGCGGAGTTCAATGTGTTTATTCTGCTCTAAATTTCGTTAGAAGCTCTTTTTCTTTTATTATTTAAGTATTTCCAACCTTTGAAAATATAGTAAAAAACTACTATAACCAATACAAAAGCTAGAATTGGGAATACAATTGCTGTAACGCTCAGAATACCAGCCGCCGCCGTTTCTGTAGATGATACAAGGAAATTACCTGTTCCACCCGTTGTGGCTGTGGATGCCATACGAGCACTTGCTGCTGTACCTTTAACGGCAGCTGCCGTACCTCCACCCGCAATTATAGCCAACCCCCATTGTATAACTTCTGAACTCGCATCACCTAATGATAAAGCCATCAGCATGGTTCCCGCGATTCCTGCCAAAGGAATTGCAATAGAATCTAAAAGATTATCTATCCAGGGTATGAAGTAAGCTCCAATTTCTACCAAAGTTGCTACACCCAAAGTAATGATAGCCGTCCAGCTACCTACCCAAGCCCATTCCTCATTGAGGTCAAATCCAAATTTAGCAGCCAAACTCAGCGCAAAAAGTGGAAGAAACACACGAAAGCCCGCCGATGCAGCTAGCCCAATACCAAGGAAAAAAGCAATTAGCATTTGTCCATTTTCTATTATAAAATCCATATTATAGTCGTAAATTAGATTGATTTTTACATTATTTTAACAATTTTTATGCCGAATCTTGCCGATACCTTTTGGATGCTGTTGATTGTTATCCTTTTAATGATTGTTGTTATCTATTTAGTCTTCATTCTTTTAAGGAATCAGTTTAATTCAAGATTAAATCAAATAAAAGATAGAGAAGATTTACTGAAAGAAACTTTCAATGATTATAAACAAGCAACAGAGAAACAATTATTCAACCTAAATGCTACCATCGAAAGATTACAACAAGATAATTCTTTGATGGCGCAAGACATCACTTCTTTGTCTACGCTAAAAGAAAGTCTTGAGAACAGAATTGAAGAGTTCAAGACCGATATTACGGAGCTCAACAACCAGCGTTACGAAAGTGAATTACTTAAGAATGACTTACAAATATCCTTGACCAAAGCGAATTCAGAAAAACAAAATTTAACTAATAAACTAAATGAAGAGCGAGTTCACTTAGAAGAATTAAATAAAAGATTCAGTATAGAATTTGAAAATTTAGCGCAAAGGATTTTAGATGAGAAATCAGAAAAGTTTGCCAAGCAAAACCAAGAGAACTTAAGTGTTCTTTTACATCCTTTGCAAGAAAGAATTCAAGGCTTTGAGAAACGTGTCGAAAATACGCACAAAGAAAGCATTGAACATGGCGCAAAACTTCGTCAGCAAATCATTGGACTCAAGGAATTAAATGAACAAATGTCTATAGAGGCTAATAATCTGACACGTGCTTTGAAAGGTGAATCCAAAACACAAGGAAATTGGGGCGAGATGATTCTTGAATCTGTATTGGAGAAGTCTGGATTACAGAAAGACCAAGAGTATTTTGTGCAACAATCCTTTCAAACAGAGGACGGAAAAAGAGTTTTACCCGATGTGGTGATACATTTACCAGGGAATAAGAAAATCATCATTGACTCCAAGGTTTCGTTGACGGCTTATGAAAAATATGTCAACTCAAGCGAAAATGATGAGCGTACACGATGGCAAAAAATGCATTACAGATCGATTGAGCGACACATCGATCAATTAAGCAACAAGAATTACCACAAACTCTATGAAATGGATTCTTTGGATTTTGTGATGTTGTTTATTCCTATAGAAAGTGCATTTGCCCTTGCCTCACAAACTTCGCCTTCAATCTATCGCGATGCTTTTGAGAAAAATATTATTTTGGTTACTCCCACTACTCTATTGGCAGTTTTAAGGACTATTGATACCCTATGGCAAAATGAAAAACAGAAGAAAAATGCCATTGATATTGCAACGCAAGCAGGCTTATTATACGATACTTTCGCCAATTTATTAAATGAGTTGGTTAAAGTTGGAAATCAAATGGATACAGCAAAAGGCTCATATGATTCTGCCATGAAAAAACTCACTGGAAATAGAAATTTATTCAAGAATATTCAAAAACTTAAAAAATTAGGAGCAAAAGCTAGTAAACAGATAGACGAAAATATTCTTAAACACGTTGATTTAGATAATGACGAAGAAGATTAAAGCTTTTCTGAAATACATAAGCATCACTTTCTTTACTGCTCTGGCTGTGCTATTAATAATTTTAGTAGGCAGCTATGAGTATATTAGCTACTCTACTCGAGATCAAATCACCCATGATATTCAAGAAATTGAACCTACTAAAGCAGCACTTGTATTAGGTACTTCTAAATATGTTGTTGGTGGTGGAATAAATCGCTTTTTTAAATATAGAATGGAGGCCGCTAAAAGACTCTATGATGAAGGTAAAGTAAGATTTATCATAGTTTCTGGTGATAACAGCGCAATGGAATATAATGAAACTCGAGATATGAAAAATTATCTTGTTCATCTAGGAGTCCCAGAAAGCGCTATCGTAGAGGACTTTGCCGGTTTCAGCACCTTAGATTCTGTCATTAGAGCTAAGGAAGTTTTTGGGCAAAAGAATATCATCATTGTTTCGCAGCCATTTCATAATGAACGCGCCTTATTCATTGCAAAACATCATGACATGAACGCCATAGGATATAATGCCCAGGCTGTAAGAATTAAAAACTCTATGAAAACTCATTTTAGAGAATATTTGGCTAGGGTGAAATGTCTTTTAGATGTGTATTTATGGAAGACGATGCCCAAGTTTTATAAGCAAAAGGAACATACTTTAGATTAAAAATTTAAATTTTTTTTCATTTGATATTAGGCAAGATTTCTGCTATCTTTGTAACCAATCAAAAATAAAACTCCAATATAATGTTCAAACAGGCACTCATCCTTTCTTTTATCTCATTTACAACGCTTTTTACGGCATGTCAGAAACAAGAATCAGAAGTTATAGTTCAAGATCAAGAAAAAGATACCACCGTGGTAGAAAACTTAGAAATTCAACAGCCAGATTGGGCGAAAAATGCTGTGATTTATGAAGTAAATATTCGTCAGTATTCAGAGGAAGGTAGTTTTAATGCTGTAACCGAAGATTTGCAGCGCCTAAAAGACATGGGAATTGATATCATTTGGTTGATGCCCATCCACCCGATTGGAGAGAAAAATAAAAAAGGAAGTCTAGGGAGCTATTATGCCGTAAAGGATTATAAAGCTGTCAATCCTGAATTCGGAAATATGGAGGATTTCAAAGCTTTGGTAGACAAGGCACATGGATTGGAAATGAAAGTTATCATTGATTGGGTAGCCAACCATTCTTCTCCAGACAACGTTTGGATAAAAGATAATTTAGATTATTACACTAAGGATAGCTTAGGAAATGCTCCTATCCCAACGATTGGTACTGATTGGTTGGATGTGGCTGACTTAAATTATGATAATAAAGATATGCGAGCAGCTATGCAAGATGCTATGATGTTTTGGGTTAAAGAAGCTAACATCGATGGCTTTAGATGTGATGTTGCAGAAATGGTTCCCATGGATTTCTGGATTGATACAAGAAAAAAATTAGATGAGATCAAGCCTGTTTTTATGTTGGCTGAAGGTGCAGAACCTGAATTACATGATGCCTTTAACATGACATATGGTTGGCCATTAAAAGATATAATGGTAGATATCGCTGACAATAAAAAGAGTTTCAATGAAGTGATTAGCTACATTGAAGAAAGAAATAATAAATATAAAGCTAACGACATTATCATGTACTTCACAACGAATCATGATGAGAACTCTTGGAATTATTTAGAAAGCGATAAGTTTGGATTAAATTTAAAGAATTACAATGCTCTAACCTACGTTATGGGTGGAATGCCTTTAATTTATAGTGGTCAGGAAGCAGGATTTAAAAAACAATTGGAGTTTTTTGAAAAAGATCCAATCGATTGGGGTAATTATGAATATGCAGATTATTTCACAAATTTAATCTCGGTTTATAAAAACAATCCTGCTCTATGGAATAATGGTGAGAGAGCTGAGCTTGAAGTATTAAAGGCTGAAAATCAAGGTTTACATTTTATAATTAAGAAAAACGATAACCTTATTGCCGTTTTACAAAACTATTCAAAGCATTCTCAATATGTTTCAGAAATCTCATTGAATGGATTGAATGTCAAAACCAATTTAATTGATTCTACAGATAATAATGTTTCTGAAAAAGGCTTAGAAATTCCAGCACACGCAACCATAATTATCGGGCAATCTAAATAATGAAAAGAGATAAAATTGCAGTCATTACCTACGACCATCCACATAGAAAAACACAGGACGTAGTTTTTGGATTAAAAGCTAGAGGATATCAAGATGTAAAGCTTTATGCTTTGCCTTTTGTGAAAAGAGAAAATCCTTTTAAGCCAATTTATTCCCATCGCCCAAGTGAATGTCACGATATATATCCAGCGCAATTAGCTGCTAATTTTAATTATCAGTTTCAAAAGGTAGAAGTTATTGATTTGTTTGAGATATTTAATGTAACCAAGCCTAAGGCTATTCTAATTGCTGGGGCAGGTATTCTACCGGCAGAGTTGGTTTTAAATCACAAATTAATCAATTCACATCCGGCATATTTGCCAGAAGTGCGCGGTTTAGATGCTTTAAAATGGGCTATTTTTAATAATAAACCGATTGGTGTTACATCTCACTACGTAAACGAACAGGCCGATGCTGGTTTTATGATCGACCGTAGAATAGTTCCGATTTATGATAACGACACTTTTCATTCGCTTGCTTACAGACAATATCATTTGGAAATCGATATGCTTATAGATAGCATTGAAATGATAAAAGAAAAAACAGCTTTTCCAGCTTTAGAAGAAAAAGGAGATGTTTATAAGCGAATGCCGAAATCAAAAGAAAAGGAGTTGTTAAATAATTTTGAAAACTACAAAAATAAATTTTCTACTCGCTAAGATTTTCTAATTTTACTGCGTGCAATTTTTGAAAACAATCTTACTAAGTGTTTTTATAGGGTTTTACTTCCTGAGTATTACCCCAATGCACTTCTATGCGCATAGTCTAGACCACCAAGATACGAAGACTAACGCATCGGATGATTGTACTTATATCAATCTTTTAAGCTTTGGACAAGGGAATTTTTTAAACCCTGAATCCTTTGAAATTATTCATTCCTTAGGAGATGAACTCATCTCTAAAGAAATAATTGAAACGAAGAATAAATTAGTTTCATCTTATTTAGCTTTTCACTTCCATCTAAGAGCACCACCCCATTTGAGTTGTACATATCGAATTTCTTAAGTTTATTCAAGGTATATAGCCATTCGCTATTCATCTACTTTGCTTTAACTACACGATTAATATAGCAGACATTAAGCCTTTAATAGTCTGGCAATTACAATTCAAAAACATATTTAATGAAAATATATTTAACCTGCTTGGCCATGAGTGCCGTAGCATTGGTACACGCACAAAAATGTGATGTAAAATTTGAGGGGCATATTATTGACTTTCACGACAATCAAGCTTTGGACGAAGCTTTGGTTAGTATTCCAAGTTTAAATTTAAATCAACTCACCGACGAGAATGGATATTTCTCTTTTGAGAATTTATGCCATGGCACATATGAAGTGTTGGTTACGCACGAAGAATGCGATCCATTACAAGAAATGGTTGCGTTAAACCAGAACGAATCTGTTTCTTGGTTTCTAGAACATCATATTGTTCAATTAGAAAACATTGAGGCCAAAGGATTCCAAAAAAGAGCGAATGATACGCAAGCTGAAAACCATATTCACAAAGAAGAAATCAATAAAAACAGTGTAGAAACTATTGGTTACCTACTTAAATCTGTGAGTGGTGTTTCTGGTCTCGAAACTGGGAATAATATTATTAAACCAATGATTCATGGTATGCATAGCAGTCGAGTTATCATGATGAATCAAGGTGTGCGACAAGAAGATATGGAATGGGGCGTGGAACATGCGCCTAACATGGATTTAAACGCGTTTGAGGACATTCGAATCTTAAAAGGAGCTTCCGCCCTACGCTATGGTGGAGATGCGATTGGTGGTATTGTAATCACCGAACTACCTAAACTTCCAAAGAAGGACACTATACAAGGCATAGTATCCATGACCGGCATCACCAATGGAAAAGGTGGAAACATAAATGCCGCTATTCAAAAAGGATTTAACTCTCATTGGGCTTTTCAAGTGCAAGCATCTTATAAAAAGCATGGGGATTTTAAATCTCCTAATTACTATTTGAACAATACAGGTAGTGAGCAAAAAGCTTTTGTATCGGAACTAGCTTATGGGGATTTTAAGCGAAAAATCAGCTTATCTTATAGTTATTTCGATACAGACTTAGGCATTATGAAAGCATCTCATTTAGGGAATTTAAGCGATTTGGCTGACGCTATTAATGCAGCCGCACCTTTTATTAACGAAGATTTTTCATATAAGATTGATAAGCCGTATCAAAATGTGCAACATCATCTGGCTAAGCTTAAATATGAGAAAAGGTTTCAAAATTTCGGAAAATTAGAAGCTCAATATGCTTTTCAATTTAATAAACGTCAAGAATATGATGTTAGAATTGGTGAAGTGACTGATATTCCATCGATGGATGTTGAGTTAACCACGCATTCGGCAGAGGCTTATTTATCGATTGATAATGTAGATCATTTTAATCTTGAAACTGGTGTCGACTTTAACTTTCAGCATAATTATTCGGATCCAAAAACACAAAATAAGCGCCTAATTCCTGATTTCAACAAATGGAAAACGGGTGCTTTTGTTTCAGCGTCCTATCGTCCAGCTTTTCAGTGGAAGTTTAATACAGGTGTGAGATATGATTTTATGCATATGGACACAAAAAAGTATTATTATAAGCGTTATTGGAATTCAATGAATTTTAATGAACGATATGCTGACCATATCATTGGTGATTTTGGAAATGAATGGTTAACGAACTTTGAGCTCGATTATCATAATATTTCTGCTAGTTTGGGCGCTAGTTTTACGCCCAACAATGATAGCGAAATTTCTGTAAACTATGCTTTTGCCAATCGTCCACCCAATCCAGCTGAATTGTTTAGCGAAGGCTTACATCATTCGGCTGTCTCGATAGAATTAGGAGATGTAAGTTTAAATCCAGAGAAAGCACACAAATTAACATTAAATTATAATCAAAATCTGAAATTATTGAATGGGCTAAGTGTTAATGTTATGGCTTATCACAATTACATTCAGAATTATATTTATCAAATACCTACAGGCGCCGAATATACTATTCGTGGGGCTTTTCCTGTTTGGAATTTCAAACAAGTAGATGCTGAAATTTCGGGGGTTGACTTAGATATCGATTTAAATTTAACCCAAGCTTTATCTTGGAATCATCAGTTATCGTATGTTTATGCGAATGACAAAACGAATGATTTAGCTTTGATTCAGATGCCTCCATTTGAGTGGAATCAGGAAGTAATTTATGAATGGAATTCAAAGCTACAACCCTATATATCATTTAGTTCACGATGGGTTGATGAACAAAAGCGCTATGCCGATTATAATTTCACATTAAATGTTCTAGAGAATGGCGAGGCAGTAAATAAGTTAGTAGATATTAGCACACCACCTTCCTCTTATTTATTGATAAATTTAAAGGCTGGAATTTCAGTGAACTTATTTAGTAATCCATTACAAATTAATGCTAAAATCAATAATATTTCCGACACATCTTATCGTAATTATTTAAATCGATTTAGGTACTACGCAGATGAAATGGGAAGACAAATTCAATTACAATTTATTTACAATTTTTAGACTTAAATAGCATGAAATCTATACAATACAAATTAATAAGCATATTATTAACAACTCTTTTACTTTCAGCATGCAGCAACGATGACATTCCAGAATATATCCATGATCATGCAGGGATTCACGAGTTGGTGATTGAAAGAACAGACCTGAATGGAGACAATCCTGTTCAATACAAATTCATCGCTGGCAATGATTTGGGTGAGACCATCTTTTTAAGCAATGGGCAAATCTATAATTTTGAGATTATTGCCTTAAACGCGCAAGATGAGCACGGCCATGAGGATCATGATGATCATGGACATGAAGAGGAGGATGAGCACGAACATAATATTCTACATGAGACCCTTGAGGCTGTGGAGGAGCATTTCTTTTTATTTACTAAATCCAACTCTTTAAATATAGCATTAGAAAGAACAGATACTGCTGAATCTACACGAAATGATGGGACCAAAATTGGAGTTAAGACGAGAATAACGGCTTTAGCTAACAGTACAGGAAACCTTCAGATCGAATTAAAACATCAATCTACCGAGGTGGATGATCAAGCTAATAACAACTTTGGGAGTTCCGTGGGTGGGGCAACCGATATGCTAGCAGTTTTTCCTATTGTTGTGGAGTAACTATTTTGTTTAAATAAAAGTTTTTAAGCGATGGTAAAAGCCTTAGATGTGAAATTGTATGCATTCAGGGCTTTTAGCTTTAATAACCTCAGCGTATATAAGGTGTTTAATAATTATAATACAAACTTCATCCATAGCAGCAACTTAATTTATAACAAATTAAGGATAAGCTTAAATAATTAAGTATATTTTAAATAAAGAATATTATCCATTATTAATTTTAGTCTATCATTCGAGTTTTAGT
>JBLWWH010000015.1:0-62776 GCA_048268105.1 Weeksellaceae bacterium
ATTTAGCACTTGGCTAATCATTGGGGGCTAGCCCCCAATGATTTAATTTGAGTTGCACTTATTTGTTGAACTTAGAAATTTAAATTTTTTAATGATTAGAATATAACAATTTGTTGAAAACTAACGGCTTTCAGGCTATTTAAAATGTGGTAAAACACTAATATTTTCGTATCTTTGTTAAGTTACAAAATAATGAAGTTTTTGATTTATGGATGATATAAAAAATCAATATACGGCGGATAGTATTCAGTCGCTAGAAGGAATGGAGCATGTACGGTTAAGACCGTCCATGTATATTGGAGATGTTGGCGTTAGAGGATTGCATCACTTGGTTTATGAGGTAGTGGATAACTCTATTGATGAAGCTTTAGCTGGTTATTGTGATACTATTTCTGTAATTATTCACGAAGATAACTCGATCACAGTTGGTGACAACGGTCGTGGTATTCCTGTGGAAATGCACAAAAAAGAAGGTGTTTCTGCCCTAGAGGTTGTAATGACCAAGATCGGAGCAGGAGGTAAGTTCGACAAAGACTCATACAAAGTTTCCGGTGGTTTGCACGGGGTTGGGGTTTCTGTGGTTAACGCGCTCTCAACTAAATTAATTGCAACCGTAGAGAGAAACGGCAAGATTTATCAACAAGAATTTGCACAAGGTAAAGCATTAGCGCCTATTAAGGAGATTGGAGCTTCTGAGAGAACAGGTACGAAAGTAACTTTCTCGCCAGATCCAAGTATTTTTAATGCCTTAGAATATTCTTTCGATACCTTGGCGAGTCGTATGAGAGAGTTAGCTTTCTTAAACAAAGGGATTACAATTTCTTTGACCGACGAAAGACGTAAGGAGGAAGATGGGGAATTCGTTTCTGAAACTTTCTTTTCAGAAGGAGGCTTGCGAGAATTCGTTACTTTCATAGATGCCAACAGAGAGCCTCTAATGAGCGAAGTAATCTACATGGAAGGAGAGATAGAAGATATTCCAGTAGAGGTTGCTATGCGATATAATACTTCGTTTAATGAAAATTTACACTCTTATGTAAATAACATTAATACACACGAAGGTGGTACTCACTTAACGGGTTTCCGTAGAGCGCTGACAAGAACGCTTAAGAAATATGCTGATGAGAATATGTCAGCGAAAGAAAAAGATAAGGTAGAGATTACTGGTGATGACTTCCGTGAGGGATTAACCGCGATTATTTCTGTTAAGGTAATGGAACCTCAATTCGAGGGACAAACCAAGACTAAATTAGGAAACTCTGAGGTGAGTGGTGCAGTTGACAAAATTGTGAGTCAAATGCTACAAAACTTCTTGGAGGAGAATCCAAGCGATGCCAAAGTAATTGTTGACAAGGTAATGCTTGCGGCAAAAGCAAGACAGGCTGCTAAGAAGGCGCGTGAGATGGTTCAGCGTAAAAATCCAATGAGTGGAAGTGGCTTACCAGGTAAATTAGCGGATTGTTCTTCTAAGGATCCATACGAATCAGAAATTTTCTTAGTCGAGGGTGATTCGGCGGGTGGAACGGCCAAACAAGGTCGTGACCGTCATTTTCAGGCAATTTTACCATTGAGAGGTAAGATTCTTAACGTTGAGAAAGCAATGCAACACAGAGTTTTCGAAAACGAGGAGATTAAAAATATTTATACCGCTTTGGGTGTAACTGTTGGTACTGAGGAGGATCCGAAGGAGTTGAACACAACTAAGTTGAGATATCATAAAATTGTGATCATGTGTGACGCGGATATTGATGGTGCTCACATTTCGACACTGATTCTAACTTTCTTCTTCCGTTATATGAAAGAATTGATCGAAAACGGTCATATTTATATTGCAACACCACCACTTTACTTATTAAAACGTGGTAACAAAGCAGAATATGCATGGGGTGAAAATGAGCGTGAAAGAATTCAAGCTGAACTTTCTACCGATGGCTCTGGAAAAGGAGTTGCAATTCAACGATACAAAGGTTTGGGGGAGATGAACGCGGAGCAATTATGGGATACTACCATGAACCCGAAATACAGAACCTTACGCCAAGTAACAATAAATTCTGCTTCTGAAGCAGATCGTGTATTCTCTATGTTGATGGGAGACGATGTTCCGCCTCGTAGAGAGTTCATTGAGAAAAATGCTATCTATGCTAAAATCGATGTGTAGATATCAGGTTAAGTTTTATAAATAATTCATTATTTATAAGGGATTCAAGGTTTTGAATCCCTTTTTTTTGTGATTTAAAATTTATAAAGTTTGTTTTAATCTTTAATTAAACTGTTGCAAGGGCGTAATTTAATCTGAAGATTTCTGTATTAAATTAGGCATTTCAATTCAAAGTCTAAACCTGCGATAGGATATAACAGGTTTAATTAAAAAATGCTCTTCCAAGTATAAACTGAAAGAGCATTTATATAAAATTAAAAACCTTATGCTATTTTAGAAACTTAGTAATATGACTAGTTTTCTGTTCAACTATCAGGTTAAAGTTAATTTCTATTTGTTCGGAGACAACAATCAATCCCATCATTTTTTTAGGTGCTTCTAGTCCAAAATCTTTGATATTAAGCTTTAAGTTTCCTAGAATGTGCAATTCGTCCTTTTGGTTCACTTTGGCGTTTAAAACATAGTTTTTAGACTTGCCAGCTATTTGAATTTCAACCAAGGCTTCCACTAAATTTTTAGATTGTGACTTTTTGGTTAATTTTTTAAGTCTAAGCTTTTGGTGGTACCAGCAATGCTTAGATTACCTACTACGCTCACTTTATAGTTGCCATTTGCAACAGGTGAAATTGACTTTACACTCTTCATATCGAAGCTGATATTCTTGTGTTTTTTAGTGTTTAAGGTGTCATATATGTTTTTATCTATTCCGTTTTTTCCACTTTTTAAGCTTTCTGCCTAAACAATTAGTTTTAATTGTTTGACTTGTGCATTTCCAGAGAGGTCAACTACGATGTTACCACTTTGTTTTTCGGCTTTCACATCCCAATCATGTAAATTTGAAATTCCATGAACGGTTAGTTGAGAAGCAGCGTTGTTTAATTTAAAATCTTGAGCAAATGCTTGACCTGCTAAAAAAATCATAGTGATCAAAAAAATCGAACTAAACTGGGTTACTTTACTTAATACGTTCATTATATTCGGTTTTTAATTTCATAGTGAAGTTGCGGCTAAATAGTTGTTCATAATATGATGAAAGCCAGTGAAGCCGCCCAAAAAAATAATAATGCAAATAAGTTGATGCTTTCTGAATTTTCTTATATTTATACGACAAAACAAATGGTCATTGAATTTCTTCAACAACCATTTCTGTATTAATATTTTGAGAATCTTATAGACTCAAAGCTCCGTTTACTTCGCGAACTTTCTCAGCTGCTTCGTTGAATTTAGCTTTTTCGTCCTCTGATAATTCGATTTCAACGATTTTTTCAACACCGTTTCTACCAATTAATGCTGGAACACCAAAGCAAATGTCGTTTAATCCATACTCACCTTCTAAGAATAGCGAACAAGGGAACATTTTCTTTTGGTCGCAAGCGATGGCCTGAACTAAAGCAGAAACTGCTGCTCCTGGCGCGTACCATGCAGATGTACCTAATAATTTAGTTAAAGTTGCTCCACCTACACGCGTTTCTTGCTCTACATAATCCAATTTAGATGAGTCTAAAAACTGAGAAACAGGAACTCCGTTTCTTGATGCTAATCTTGTTAATGGAACCATACCTGTGTCACTGTGTGCACCGATCACCATTCCATCTACGTCTGAGATTGGGCATTCCAATGCTTCAGCCAATCTGTATTTGAAGCGAGCGCTGTCTAAAGCTCCACCCATTCCAATGATTCTATTCTTAGGAATATCCGTTGCTTTGTGTACAAGATATGCCATAGTATCCATTGGATTACTTACCACAATGATGATTACGTTTGGCGAATGAGCTACCAATTGCTCTACAACAGATTTAACAATGTTGGCATTGGTTCCGATAAGCTCTTCTCTGGTCATTCCTGGTTTTCTTGGAATTCCCGAAGTAATTACCGCTACATCTGAATCAGCTGTTTTTGAATAATCATTCGTAGAACCAACAACTTTGGTGTCAAATCCATTCAATGACGCAGTTTGCATTAAATCCATTGCTTTTCCTTCAGCAAAGCCTTCTTTAATATCTAAAAGACAAACTTCTGCTGCGAAATCTTTCATCGCAATATATTCTGCACAACTTGCTCCTACAGCACCTGCACCTACAACAGTAACTTTCATAAACTATATGTTTTAATTGATTAAAATTTTAAAGGTTAAAGATACAAAATAATAAAAGTGTAGAAAGTGAATTTATTGGTTTTTAACTAAAATACTCAAAATTAATCTGATGAGTGTGTGAGGTTTCCCTGTCTAATCCTCGATTATGAGATATCGAAAACTGATATTTCTAAGACTAAAATTGGTTTTGAAAAAGATGTAAGCCATTTGAGTTTTTATGCTCAACCATGTCTTTAAAGCTAATTAATATTAAAATGAGTTATTTAAACTTTATTTTTGCCTCGCGATGACGGGAAAAATTAGTTTTAAGGAAATAAATCGATTGGCAATTCCAGCTATTTTTGCGGGGATTGTAGAGCCACTGATTTCACTTACCGATACAGCAGTGGCGGGTAGGTTTACAGCCAATCCAGATGAAGCCTTAGGTGCCATCGGTTTGGTAGGCTCATTTTTATCGGCATTGATCTGGATTTTTTTGCAAACGTCGAATGCTATTTCGGCTTTGGTATCGCATGCATATGGACAAGAGAAAGTTGATCGTTTAAAAACTTTGGTATCACAGCTATTTTACTTTAATCTCATTGTCTCCTTGTTGATGAGTTTTAGTGCTTTCTTTTTAGCTGAGTGGATTTTAGGTTTATATGGAGCTAAAAATCTTCTTCTCGAAATTGCGGTGGATTACTTTAAGGTTAGGGTTTGGGGATTCCCTTTAACGCTTTTAACTTTTACGGTTTTTGGAGTTTTCCGAGGATTGCAGAATACATCTTGGGCAATGAGGATTAGCATTTTCGGTGGGGTTTTTAATGCAGCACTTGATATAATATTGGTCTATGTTTTTAATTTCGATGTTGTTGGAATAGCCTGGGCGAGTGTAACAGCGCAATTTATCATGTTTATGTTGGCGATGCGATATTTATATTTAAAAACGCCTTTTAGGTTAATGAAGGTTTTTCCGCTGCACGAAGATTTTAGTAAAACCTTGATAATGAGTTTTGATTTGTTTATCAGGACTTTATCATTAAATATTGCACTTTTTCTAGGTTATAGATACGCCACTTTATTAGGTTCAGAAGGAAATAATCAATTTGTTGGTGCACATGCGATTTTGATTCAAGTTTGGATGTTTTCCTCTTTTTTATTAGATGGTTATGCGCACGCAGGCTCTGCTATTTCGGGGAAATTATTTGGAGCAAGAGATTATAAAGAATTGAATTTCTTAGTTAATCGACTAATTGGTGTAATGCTAATTTTAGGTGTTTCTCTCATGGGAATTTATCTTATACTGAGCGAACAGATTGGAAGACTATTGACCAATTCTGAAGATGTTTTGGTGGTGTTTTTTAGTGCTTTTTGGTTGGTCGCCATTATGCAACCGATTAACTCTATGGCATTTTTATTCGACGGTATTTATAAAGGTTTAGGAGAGACTAAAGTCTTAAGAAACTTGCTGGTAATTGCCTTGATTTTTGGATTTATTCCGACTCTACTGTTGGCCAATTACTTCGAGTGGGGCGTGTTGGGAATATGGTTAAGTTTTATGGTGTGGATGCTTTTTAGATCAGGAGGTTTGGTCTATCACTTTAAGAAGTACTATAGCGTTAAAGCTAAAAATATAAATTCTGAAGATTGATTTACACCACATTTGCTATTTTGACGTTAAGTATGGTAAGTTGAAAATTAATTTAGTTATTTTGGGTGTTATGTTGGTGTCGTTTGTGAAAGCGCAGGTACCGACATGGGAAAATCCAAATTTCAGAAGCTTGAAAATCAAAGCACAGGATAGTTTGGTGTTGGATTCAATGTTTATACTTAATGATGGATTAGAAATAAAGAATTTAGAAGGTGGATTTATTCCTAATGATGCCTATGAGATAAATTACGCTGAGAGTAAGATTTATTTTAAGCCTGAATTTAAAGATAGTGTAGAAATTGAATACTTTGTTCATCCGACCTTGAGAAGTCAACTGACTTATCCCAAAGACCCAAAGTTGATCGTTGCTTCTGCAAGTGAAGTTCAAGCCATGGTATTGGGAAATCAGGAAACGGAAAAAAAAGAAATTTTTGATGGAATTTCTACACAAGGAAGCATGGTTCGGGGAATTACTTTAGGAAATAATCAAGGTTCGTCGGCGCAATCTTCATTAGACTTAAGAATGAACGGTCAATTGTCTCCAGATATTGGAATCACTGCCGTAATTTCTGATACGAACCTTCCCATAGAGGCCGATGGATATACCCAGAATTTAGAGCAATTTGACAAAGTATTTGTGGAGCTTTTTACAGATCAATCAAGCGCGAGAGCAGGGCATGTAGATCTGGCGCAAACCCAAGAATATTTTGGAAGATTTAACCGTCGAGTTTCGGGCTTGCATTTAAATCATATGATCTCTAGCGATTCTAGCTCTACACATTTTCAGGCGGCGGGGAGTATTTCTAGAGGTGAGTTTAAACAAATGAAATTCAACGGACAAGAAGGGAATCAAGGTCCTTATCGTCTTTCTGGAAACTATGACGAAGCTTATGTCACGATTTTATCTGGAAGTGAGAAGATTTATAAAGATGGAATTCTGCTTCAGAGAGGTGAAAATTATGATTATGTAATTAATTATAATACTGGGGAAATTACATTTACGAATCAACACTTGGTGCGTTCAACCGATAGATTTATTGCGGAATATCAATACACCAATCGGTATTACAATCGATTTTTGTTGTACGGAGGAGCCAAACATGTGGGCAAGCGATTTTCTTTATCGACTCATGTTTACTCAGAAAATGATAGTAAGAATAATGCTGTCAATCAAAGTTTAAGTTTAGAAGATAAAGAAATCTTATCTCAAGCAGGAAATAATAGCGAAGCTATGTATGCCAATTCTTATGAGCAAGTTCCGTTTGAGCAAGGAAAGGTCTTGTATAAGAAAGTTTACTGGAACGATCTAGAGATTTTTGAATATACCGTAGAACCTCAAGATGAAGTATATCATGTTAATTTTACGCGCTTAGGAAAAAATAAGGGAAACTATAAGCTTACGGATAATGCTGTAAATGGGCGTGTCTTTGAATTTGTCCCGCCCAATAATGGTGTTAAACAAGGGGAATACGAACCCATTCGCTTATTGGTAGCGCCCCAAAAGAATCAAGTTTTAAGCTTGGCGACTTCTTATAAACTTAAAAATAATGGGAAAATCAATTTAGATGTAGGCGTTTCTAATGTGGATCAAAACCTGTTTTCTGATGTAGATGATGAAGAAAATGTGGGTTATGCACTTAAGTTAGGAGCAGAAAAGTCTTATAAGAGAGGTCGACTTCAAATTACCCCTAGCTTGAATTATGAATTTATAAAGGATAACTTTTCGCCTTTAGAAAGATTACGCTCGCCTGAGTTTGTAAGAGATTTTAATTTACATCAAGAAATTGGAGGAGGAGATCAGCAGTTTTTGCAATCCAATGTATTGGTGGCCATTTCAGATTCAATTTTTGCAAATTATGGATTTGATTATTTAGATGAGGCTAATCAATACAATGGAAATCGACATAGATTAAATCTTCAATATTTAACGCCTAAAACGGAGTTTTTAGCTTCCTATAAAAATATGAATTCAAGTTCTTATAATGAGAAGACAACTTTTGATGAGTATCGTGCGCTCGTGGGAAGGCAAATTGGCAAAGTAAGACTAACAACAGGAATTGTAGGTGAGCAAAATAGACGAGAGTTGAACCATCAAATTGATTCCTTAAGTTTTGGTTGGAATGAAGTTTTTGGTTCTGTCATGTTGGGCGATACCATTAATAAATATGCTTATTTAAGGGCGTATCAAAGAAAGGATGATTCGGTGAGTTTGGGCCGTTTTAAAAGATATTCAGAAGCTGTTGGTATGGAGTTTAACACACAAATCATTAAAAATGAAAATCATGCTTTGAGGTTTATGACGCATTACCGAAGATTGAATTACACTGATTCAATTAATAAAGTTTCGTTTTTGAACGCAACTATTCAATGGAGAAAAAGTCTATGGAATAAGGCAGTAGAGTTAAATGCGAATTATGAGATTTCGGGTGGAACCGAATTACAGAGAGCATTTACCTATGTAGAAGTGGCGGATGGTATGGGAATATATAAATGGACAGATTATAATGGTGATGGCGTTCAGCAGTTAGATGAGTTTGAGCAAGCTGATTTTGCTGATGAAGCTAAATTTATCAGGGTTTATACCAATACGGTAGATCAGATTCGAACCAATAAAAACGGACTGCGTGTCTCTTTAAGATTAAATCCATCGCGCTATTTTGGTAATGAAACTTTTTGGAGAAGAATTCAGTCGAATTTAACATATGCTACAGAGGGAAATTATTTAAAATACGATGAAACAGCTGTCTTTAATCCCTGGCAAAACGATGAAAATCTACGTTTTAGAACCTTGCAGTTTTATATGCAGAATAAATATAATACAGGAAATCAATATAAATGGAATTTCGTGCATGAGTTTAGTATTCAAGAGAATGCTAGGTTTGTTTTTACGGGATTAGAAGAACTTTCAACGCAATTAAATAAAATTAAAGTGCAATATAATTGGACTGAATTTTTAAGTCTTGAGTTTTCAAACAATCTCAAATGGATTGATAGCGATTCAGAAGCCTTCGAAAGTAGACGATATGCGCTTTCAGCCTCAGAATGGGTTCCAAAAATATATTATAGTCGCTCAGAGAATTTTAAATATGCTTTGGCTTATCAATACCAAGATTACTCGAATGCTTTGGGCGAGGAAAGTTTAAGAGCGCATCAACTTAATTTTGATTTCACTTGGAACGATCAAAACAAAACCTCCGTCTTGGCGGGAGCTGATTGGGTAAAGAATGATTTTGCAGGCAATCCCAACTCTGTCGTAGGAAATAGAATGATGGAAGGTTTGCGAAACGGAAATAATTTGGTGTGGCGACTGCTTTTGCAAAGAAATATTAATAATTATTTAGAATTAAACGTTCAATATTCTGGAAGAAAGAACGAGGAGTATAAAGCGATACATTCCGGAAATGTTCAATTAAAACTTAACTTTTAGGCTCGTGACTATCCTATGCGGGCATAGGAGGTATTAATTGCTTAATAATCAAACAAATTCACCCACAAATGACAATATATTTTTTCAGATTGGATTCAAATCATCATATTTGCAAATATTTAATAAGTAGCAAAAGAAGAATGAGAAGGATTTTATGCAGTATGATACTGCTAATAACAGTAGCGCAAGTTAGCGCTCAAAACATATCTATTTCACCCTATTCAGCCTTTGGGTATGGAGACAATAGACTAAGCAACGGCGCAGCCAGCTTTGGAATGGGAGGATTAAGTACAGCTTATTTGAGTCCTTATGGCACAGAAACTAACTTTATGAACCCAGCTTCCAACCAAAATTTGAGATTTACTAATTTCGTTTTCGAGGGCTCTACGGACATGACAAGGTTCAAAAGCGAAAGCGATAATTTTTCGAGATCAACTACCTATCTTTCTAAAGTTTCATTAGGATTTCCATTAGGTAAGAAATGGAGAGGTGGATTTGGTTTCCAGCCTTTTTCGGCCTTAGGGTATAAAACAAGTACAACTAAAATGTATGATGATATTTCAACCACAAGCCAGTTTGAAGGTAGTGGAGGGTTGAATAGCCTGCATTTTATGACTTCATATAACCTAAACAGCAATTTAGCTTTAGGAGTTAGAGCAAATTATATTTTTGGATCCTTAGATAAAACAGAAATCTTCAGTGCATCTGAATCTCAATTGCTTACAGCATATGATTTTGATAGTAAAATCAGTGGAATCACTGTGAATGGAGGTATTTCATTTGCCAAGAAATTCGATAATAATAAATTATTAACGGTTGGTGCTACTTATGGTTTAGGGTCTAACATTAAAGCAGATCAAAACTACCTTGTTAAAACCTATCAAATTATTCCCACCAACTTTGTAGAGTTTAATGTTGATACCATTAGTTTCAATGATTCAGATAGAAAGGTGAGAATACCAGAAAATGCTTCATTAGGTATTAGTTATGGTAAAGATTTAAAATGGAATATTGGAGCACAAGTAGATTGGGAAAAGACTTCTGCATTTAATTTAATTCATGAAAAAAATACATCAAACGACAGATTTAAAGCTGCAGTTGGTGGATATTATATCCCACAATTTAATAGTTATAGAAGTTATATGTCTCGCGCAACTTATCGTGGAGGTATGTATTATGAGAAGACACCTATAAGCGTTAAAGGAGAAGATATAAAAGATTATGGCATAACTTTTGGAATTGGACTACCCGTTGGGAAAGCTACTGATGCGTCTGAGTTAAACATTGGTGTTGAGCTAGGACAGAGAGGTACTACCGATAAGAGTTTGGTGAAAGAAACTTACGCGAATATTAAGCTAAGTTTTACATTAAACGACACTTGGTTCCAGCGAAGAAAATATGATTAAATTGAACCTAGAAAATCTATCAAAATGAAAAAAATAATACCACTACTATTTATCGCATCTGCATTTATCGCTCCCAATTTTGGAAATGCCCAAAATTGCGATAGTTATGAGATTTCGCTAAATAAATTGGTACAGACAAAAGACTATGACGCAGCTTATCCTAAGTTAAAAGAAGCTTTAGCGGCTTGTCCTAGTGAGAAAATCAACTTCTACAATTTTGGTGAAACAATTTTAGAAAATAAAATTGCTAAGGCAGCAAATGATGTTGAGAAGAAGAAGTATGCTAATGAATTAGTGACTTTAATCGAAAATAGAATTAAAAACTTCCCAGATGGTAAAGAAGCATTTTGGAAAGGAGAAAAGATTTCTTACCAATTGAAATATGAATTAGTTGATAAGAAAACTGCATATGATTCTTATAAAGCCTTATTTGAATCATCTGAAGATACACAGAAAGTTTCTGCTTCGACAGTGTTGACTTATTATTCTACAGCTTTAGAATTAATGAACCAAAACGTGTTAGAATTCGAAGAAGTATTGGATGTTTATTTCCAAACAAAGAAAGTAGCTGAAGACAATATCGAAATGCGCTCAGTTGAATATGGTACGCTAGCTGAAAAGTTAGATAGTATACAGAAAATTAATCCTAAGAAAGATTTAACTGTAGCTGAAAAACAGACCATGGCAAATGCACAGTCTGCTAAAGATGTTTTTGTTCAGTTGAATGAATCGATGGAAGCTGTATTAGAAGAGTATACCACTTGTGATAATATTGCACCCATGTTCGCTAATAAATTTGAGGCAAATAAAGATAGTTTAGAATGGTTAACAGGTTCTTACCAAGCTTTAGCTTTAAAAGATTGTTACGATAACCCAGTAATGGAAAGAATTGAAGAACAATATGCTATTGTTTGGAAGAGGGAAAATCCTCAGGCAGAACCAACTCAAGTTGCATCTAGAGGTGGCGGTGGAACTGTAGGTTCTCCATATGGATCTGGAGCTAGAAAATATAAAGCTGGAAACTATAGCGGTGCTATCGAGGATTTCAAAAAAGCTATGGAAGAGGTGACTGGAACTACGCGTGGTGATGTTGCTTACTATATTGCTTTGTCTTACCAAAAAACAGGTAGCTTAAGCAATGCAGTTAGTTGGGCCAAAAGAGCCGCTGGTTACAAACCAGGTTGGGGAGCGCCTTACCAATTAATAGCAAGTGCGTTTGGAGCAAGTGCCAACGCATGTGGTAATTCGCAATTCGAGAAATTGTCTACTTATTGGGTAGCCGCTGACTATGCTAATAAAGCAGCTGCGGTAGATAGCCGTTCAGCATCTTGGGCTAAAAGTGCCGTGAGATCTTATGAAGCAACAGCACCAAATCAAGAATTAATTTTCCAGGCAGGTAAAAAGAAAGGAGATAAAGTTTCTATTAGTTGTCTTGGAGGTGCTACAACCACCGTTAGATAATGAAGAGAAATGTCTTTAAGACATATAATATAATCAGAGCAGCCCTATTTGGGGCTGCTTTGTTGTTTGTGAGTTGTGAGGAAAAAGACTCCAAACCTTTGGGACAACTCAACAAGAACTTCGCCGATAGAACCATTGTAGATGCTTTTCTAACCTATAAGGATTCTGGTGTTATAACGATGGAGTTAAAGTCTCCTTTAATAGAAGAATTTACTTTGATCGACTCGCCTTATACTATCATGCGCAAAGGAGTTAATATTAAATTTTGGAACTCTGGCAAACCAAATCCAAATTACCTTAGGGCAGATTGGGCAAAAATAATAGATCGAAAGAAGTTCTATGAAGGCAAAGGAAATGTTGAAATGATTAATAATGATGGAGATACTTTGCGTACCCAACATATTTTCTGGGATAATCTAAATAGACGTATATTTACACAAGATACAGTAACTATTAAAAGGAAAGACGGAACAACAAATATTGCCAATCACGGCTTAACAGCATCTGAGGATTTCAAAGAATTTACTTTGTTTGATAATCATGGTGTCATCTTTTTTGATGAAGCTGGGGAGAATAAAACAATGCCTAGAACACAAACTCAATTGCCAAAACAAGAAATACCAGAAGACATGGTTGAGTTGGATCCTCTGATGGAATCTCAAGAACAACAATAATGGCGACAACTCTCATTATTATCATTTTATCGATCATTGCATCAGCCTTCTTTTCGGGGATGGAGATAGCTTTTATATCCTCTAACAGGATGAGCTTAGAGCTTGAGCGCAAAAAAGAAACATGGGTTTCTAAAATAATGCTATATCTATCTGATCGACCTCAAAAATATATTGCTACCATGTTGGTTGGTAATAATATCGCGTTGGTAGTTTACGGAATTTTTATGGGAGATTTAATAATGAGCAATCTTCCAGATTTAAACTCGGATTTATTATCTCTCTTGATCCAAACCCTCCTATCCACATTGGTTATTTTGGTGACTGCTGAGTTTCTACCAAAAGTTATTTTTAGTATTTATTCCAACGAATTATTCAAATTTTTCTCCTTTCCAGCTTGGATCATATTCCAAGTATTTTCAATCTTCACTACTTTTATCATATGGATTTCAAACATCTTCTTACAATTGGTGGGTAGAAAAGAAGTATCTGAAGATGAACTATTTTTTAAACAGGAATTAAAATACTTTTTATCGGAACAACTGATAGATGCCGATGAAGAAGAAATAGACACCGAGGTTCAAATATTTCACAATGCTTTAGAATTTTCCGAGATAAAGGTGAGGGAGTGCATGATTCCACGTAAGGAAATTGTTGGTGTAAATATTAATGAAAGCATCGATTACGCAAGAGAAAAATTTATTGATACTGGATTTTCGAAATTAATAGTTTATCAAGAAAACATGGATCAAGTCATTGGTTATATTCATTCCTTTGATTTGTTCAAGAAACCTAAGAATATTCGTTCGGCGCTCTTACCTGTTGATTTTGTAAACGAAACTTTCCTTGCCCAAGATGTAATGAATAGATTGATCAAAAACCGAAAATCAGTTGCCATTGTTTTAGACGAATATGGAGGAACAGCAGGCTTGGTTACGGTAGAAGATGTAGTAGAAGAGTTGTTTGGTGAGATAGAGGATGAGCATGATAGTGTTCAATTAGTTCAAACACAAATCAAGGACGATGAATATTTATTTTCGGCTCGATTAGAAATTGATTACTTAAATGAAAACTTTGGATTACACCTACCTGAGTCGGATGCTTATGAAACCTTAGGAGGATTAGCGGTCAAGCTCAATGAGGACTTGCCTGATATTGGTGACGAAATCAAGGTAGAGGATTATGTTTTATTAATCGAAAGAGTTTCGGATACACGCATCGAAGAAATTAGAATTTACGTGCAAGAGGATTAATTCATCCCATCACATGCAAATTATTTTATTGAAAAGTCTATATTTGAACTTTAGAAATTTTAAAGCTAAAGAATAGCATTCCAAATATCATCATATAGTGATGGTTCTAAATCCAACTAAGATTTAATAAATCTTATCATTATTGGGTCTAAAAGCTTTATCTGTTTTTTGTTTTTGTAGGAATGTTGTACTTTCGCAAATTGTAACGTAAATTATTAAGGATGGCTCTTTTAGGAGATATTAGAAAAAGATCTTGGTTATTGATTTTAGGTATTGGTTTGCCTTTATTTGCTTTCATTGTTGGAGACGCATTTTCACAAGGAAGTATATTTGGTGATCCCAATGAATTAGGTTCTGTTGCAGGAACACCTATTAACATTCAAGACTATAACTTGGCGTATAATCGCTTGAGTAAAAACCCACAAATGCAAGAAGCTAGTGAGAACGTGTTATCAGAAATGGCATGGAATCAATTAGTTTCTGAGGTTTTGGTGACCAATCAAATGGAAGAATTAGGGATTGGTGTCGATGAAAACAAGTATTTTGAGGAAGCTGGTAGGTTTTATACTTCAGTAAATCCGAATTTAACAGATGCTAATGGGCGTGTAAACATTGAGTTAACTAAACAATTTATTAGTGAACTTAAAACAGCAGCGTTGGCAGGTAATCCACAAGCTCAGAATTTTTATGAACAGTGGGAGAACGCAAATCCACAGTATCGTTTGCTCAATAGAACATACCTAGGCTTGGTTTCTAGTGGTGGTTTAGCAACAGATGTTGATGCTGCTTTCATGAACAAAGCAAATGCTACTAACGAAATCGAGTATATTGTTGTTAACTACGAAGACTATGCGCAGAAAAATAAAATTGAAGTTACAGACGATGAGATTTTAGGATACATGAAAGATCATCCTAAAAATTTCAAAGCTGAGCCAAGCGTTAATTTAGCTTATGCTTATTTCCCAGGTCAGGCTTCGGAGCAGGATAATACTAGGATTTTAAATGAACTAAACTCTTATTTAGCTCCACAAGTAATCAAAGATGAGGTGAATGGTATTACAGATACGATCCGTTCTTTTGCTCAAGCAGTAAATGATTCTGCTTATATAAGTCGCTTTTCTGAATCTCAATTCGACCCTACTTATTATACAAGAGCACAATTCGAGAGTTTCCCAGACGAAGGTTTGAAAGAGAAACTTAAGAATGCAAATGAAGGTGATGTAATTGGGCCAACTAAAATTGGTAACGTATACAACCTAATTAAGATTTCGGACGTTAAATCGATTACTGATTCAGCTAAAACAAGTCATATCCTAATCGGTTATGCAGGTAGCGAAGCTAGAGGAGCTGGAATTACAAGAACGCCACAAGAGGCTCAAGTATTGGCTGATAGCTTATTGACTGTTATTAAGGCAGATCCTTCTAAGTTCAATGAATTAGCTAGAACGGTTTCTGATGATGCTGTAGCAGCTCAATCTAATGGAGATATTGGATGGGTTGGTAGATTCCAACAAGGTTTTGCAGAGTCTTACCGTGATTTTGCTGTAACAGAGCCAAAAGGTACGATCGATGTTGTTCCTTCTCAATTTGGATTCCATATCATTAGAATTGATGATGTAAAACAAGTTACAGGTTACCAATTAGCAAGGATTCAAAAGCAAATTAAAGCTTCTGAGGAAACTCAAGAAAACTTATTTAGTTCGGCTAATAATTTAGCATTAAACGCACAAGACCAATCAGCGAATGATTTCATTAATGCAGCACGTCAAGAAAATGCAGAGGTGAATAATGCCGATGGTGTAACGAGATTTGCTACGAACTTAGTAGGTTTAGGTGGAACAAGAAAAGAAGGTGATATCTTAAGATGGGCTTTCAACGATGATACAAAACCTGGTGCCGTTTCTACATTCGAAACTTTAGATGGTGGACAAATCGTGGCTTACTTATCTAACAAATATGAAGATGGTAAATACAATATCGCAGCAGCTAGAACTCAAGTAGAAGCTAAAGTGAGAAACAGAAAAATTGCACAGAAATTAGCCTCAGAAAACACAGAAGCTGATTTAAATAGTTTAGCATCTACATTAGGTGTAACTAAACAAACGGCATCTATCAACTATTCTCGTCCAATGATCGAGGGAGCTGGTTTAGAGCCAAACGTTGGTGGAGCAGCATTAGGATTAGCAGAAGGTAAAACTTCGGGAGCTATCCAAGGCAACGCAGGAGTTTACTTTGTAAAAGTTACTAAGAAAGGAGCTGTTGCTGATATGGAAGATGCTTCTGTATTAAGGAGAAGTGTTCAGTCACAAAATAAAAGTTTAATTCAGAATTCATTGATTCCTTCATTGGTAGATGCTTCTGATGTAAAAGATAATAGAATTAAGAAATTGAAGTAAGATTCAATATACTTATTCCAAAAACTAAAAGCCCGAAATAGAAATTCTGTTTCGGGCTTTTTTGAACGATTTAATTTTGTTTAAAATAAAGATATTAGGGCTTAAAATTGTTCTTAAAGGGAATGTGTCTCTTTCAATAAATAAGTTGTTCAAAGCTCGTTAAAATAGTTAATAGAGCTAAGTTGATTAGAAAGGGGAGTTAAGCTTTTTTATAATATAAATCTAAACAATTCAGTTGCTTGAGTAGAGATAATAAGTTTTAGTTAAAAATTTCAGCCACTTACTTTTTCTTTTTGATATAATATATACATAAACCCCATGTGATGCTAGATAATACCGATATGCTTAATATGTAATATAGACGTTTTAGGTTAAAACCCTCATTTAAAATTAGAAAGTGATAAATACTGTACAAAACCAATAAGCCTGCACCAAAAAACAACGAATTTTTGACGACGAATTTCATAAGCTTTCTATTTTAGATTAAACGATAGTGGATGCTTAACTCGTTTAAAGTTAAAGAATTTATTTAATTATTACTTATGGGTTTAAAGGACGATCTAACTACACCTAGCTTTAAGAATGCTTCAATTGATGATTAGAATGAGCTCATAAGAACTTTTATTTTAAGACATGAAAAAAGAGAGAATGATTACATCCTCTCTTTTCAATATTATTAATAGAATTTAGTTACTGTATACTATGTATCAATTACCAAATACTACATATCAATCCTACATCATTTTCAGGAAGTTAACTTCTTTCTCATCAAGAATTCTCCAATCCCCTCTTTTAAGGTTCTTTTTAGTTAATCCCGCAAACTGCACTCTGTCTAGCGCTTCCACTTTATAACCTAATTTTTCGAAGATTCTACGAACTACGCGGTTCCATCCAATATGAATCTCAACCCCGATTTCATTTCGAGATTTTCCATCGATATAAGATACCTTATCAACAGTTGCTACACCTTCATGCATATGAATACCCTGGCGGATTTTCTCCATGTCATCACCATGTAAATCTCTATCTAAGATAACGTGGTATATTTTCTTAACACCATGACTAGGATGCGTTAGTTTCTTAGCTAAATAACCATCATTGGTAAACAACAAAGCACCCGTAGTTTGCCTATCTAACCTACCGACAGGGAAAATTCTCGTTTTCGTTGCATTGGCAACTAAATCCATTACCGTTTTTCTATCTCTTTCGTCGCTGGTTGTCGTAATATAACCTTTTGGCTTATTTAAAAGTACATAGGTTTTTCTCTCTGGAGTCAAACGCTTACCATCAAATCTTACATCATCTTCTGGCTTTACTTTAAAGCCCATTTCGGTAATTACAGTTCCATTTACTTCAACTACACCTGTTTTAATGTACTCATCTGCTTGACGACGACTGCACATACCAGAATTAGCGATGTATTTGTTTAATCTTATTAAACCATCATCTTCCTTAACTGGATCTGCGGTTTTTCTTCTTGGTCTTAAGTTGCGCTTAAAATCACGCCCACTGTCGGCCGCTCTTTTTCTATCCCCAAACTTACTACCTCCTCTAGAGGCTGGTTTGCGATCTGATCTGTCTTTATTAAAACTTCTCTTATTGTCAAAAGAGCCTTTGTTATCAGTTTCTTTATCGCCGTAGCTCTTATTACCTCCGAATTTATTTCCTCTTGAACTAGATTTGCCCGATGAGTACGGTCTGTCAGTAGAACTTATTCTATCTGATGGATCTCTACCTTCTTTATTATATGGTTTTCGGTCTGAAGAACCTCTTCTCTCTGATGAGCCACCTCTGTTAGAAGGTCCTCTTCTTTCGTAGGAAGAACTTCTGTCCGATGGACCTCTACCTTCTTTGTTATATGGCTTTCTGTCTGAAGAACCTCTTCCTTCTGATGAGCCACCTCTATTAGAAGGGCCTCTTCTTTCGTAAGATGAACTTCTATCTGGTGAGCTTTTTCTATCGAAAGATGGTTTTCTGTCCGATGAACCTCGGTTATCTCTAGAATCTCTGTCGAATGACTTTCTTTCTGTAGAGCCTTCTCTGCTCGAAGAGCTTCTGTCATTGTCTCCACTGCGGTCAAAGCTTTTTCTCTCGCCCCAGTTACTATTTGATTTGCGTCCACCAAAAGATGGTTTTCTGCTAGACGATCCACTTCTGCCTGACTTTCTTCGATCACTGCCTCCCGGTTGTTCTGATCTTTTGTTGCGATCTCCGCCTCCGAAAGAGCGCCCTTTGTTTCCTGAACCTTGGCTTCTGCCGCCGCTTCTTCTGTTCCCCGTGTTTCGTCTCTCGGATGAACCTCTTGATTCGTCCTCGCGACGATCTGAATTCGAATTGTCGAATTTTGGATTCTTTCTTCTCATAATCTTATATTTATTGCCTTTCCTCTGCTGTTGTATAAACCAGCAAAATTCAATCCGTTAATTGATAGGGAAAAACTTTTGCAAATCTAAGGGATTTATCTTAATCCATGCAATACTTAGGACGCCAATTCCAAGCATTAACTTCAAACTAAGATAAAATAGGTTGAATTCCCATTTTTTGTTAATAAACCATATGACAATCAATGAGATTAGAAGATAAATTGCAGAGATACCAAAATAATAATCCATGTGACCTACCTCGTCAAATTGTGTCATAATTACGGTCCAAATCATGCTAATTAAGATGAGCATGCTTAAAATAAACTTGGTTTTGGGGATGCCTAATGTCACAGGCAAGGTTTTATAATTATAAATTAAATCACCCTTATAGCTCACCAAATCCTTAGAAATATCCATGATTAGTAAAATCAAACCTAGATATAAACCATGAAAAAATATAATGGGCGAGTAATTATTGTAGTGTAACAGGAGCGCTAAAAAAGGCAACATACCCAATATAGTATAGGAAAGATTCTGTATAAAAGGTAAGCGACTTAGCTTGTGACTGTAGAGCCATACTAGAAATTGATATATAATAAAGAAAACCCCAATTCGCCAAGATGCAGAGAAAGCTAGCGCTAGTGCAATTCCACATAGAATAAGATACACATTCAGTTTAAAAGCCTGACTAATAAATCTACTGATATATGTGGTGAGCGGCCGGCTCACTCTGTCTTTGTCTAAATCATAGAAGTTGTTAATAATATATCCTCCAGAAATAGTAAAAGCCGATGCCAATACGATTAAATGTACTTTGTAAGTGGAGAAAAAGTGACTAAGAGTTTGATCTTTAGCAAAAATAAAATAGGCTGTAAAAATCATTGCCACAACCAGTGCAGCAATATTATAACCTCGAATCACCGTGAAAAGTGCCAGAAGTTTTAGTAAACTATTTTTGGCTACTTTAGAAGGCATAGATATATATTAGAAACGGTAAAATGGCTCCAATTCAAAGTCTGGAAGAGATTTTTGTGCTTTTTCAAAATCTTTGGTAAAGCCCAAGACAAATCCACCACCCCCAGAACCACATAATTTTAAGTAATAGTCATTCGATTGAATCCCGTTTTCCCATGCATTAAGCAATATAGTTGGTATCATGGGTTTGAAATTAACAAGTGCCCAAGTAGACAAATTCTTTAAATTTTTAAATAAAGGCTCGGTTTTTCCTTTCACAAAAGCATCTATACAAGCATCGTTGTACTTGGTAAACTCTTTGTGCATGGTTTTTCTGAAACCTTCATTTTTCATTTTCTCAAAAAATGCTTGAACCATAGGCTCTGTTTTGCCTGGAACACCACTGTTGATTAAGAAAATAGCACCTTTTCCGGCTTTCTCCGCTGGAAGACCAACCGTGTCGATGTCGTCTTTAGAATTAATCAGTAATGGAATATTCATATAACAAATCAACGGGTCAATCCCCGAAGATTTACCATGGAAATAAGATTCCATTTTACCTAAAATATTCTTTAATTCACTAATTTTTTCTTTAGATAAACCATTTGTAGCAATAGGATTATGTGCATATTGGTCATAAATAGCCGCCACTAAAGCGCCTGAACTACCAACACCATATCCTTGTGGAATATCTGAATCGAAGTACATTCCCGCTTCTAAATCTTTTTCTAAACGCTCAATATCAAAACTATCAGGCATTTCAGAGGAAAGATAAGTAGCAAACTCCATCAATTTTTCGTTTGAATCCGAATGCTCTTCCGCGTTTACAAATTTTAAAGTACCTTTATAAAAATTGTACGGAATAGTCAATCCCTTAGCGTTTTCGATGATTCCATATTCACCGAAAAGTAAGATTTTAGCAAAAAAAGATGGTTGTTTCATACCTTCTATTATTCTGTGCAAATATACATATTTTTAAACATGCATATTGAAAACTTTTTAAATTACTGTTTGTCCTTGTCTCATACTCAAGAGGATTTCCCGTTTGGGCCAGATAACTTAGTTCTTAAGATAGGAGGCAAAATCTTTGCCATAACTGATTTGGTCTCAGAGGATTTTAGCGTGAACTTAAAATGTGATCCAGACTGGGCTATAGAATTAAGAGAAAAGCATCAGGAGATAAAACCAGGTTATCATATGAATAAGAAGCATTGGAACACGGTGTCGTTTATAGGGAGTTTATCAGATGACTTTCTAAAAGAGCTTATAAATCATTCCTATGAAAGGGTATATAATGGTTTGTCGAAAAAGTTGAAAAATGAATTAGAAATTCCAAAATAATGATTAAAAAAAGTGGTACTCATTTTGACATAATCCTGTTAAAATAACAGATAGCCATAACTAGTACTCATTTTTTTTTAACTTAGCTGAAAATCTGCCCATGTTAATTACAGATTTAATATCAAAAGAAATTATTCCTGTTTCTACCAATACAACTGTAGAAAAGGCATTGCACATGTTAGATGGATTTCATTTAACCCATATACCCTTGTTTGAAGGTTTAACCTTTTTAGGTAACATTTCAGAGGCGCATCTAAATGAGGCGCCACTTCAGGAGATGCTAACCAGCGCAAAGCCCTATGTAGACTACTTTTTCTTAACGGAAACTAGCAGCATATTCGCTGCGATCAACGAGTTTTATACCCACGATACTAATGTTATCCCAGTTTTGAATAATCAAAAAGAATATCTAGGTGTATTGTTGGTAGAGGATGTTATGGGGAAATTATCCAAACTTCCCTTGCTTTCGGAGCCGTCGGCTATGTTAACGGTTAAAATTCCAACCAAGCAATTCTCTATGAGTGAAGTTGCGAAAATTGTAGAATCCAATAATGGAAGAATTTTTGGAAGCTTTATTTCTGGGTTTGAGGATGATTTAACCGAGATTACGATAAAATTCAATGCAGAAAGTTTATCTTCTGTGGTCGAAACATTCGAAAGGTTTGGCTATTTAGTCAAGCTAAAATTCTTTAACGACGAAAAACAAGACATGATGCACGATCGATATGACCAACTAATGAAGTATCTAGATGTCTAAAATGAAAGTTGCTATATATGGAATGCAATTCTCTGAAGCATTAGAGGATTTTATGCCTGAATTATTGAATAGGTTCAGAGAAAATGAAATTGAGTTTCAAGTAGAAGAGAAATTCTATGAAATATTAAAATTCATTAAATCCATTGACCTAAGAAATGTTCCTACTTTTTCATCACATGAGGATATGTGGGATGATTTGGATTTGTTTTTCACTTTTGGTGGTGATGGAACTATTTTGTCTGCAATTACAATTGTGCAGGATTCCAATGTGCCCATGGTGGGAGTGAATACAGGAAGATTAGGTTATTTAGCAGGAATAAACAAAAAAGAGATTCTACCTTATTTAGACGAAATTTTAACTAAGAATTTTAAGATCAGTCGACGATCTTTAGTCAAAATTCATTCACCCGGACTACATCTTAAATTTCCTTTTGCGTTAAATGAAGTCACGCTAATGCGCAAGGAAACCACTAGTATGATTACGATTGATGCATATATTGATGGTCAATTGGTAAACTCATTTTGGGCTGATGGGTTAATAATATCAACGCCAACCGGTTCTACGGGATATTCATTGAGTTGTAATGGTCCGATTATATCACCAGAAACAGAGAATTTTGTGATTACACCTATGGCGCCACATAACCTGAATGTTAGACCATTGGTTATACAGGATAGTGTAGAGATAAGATTGATTGTGCATAGTCGAGTGCCTCAATATTCCTTATCGCTGGACAATCGTTTGGATTCGATAGACGTAAAACACGAGATATGTGTCAGTAAGGCTGATTTTATGGTAAATATTGTGCAATTAAACCATAGCAACTATTTAGAAACATTAAGACAAAAATTATTTTGGGGAATTGATAGAAGAAACTAACTTTAGGGATTTTAAAAGAAATTATTAAAAGCATACGCTCTGCCGACATAAATGTTTATATTTGCCCCGCATAAAAAATGTAGGAAATACAACATTGGCAAAGTTTGTACGTTAACAATGTACATTATACAATTATTATGAGAGGATTTTTTGTATTCATATTTATAACAATTTTTGCATGTAATCTGCAAGCACAAAAGCACGAAGTAGGTTTGTTTTTGGGTGGAGCCAATGGTATTACAGATATTGGTAGAACTGATTTTATCAATCCTTTGCCGAAGAGTTTTGATAAAGGAGAGCCAACTATTCCCATTGCGATTGGAGCAATTTATAGATTTAATTTAAATCCGCAACAATCACTTCGTTTGAATTTAGATTATTCAAGATTTATTGATAATGATAAATTAGCAGCTGAGGATTATAGATATGATCGTGGTGCGAAATACTCTCAATCTTTATTTGAAGCATCTGTCGTATTTGAATACAATTTTTTCCCAATTAACGCTGAACAAGAAAGAGGACATTCTCCTTATATATTTGCTGGAGCTGGAGTTTTTGGTTATAATCACCCAGAGTATAAAGTTACTCATCAGTTAAACGATGGAAGTACAGCACCTACATCAGCACAAGATTTTGAAACATTAATAGAAAAATCGAACAAAACAAACATTTCATATACTATCCCTTTTGGGGCTGGATATAAATACAAATTCAGATGGAACTGGATTGTAGCTGCAGAAGTTGGCGTAAGACCTACAATGGTGGATGACCTAGATATGGCTTTCGCGCAACCCGAAGACTTTAGCTACGTCATAGAACCAGGATTAGAAACATACAATGGTATTTCGCAAGAAATCCAAAAACGTAACGACGAGTTGATTATCGGAAGACAGTTAGGAGATCATTCAAACAATGATTGGTACGTTTTCACTGGTTTAACTTTAACTTACACCTTCGGAAGACCAGCATGTTTCTGTGATTAATAAGAATGCAACAAACCTTAAGAAATAAAATTGACCTATCGAATACACCACAACACGTTGCCATCATTATGGATGGAAATGGTCGTTGGGCTAAGAAGAAGGGTATGTTGCGAACCTTTGGCCATAAAAACGCCATAAAAGCAGTTCGTTCAGCTATTGAAGGTTGCGACGATCTTGGTATTCCATATTTAACGCTTTATGCTTTCTCATCCGAAAATTGGTCTAGGCCTATGGAAGAGGTAGGTTTTTTAATGGGCTTGTTAGCAAGTTCACTCAAGAAAGAGTTAAAAACACTTCAAGAAAACAATATCAGACTTTGTACGATTGGGGACATAGATAAGCTCCCCAAAGAAGTGGTTGCCGAACTGAAATCGGTAATGGAGTCGACAAAAAATAATACCAAAGCTGTCTTGACGCTAGCTTTGAGTTATGGCGCAAAAGATGAAATCATTTCCGCTGTTAAGTCTATCGCAAAAGACGTCAAAGAAGATAACCTAGAAATTAACAATATTACACCAGAAGTTTTCAAAACTCACTTGTTTACTGCTGATTTGCCCGATGTAGATTTAATGATACGAACAAGTGGCGAAACCAGAATAAGCAATTTTTTGCTGTGGCAAATTGCCTATGCAGAACTTTATTTCACGGATATTCTATGGCCAGATTTTAGGAAAAAAGATCTATTTGAGGCTATTTATTCTTATCAGAAAAGAGAGAGAAGATTTGGAAAAACTGGTGATCAATTAACGGAACTGAAGAATTAATGATGAAGAAATTATATATACTAACCTTATTTAGTTGTGTTACATTGAGTGCGCAAGTAGATTCGACAGGAATTCAGCCCAAAAAAGTGGTTGATTTTAACGTAGATTCTACGCAAATCAATACCCACGGCGTTTTTAACTTTGAAAAGGTAGGTAGTAAGCAGGATACCATTACGGCTCCGGCTCCAGTCAAGGAGATGCCGGGTACTTCTGTGGAGATGATGGCACAATATACTCTAAAAGGTTTAGAGGTGAGTGGTGGAACACCTTATAGTACAAACCAGATTTTGAGATTCACAGGCTTACAATTAGGTGAAGAAATTGAAATTCCTGGTGCTAAAATAAATAATGCGATTAAAAAATTATGGAGAACCAATTTGTTCTCGGATGTTGAGTTCTTTGCGACTAAAGTCGTTGGGAGTGATATCTATCTTAGAGTAAATTTGGTAGCACTTCCAAAAATAAATGAGATTGAAATAGTAGGCGTTAAAAAATCTTTGAGAGAAACATTTATCAAGGATAATAATCTTAAACTGAATGAAAAGATTACCCAAAACCTCATTAATCAAACTAGAATTAATATTAAGAATCACTTTACAGGAAAAGGATTTCCAGATGCTAAGGTAGACTTCACTACGATTCCAGTGGAAGGGAAAAACCTAACCGAAGATGTGAAGATTGTGATAGATAAGGGGCCGCGCGTGAAAGTGAAAGATATTATTATCGAAGGAAATCAGGAACTTAAATCAGGAATGCTAAGAAGAAAAGGGTTTAAAAATACTTCTCGTACAGATTTAATTAGTATCCTTAAATCTTCTAAATTAGTTCCGGAAGATTATGAAGATGATAAAGAAAATCTAATTGACGTTTACAAAGGATACGGATTTAGAGATGCTAAAATTGTATCGGATACCGTTGAGCGCGTTTCAGAAAACAGATATGTTGTAAAAGTTAAAGTTGACGAAGGAAAAAGATATTATTTAGGTGATGTTACTTTTGTTGGAAATTCGGTTTATGATACCGAAGTCTTAGAAAGAATTTTTGCCTACAAGAAAGGTGATCCTTATGATGCAGTTGGAATTAATAAAAAAGTATCGGGATCTGAGAAAGACGATGACTTACATACGCTTTACTTAAACAACGGTTATTTATTCTCGAATGCTACGCCGATTGAAAGATCAGTTAAAAATGATACCATTGATTTAGAAATTAGAATTCAAGAAGGTGAACAAGCTACTTGGAATCGCGTTACATTCAATGGAAACACCCAAACACATGACCACGTTATTGCACGTGAGTTGATGACACGTCCAGGAGATTTATTCTCTAAAAGTGATATTAAGAGAACCTATTTTAAGTTAGGTGGTTTAGGGTTCTTTGATCCTCAACAAATTTCACAAGACATTAAGCCTAATGTAGAAGACAACACGGTTGATATCGATTGGAGACTAGCTCCAAAATCATCGAGCCAGATTGAGTTGCAAGGTGGTTATGGTGGAGGAAGATTCATCGGTACGCTAGGTTTAACTTTCCAGAACTTCTCGATCGGAAACTTGTTCAAAGGAGAAGCTTGGAAGCCAGTTCCTTTAGGAGATGGTCAAGCTTTGTCTATTAGAGCTCAAGCAGGTAGTTATTTCTCTAACTATAGTATTTCATTTACGGAGCCTTGGATTGGGGGAAGTAAACCAACAGCCTTATCATTATCAGTTTATAACTCCAACTATAAGAACCTTTATAGTTCAGAGGACTCTAAATTAAGAATTTTGGGTGCGTCAGTTGGATTAAATAAATTGTTAGCTTGGCCAGATGATTACTTTAGATTAAATCAAGCGGTATCGTTCCAGAACTATAATTTTGAAAACTATAGATATAATGTTGGTACAATTCAATACGAAAATGGTCAATCTAATAACTTAGCTTACCAAATCGGATTGAGTAGATTGTCTGCAGGTAATGATCCTGTATTCCCAACTTATGGATCGGACTTTAATGTAAGTTTAAAAGTAACTCCTCCTTATTCTTTATTAAATAATAACAAGGATTATAAAGCTTTGAAGGCAGAAGGTAACTTCGAACAATTGTATAAATGGTTAGAGTACTACAAAGTTCAATTCTCTGGAAACTGGTATAAAGAATTAGTAGGAAAATTAGTTTTAAGAACGGGTGCAGAATTCGGTCTTTTAGGAAACTATAATAAGGATATTGGTATTTCTCCGTTTGAGAGATTCTTTATGGGTGGAACTGGATTGCAGGCCAACCGATTCGATGGTCGTGAGATTGTACCTTTAAGAGGTTATCAAGATTTCACAGATGGTGGAGGACAAGTAGGTAGAGATATTACACCCTTAGGTGGAGGTACTATTTACGATAAATTCTTATTAGAGTTAAGATACCCTATCACGATGGGGCAACAAGCTAAGATTTTTGGTTTAGGTTTCTTTGAGGCTGGTAACACTTGGGATGATCACAAAGAGTTCAAACCATTTGAGTTGAAAAGATCTGCTGGAGTTGGTATACGTGTATTTATGTCAGCCTTTGGTATGTTAGGCTTTGACTTTGGATATGGATTCGATCCTTATCTTAATTCAAGTGGAGAAGCGTCTGGATGGCAAACTCACTTTATATTCGGCCAGTCATTCTAAAGCTTCTGCGCTTGGCACGATTTTCGTTTAATCAAAATTAGTCATTATGAAAAACAGTATTGTAATATTTATTTTCCTTATTAGCGCCAGTATGTTTGGTCAGCGTTTTGGTTATGTTGATACAGATTATGTATTGAATAGTTTGCCTCAATATGCCGATGCTCAACAGAGATTGGATATGCAGGCAAATAATTGGGCTACGGAAATAGAGAATCATAATGAGCAATTAGAAGTGATGTTAACTGAATTTCAGAATGAGAAAATTCTTTTAACAAAAGATCAAATTGTAGAACGAGAAGCTGATATTGCTGAAAAGAGACAAACCATTAAGGATTTACAAGCACAAAGATATGGACCGAATGGCGATATGCTTTCTGTACGTAGAAATTTAGTAAAACCAATTCAGGATCAAATTTGGAATGCCGTTAAGACTGTTGCTGAAAGAAGAAAATACAGTTTTGTATTTGATAAAGGAAGTGACTTGGTTATGCTTTACTCAGATCCAAAATATGATATTAGCGAAGAAGTATTAAGAATGGTTTTACCAGAAGGAAAAGAACCTATTCGCGACGCAAAAAATAGAAGAGCATTAGATAATAGTGTGAATCCTATGAATAGCGACAAAAGAGATTTAAAGAAAATAGATAACAGACTAAAAATTCAAAAAACCGAGTCTTTAAAACCGGTTAAAAATAAGTAATAAAATAAATTGAATATAACTATGAAAAATTTAACATTAATCGCCTTTTTTTCATTCCTTTTATTAGGAATTGGTAGTGTAAACGCTCAATCAGTGGCTCATGTAAATTCTAATACAATTTTAGAAGCACTTCCTGATTACAAAGCTGCACAAACCAAATTGGAAGCTGAGGCAGATCGTCACAAAGCAGAGGTTGAAAGAAGACAAGCAGAAATGCAAACCATTGTTGATGACGCTCAAAAACAAATGGAAGCTGCACAAAATAAATCAGAAGCAGAACAACGTGCTTTAATGCAAAAATTGGCTCCAGTACAAGAAGATCTTCAAAAGAAGCAACAAGAATTGATGGAGTACCAAAAAACTGCATCTGAGTCATTAAATAAAATGGAAGCTAACTTGGTTAAGCCAATCTACGAAAAAGTAGAAAACGCTATTCAAGCAGTAGGTGATGCTAAGAAAGTTGGATATATTATCGATATGGCAACTGCAGGACCAAGCGGAACTGTATTATACTACAAAGGTGGTGTAGATATCACTAACGACGTTAAAAAACAGTTAGGAGTTCAATAATTTTTGAACTGAAATACCTATTAAAAAGCCGATTCCATGGAATCGGCTTTTTTATTTTTTAGGGTGTTTTAATTCCATTAGTTTAGCTTGACTTAAAACTAAATTCGTATTTCTTCTAAGAGTTGTATATTTGCTTTAATCAATTATTTCATGAAGATTACACAGACCAAACTTTCCGGATGTTTCATTGTAGAACCTCAGATTTTTAAAGATGAAAGAGGTTATTTTTTTGAGAGTTACAATCACGAAAAGTTTAGAGAGGCTACGGGTATCGACATGGTTTTTCTACAGGATAACCAAGCTAAATCTCAATACGGTGTTATCCGTGGACTTCATCTTCAAAGAAAACATGCGCTACAGGCTAAATTTCTACGTGTTTTGGAGGGTAAAATCCTCGATGTAGCGGTAGATGTTAGAAAAGACTCACCAACCTATGGTCAGCATATTTCTATTGAACTAAGCGCCGAAAACAATTTGCAGTTATTTATTCCTCATGGTTTTGCACATGGTTACTCAGTTTTGTCTGAATCTGCCGTTGTGGCTTATAAATGCGATGCATTGTATAATAAAGAAAGCGAGGATGGGATATATTTATTCGATGAGGAGTTGAATATTGATTGGAGAATCCCTAGAGACAAAGCTATTTTGTCTGAGAAGGATATGAATCAAAAACATTTTGCTGATTTTAAAGCGGTTGAATTATGAAAAAAATATTAGTCACTGGAGCAAATGGGCAATTAGGACAATGTATCAAGGATGCGGTTAGCCAAATAAACAACAGCGAATATCAATATACCTTTGTTACTCGACAAGAGTTTGACCTTGCTAATATTCAAATGATGCACGATTATTTGACTCAAAATGAATTAGATGTTTTAATAAATTGTGCAGCCTATACAGCTGTAGATTTGGCAGAGGAAGAAGTTGATAAGGCTTATGCTGTGAACGCAGAGGCTGTGGGAGAATTGGCGAAAATTTGCGCTGAAAAAAACATTGTGTTTATTCATGTTTCAACGGATTATGTATTCGATGGTAATGCTGAAAAACCATTTACTGCGGATCATGAAACCAATCCAATTAGCGTTTACGGTAAATCTAAATTAGTAGGCGAGCAGTTGGCGATAGAAAATAATCCTGAGACCATAATTTTTCGTACGGCTTGGGTCTATTCTCAACATGGAAAGAATTTCATGAAAACCATGTTGCGATTATTTGCAGATAAAGATGAAATTTCTGTTGTAAATGATCAAAAAGGAACACCAACTAACGCAAATGATATTGCTAAAGCTATTTTAAAGGTTGTGCAATCGGAAAAGAAGACTCCTGGGGTTTATCACTTTACCAATGCTGGAGAAACGACTTGGTTTGGCTTTGCAGAGGCAATTAAAGAGCTAAGCAATGCAGAAATTAAAATCAATCCGATTCCAACATCTGAATTTCCAACGCCAGCCAAAAGACCTGCATATTCAGTTTTGGATACAAGCAAAATCCAAGAAGTTTATGGAGTGGAATGTCCACAATGGAAAGATAGTTTGAAGTTGCTTCTGAAAAAGCTCTAAGCATCCATAGCAAAAGGAATCAACTGAAAGAATGCCATAACTAAAGATAGGTTTAATAAAACTCTTTTAAAATGCCATAGTTTCAGTAAATTTTTATAATCTTGTACTTATTCTTGAATAAAACTTTACTAGATCAATGCAAGCAAATCAGAATTCCAAAGATGAAATCTTACTACAAGATTTAGGAGAATTAATAAAGGGCTTATTTTATGGCTTTATTAATATTTTATATAGAATCTTTAAATTCTATTGGAAGCACAAAATTATTATTATAATTTTAGGAGTCCTGGGAATTGGTATATTCTTATTGGAGAGAAATTTCACCAAAAAAGCTTATGAATCTTCGGCGCTTGTAATACAAAACTTTGAATCAGTTGATTTTTTGTATAACACCGTGGATAACATTGAACATAATTTGGGTGCACCGACAGGAGTTATCTATTTGAAATCTATTTTTGGAGAAGAGTTTAAACGAATCAAAGGAATTGAAATTGAATCGGTAGAAAACTTTTATAATTTCGATGATGTTAATTCTTATAATCGAACTGATTTTGAGGTGTTGGTAAAGAGTAGTGATGTTTCAAATAATATAAAGGATTATAAAGAATCAAAATATTTCAAATACCATCGAATTAATTTTATTATTCAAGATACTTTAAATACAAATGTTTTAGTTGATAATTTCTTCCATTACATTAATTCAAATCAACATTATAGACAGTATGCGCAAGTTTATAATGAGAGTATACAAAAAAGTTTAGACGAAAATGAGCGCTCTATTTCCTCTATCGATTCTCTTTTGAATTCATATATAGCACAGAATCGCTCGATAGGTTCTAATGTTAATGTCACGAATACATCTGAATTATATAGACTTTATGATCAAAAAGAGCGGTTAAGAAATCAAAATTTACACCTGCTTACAAAACTTGTGGATTTTCAAGACGTAGTAAAGCCCGTGTCTGTAGAATATAACAATCCTCCAAAAAGGATCGCTCCTAAATGGTTGATTTACCCATTGATATTTATTTTATTATATTCCTTTTTCTATTTACTTAAATATCTTTTTATTAAATCAGATAAATTTAAAGATTCTGACCTTTAAGCCATCAAGTATTTATCATTAACATATAAATACTCTATTGAAATATTATGGGTAAAAAGCGATCAATAAGCTTAAATTCAATAATTTACTTTCTATTTCTGATTGGAGTATTTTGTTTACCTCTAAACTCAGATCCACCTGCGATCATGAATCTTTTAGGTGAATTTAGACGTGAGAGTGTTGCTTTGTTTTTTTTAATTGCTCTAGCGCTTCTAATTGGTAGAGATAGCATAAGGCGAAAAATAAATTTCCCATATAGGACAGCGCCCTATTCAATATTCCTAATATTCATAGGATATATTATCATAGGATTTGTCATTAACCTTCCTGAAATTAAAGATTATTTTTTTAAAGGAACCACGGGTATCGTTAGATTTATAAAACAGTTTATATCCTTAGCAATCGTAGGTGTGGTGATTTTCTATGTTCTCTACAATGCCATATTAATTAAAGGGATGGAGAAAGGATTTTTAACTATCAGGCGGTATATGCTTTATAGTTTAATTTTAATGAGCATTTATGGCTTTATTGAGATAGCTATTATGTATTTGGGAATGACATTTTTAATCCCTGTAACCAAACTTTTCGACTATATACCTTTTGTAGAAACAAGCTTAGATTTTTTTGGAGGTAGATTAGTGGGCTTGACTTATGAACCACCAGCCCTAGGAACTTACTTAGTGACTATAGCTGGATTTATGTTTTCCTATATTTTAACAGGAAAAGATATCAGAAGATTCATTCCCTTTTTTTTGGTATTATTTTTTGCGATTTTATCTAAATCTCGCGCTGCTTTCGTAATTATCTTAGTTCAGGTTTTGGTGGGTGTATTATATGCTTATTTCACTGTGCCTAGCTTCAGGTATTGGTCTAATAGAGTTTTGCTAGTAGGCAGTATTTTACTCCTTGGAATTTTGAGCTACAAAAGTCAAGAAATTATAGCAGCTGTAGAAGAAAGAATAGAAGATTTAAATTTTTTGGATCAATCTCAAGACAATAGATTGTCAATTTCAAATAAATCACGACTTGGAATTCAATATGCCAACTTACAAGTATTTGCGGATAATCCGATTATTGGAGTAGGTTGGGGACAGCAAACTTTTGAGGGAATGCAATACGTTCCTGCTTGGGCTAAAGACAACAACTGGGAATTTACCTACAAATACTTAAACCCGAGGCACGCGCCATTCCCGTCTGGATATAATTTATATATAAGGCTATTAGCAGAAACAGGTATAGTTGGATTAGTTATCTTTTTAAGCTTCCTTGGATACTTTCTTTTAGGACTTATAAAATACTTGTATAAAGCCGATGTAACCCAAAAATATATCTTCTTAGGTCTTTTAATTACAAGTGTTGGGGCCATGATTAATTGGTTTCAAACGGATACTTTAAGATTATATGGCTTTTGGTTGAGTTTAGCGATTTTAATGGTTTATTTGAAAGAGAATAAAATTGAATATGAAAATAAAGAATAAGATCAAGTCTTTTTCGCTCTCTGATTTTGGTAAAAACAGTTTAATCGTTTTTGCTTTGAAGTTGTTGGGTGTCTTAATTTTCTTTTTATTATCCATATTTCTAACGAACTATTTTCCATCAGAAACAGTGGGTAGATATGACTTTGCTAGATCTTTATTGCTAATTATCGGTGGATTAAATTTACTAGGCTTTGAACAATCTATAATTTATTATAGTGGTAAACTAAGAGCAGAAAAGAACTTGGACGCCATGCTATCTATCTATATCAAGATGATTAAGGCTATATTCATTGTATTTAGTCTACTTCTCCTAATTGCTCTGGTTTTTCCAAGTTCTTATCTCAATAATTTATTTGAAAAGGACATCTATGATGTTATTATTAAAGTTTTAATTGCTATGTTCTTTCACTCTCTTTTAATGTTAAATATTGAGTTTTTACGTGCCAATCAAAAACTTATTACCTCTGAATCCATTCGAAATATTGGCCGTTACTTAGGCTTTTTTGTATTAGCTATCATAATTCTTCTGAACGATAATTATGAATGGTTGGCAGAGGTGTTTCTTTTAAATTATTTCGTGCTGGGAATTCTAACAACTTTATATGTTTACTTTAAATTCATAAAATCCAATAGGTTAATTCATTTAAAGGATTTTACAACCAAAAAGATTGTTCTTACTTCGTATCCCATGGCATTGAGCACGATGACTTTCTTTTTGCTACAGAATACAGATGTTATCTTACTAAGTAAATACGTTTCTTATAGTGAGGTAGCATATTATAGCGTAGCTGTAAAGGTTGCCATGTTAACATCTGTGGTTATGATGGCTATTTCTACGGTTATTGCTCCCAAGGTTTCGGAGATGTATACCCTAAAGAAATTTGATGAATTAAAATCTATGATGCGTAAATCGGCCTTGTTTATTTTTGGAATTAGCGTACCGGTTTTCATTGTGCTATTAATGGGTGGATCATTTGTTTTAAATCTTTTTGGTAAAGAATATAGCCTAGCCCTTAGTTCGCTATATATATTGGTAATAGGTCAATTAGCGAATGCCTTTTCGGGGCCTACAGGAACTTATCTGAACATGACCGGCAGACAAAAGATTTTACAGTTTATATTGATAGGAGCTTTTATATTAAATATTGCTTTAAATTTAATTTTGATACCTTTACATGGTATAGAAGGAGCTGCCATTGCTACTGCAAGTACAACCATTATTTGGAATGGAATTGCCGTAATTTATGTATATAAACAGGATAAAGTAAAAATTTTTCTACACTAATTTTCAAATGAATAAAGCTAAGTCTGACCTAGTTATCTTAATAGCGCACTACAATAATTTAGATGGGCTCAAAAGCTCTCTGGAATCCATCAAAGAGGATTTTCCTATAGATATTGTTATAGTAGATGATGGAAGTAAGGAGAAACCAAATATAGAGGATATAAAGAAGTGGTATTCTAAGGGGACTGTGACTTTGGACTTGTTGCCGAAAAACCAAGGCGTAGGTATAGCTGCTAATCGAGGACTTGAGATAATCAAGGAAATAAGCTATGAATTTATAGGTAGATTAGATTGTGGAGATAAGTGTATGCCTAATAAGTTCAAAAAGCAATTAGAATATCTGAAAAATAAACCAGAAGTTATGCTTTTAGGAACCTGGGCCAATATGGTTAACCTAGAGGGTGAACTCTTATATGTTCTTAAACATCCTACGGATTACGATGAGATAAAGAAAAAAATGTATTTAAATTCAACTTTTATTAACCCCACGGTTGTTTTTAGATCCCAAGTGTTAGAGAAAGTACCCGAGTATAGATACGAGTATAGGCATGCAGCCCAAGATTACGCTTTCTTTTTTGATGTGATTAAACTTTATAAAGCCGAAAATTTACCAGAAGCTTTATTGAATTATGAAATTTCACCTTATGCTATTTCAACTAAGAAAAGAAAATTGCAGGTAAAGAATAGACTAAAGATTATAATGAGTAATTTTAAATTTACACCCTTTATTATCTATAGTTTGATGAGAAACAGCATATTATTTTTTATGCCGCGTGGCCTACTAGAATCCACTAAAAAAATTACGCGATAACGAGTGATTCAAAACTTAGAAAGATATCATTTCTATGCTTTCCTTCTGTTGATCATATCTATTAGTCTTCAGGGTATTATGCCTGTTATGACTAATTTGTCTTTAGCTTTGAGTGGAGTTTTTTTTATTTTTTTAATAACAAAATCTAAAAATCATCGTCAAAAAATAATCGGTGAAACTTCAATTGGAATTTATTTGTTGATTTTGTTCTATTTGCTGATGAAATTTCTTTTTTTCGGTAGTCTTTTACAAGAATTAGATACCATTTCCAAATATGCAATTCCAATTGGCATTTTGATTCAAGCTGTGCTTATCTCAAAAGAAAATTGGCAGAAAGTATTCAAGATTTTTGTCTTGAGCGTTTTGATATCTGTATTAATCTCTAGTTTTAATTTAATTCATTTTTACTTGGAGAATCGTGCCTTACCTTTATCCACAGGTAAACATATCGACGATTTATTGGTCGGGGGAAGAGTGTATCTTAGTTATGCTGTGACCTTGGCATCCCTTGTTTGTCTTTATTCTGGTTTTACAATTAAATCAAATAAGAGATGGTTTTATTCTTTGCTTTTCTTTGTTTTTTATCTATTCTTATTGATTTCTTCGGCGCGTTTAGCCATAGGTATTGTGAGTCTTATTGCTATTCTTTTTATGTTTAAGAACTTAAAGATTAAACAATCCATTATCATTAGTCTAACCGCTATTAGCCTAATATCTGGCATGTTTTACTTTAATCCCAACTTGGCAAATCGCTTTGTTTATGCCGATAAACAAAAAGAAATGTGGGAGAGTTTTAAGCAATGGGAGCCGCGCTATGTGATTTGGCAATGCAATTATGAGCTGATTTTCGAAAGTACAAGCAAATTTTTAGTCGGGTATAAAACTAAAATGGAAATAGAAGATAATTTAGTGGCTTGCTATCCTAGCAAAATTTTTAAAAACGATGATAAAATCGTTTATTTTGAAAGGGAAAGATTCAATAGCCACAATCAATATTTTGATTTTATTCTGTATGGAGGAGTCGCATTACTCGTACTGTATTTTATATTCTTAGGTATCCTAAGTTTTACACTTCCATTGAATCAATTTGGCTATTACATTCTAATCGCTTTATTATGTATGTTTTTAGTCGAAAACTTAATGCAAAGACAATCTGGAGTTTACTTAATGGGCATTATGTTAAGTAGTATTTATCAATTGCGGTTGTCATCAAAAGATTGAATATAGTTATCTACCACTTTTTTAAAGTTGGCTTTAAAGTTTTCAATACTAAAAGCTTTAGCATTTTCATGTATTTCTCTATAATCAAAATTAATTTGCTCTAGCTCTTCAACACTTTTTTGGATAGCCTCTTTCGTCTGATTTTTAAATAAAACACCTGTTTTTTTATTAATAATGGTTTCTCCAGTACCACCAACAGCATAAGCAATTACAGGCGTACCACAAGCTTGGGACTCCACAGCGGCTATACCAAAATCTTCAATTCCTACACAAATACAAGCCTTAGCTTTCTGCAAATAATCACTTACCTGTTCAGAAGGCAAGAAGCCTGTAAACTGAATATTTTCTTTAGCCTTCTTCTTAAATTTATCCATAAGAAATCCATCACCTACTAAAATTAATTTCTTATCAGGCAATTCGTTAAAAGCATCAATCAACAAATCAAAACGCTTCATGGGAGCAAAGCGGCCGATGGCTATATAGTAATCCTTTTTTTCTTGATTTAAATTAAATCTCTGTGTGTCGACTGGTGGATAAACCACCTCAGATAATCTGTTATATTTCTCTCTAAGCAAAGCCTGTGAATACTTTGAGTTGGCAATGATTAAGTCTGGATTTTGCGCTGATCTTTTATCCCATTTTTTTAAATAGGGAACAAACGGTAGTATAAAATATTTTAACTTACCAAAGTAATTTTCTAAACTCTCAGAATCCTCTATATACTTAAAATTTCTAGTTTGAATATAACATATATGAACTTGGTCTTGTCGCGTCTTTTTAATTCCTTTTGCAACATTAAAAGATGAACTTATGATGACATCTACTTCTTCCTCAATTTTAAGCGTATTAATCAAAAATGGAAATAGAGGTAGAGCCACTCTGAATTTACTTCCCAAAATTTTTAAAATGGAGGTCTTAATTTCGGGTGAACCTTCAAAAAATAAATGTTTGTTCTTTGAATCTCTTTGATCTGTTAGCGCATATACCTTTTGAACAGGATAAATCTCAGTAATTTTCTTGACCACTCGCTCGGCTCCACCATATAAATCTAACCAGTCTGTGACAATGCAAAAGTTTTTCATTTTCGTAAAATAATCAATAAATATAGTTATTTGTAATTTCAATAAATAAGCGTGATGTTTATTTTAAACTTAAATTAATTCAAAAGCTAAAAAATTATGGGCTCATGACATAGCATAATGATAGAATATTCAGCCATTCATATTGAAGGATTTAAATACATCCCAAGGTAAGCTCAAATTTAATAAATGACTAAAAATTGTCTGTATTCAATAAAAAGCTATGGTTTTAAGTTTTATTTTAATGATATTTGGGAGAGAATTTAGTTAGCATATATCTTTATTATTTTCTTGATAAAAAGATTGGAGACAAAGTATTAATCGTAAGCATCGAATGAAGTACAAGACGGAGGGTAATAGAATTTGGATTCATTTACTTATTTATTTAACAATCAATTTTTTAGCCTTTAGTTTTTCCAATTTGATCATTTTTGGTCACTTTTGGATGGATGGGAAAGCATACCCATCGCTTTTGTTAATTAGTGGACTTTCTACGGTCTTTACTTATTTCGTAAGTAGACAGAATTTAATCAACGTAACCACACAAATTCCACAGCTTATCTGGAAAAGCGTTGAATTCATTTTTCTGTATATCCTATTGGTGTTAATGTATTGGTTTGCGGTTAATTCTATCAACTATAGCAAAGAGCAAATTACCTTATTCTTCTTATTCTATTTTATCTTGGTTTTAGGGGTAAACGCCTATTATATCAGAGTTTTGCGATGGTATAAAATTGATATTCCGTGTGTAAATACACTGGTGATTGGTGAGAATAAATTCACACAACAATTCATAGAAAGTATTCAGGAAAATGAATGGATGGGTTTCAAGTTTATTAAAAAACTAGTTCCGGGACAGTTTTCCAGAGAGGGATTTGCTGAGTTTTTGGAAGAATCCAAAATAGATGCCGTGTTCATTAACTGGGACGAGTTTGCACAAAACGAACAGCGCGAACAAGTTTTAAGAAATATTGTAGAAGATAAAAATATCAAGTTTTTTGCGATTTCAGAAATATTTGCCTCTAAGTTAATTCCAAGCACTTATTATCTAGCTGGTAATTTCCCCTATTTAAATTTATACAATTTTCCTTTAGATAATGCATATAACTTGACTTTAAAAAGACTTTTTGATGTATGTTTTGCTTTAGCTTTCTTTTTATTTATTGGGATTTGGTTATTTCCATTAATTGCAATTATTAATTTAATAGACAGTGGATTTCCTATTTTCTTTAAGCAAAGAAGACATGGAATGGATAATATAGAATTCGATTGTTTGAAGTTTAGAACCATGGTCGTTAATACAGATTCTAACGATAAAATTACTGTTAAAAATGATCCGAGAATTACCAAATTTGGTAAAATTCTTAGAAAATCGAGTTTAGATGAACTTCCACAGTTTATAAATGTTTTAAAAGGAGATATGTCGGTGGTAGGGCCACGTCCGCATATGGTGAATCAAAATAATCATTATAATCAGATAATATCTAAGTATAATTTTAGACATTATGTTAAACCAGGAATTACAGGATTAGCACAAGTCAATGGTTTTAGGGGAGAAATTAAACGGGATGAGGATATGGAGAATAGAATCCAATCAGACTTGTATTACATCCGTAACTGGTCTTTTGGACTAGATCTAATGATTATCTACAGAACCGTAGCGAATATGATTAAAGGCGATAAAAACGCTATCTAACAATACTTATATGATTGTTCCTATAAGAGAAATTAATAAACGCTAATTTTGAAGCACAAAAAAGTGATTTCTACCTTAAAAGATAAAAATCACTTATTTATTAAAAATGAAAATATTTCTTAATCTATGAAATTGTGTGGCTCGCGGAAGTCAACCGCTCTTTTGTCTGAAGTCGTGCCGTATTTAACGATTTGTAAACACCAAAACGTTAATAGCCCCACGAGAATAGCCACCAAAATCCAGTTCATTAAAATTCCAATTGGAGGTAAAACTTGAAAACTCCACGTGAAAAAATCACCTAAACCGAAAATAATTTCCTTGAAAAATGCAAAGTGTCTCATTATTGCTTTAATTTGCATCAAATTTATAAAAAATGTTGACAAAAAGCCTAAGAGGAAACCAAAATTTTATACCTATCATGATTTTTATCCTGTGGGCGATAGGTTTTTTCTTGCTTAATGTAAATAATATCGACTTAAATCAACAGCTTATATCTTTTGGTCTAATGGCCGTAACCGTTGGTTCGACCATATTTGTAGTAAATAATTTCCCCTACTTTAAAAATAATTTTTATTTCGCCTTTCTATTCTCCTTAGGCTTTTTACTTCTGGGATGTTGCTTAGAAAACCTGAACTTCTTTGCTGGATTATTCTTTTTGTATTTAATTTTATCTCAAGTTCTCTATATAAACCAAAAGGAACATCAAGTTTTCAATGCCTTTGATTTAGGATTTTATGTGGGTATTGCCATTATATTTTATCCTCCTTTCTGGATATTCGGTTTGTTTTTACTATTGCATTTTGTCGTATTAGGGAAAACTCAAATCGTTAATCTTATTTTTTCATTAGTGGGGACATTAGTTCTGTTTATTCTTTGTCTACAGATTCTAGCCATATTTGATACTTGGCATTATTGGGATGATTTGGTAGAACAACTGTCTCTGGTGCCAATGCATTTAGATTTAGATCTTCTCTTTCTTGCTCCATTGGGATTGGTTGCTATTTTTGGACTAGTCGATTATTACACTAATATCAATCGCCAATCTGCTAATAAAAAAGCAGTTTTCTTCGATGCCATGTTATGGTTTTTATTTGCTATAATATTTAATGTTCTTTATGGTGGAAATAACGATAATGGATTGCTTCTATTGGTTTTGCCTGTAGTCTTGTACACATCCAATCTTTTAACCTACAGCATAAACTTTTGGAAGTCTGAAGTTATTTTATGGTTGTTTGTTATTTGTCTTGTATTATATAGATTCCACCCCTATATCAAGGTGCCAGAGCTATTTGATACCGTTACTTTCTAAAAGTTTTAGATGTTCACCATCAAATTCGGCATAGGTAAAATAATTTACCCAATCGCCTAAGTTAATATATTTACTATTTTCGTTGAGTTGCACCTCAATCGGTAGATGACGATGTCCGAATATAAAATAATCGTAGTGAATAGATTCTAATTTTCTTAGGGAATATTGAACCAACCATTCCTTATCATCGCCCAAATAGGTATCATCCTGGTCTCCCGAAATATATTTATTTTTTCTAGAGACAGTTTTTCCGAGCCAAATAGCAAAATCAGGATGAAGTAGATAGTACAATTTTTTTGCAATAGGATTGGTGAATATTTTTTTCATTCGTTTGTATCCCTTATCTCCAGGTCCTAATCCATCTCCGTGTCCGATAAAGAATTCTTTGTCATTAATGCTAAACTGCTGTGGACGGTGGAACATAATAGCACCAACTTCCTTTTCTAAATAATCTCGCATCCACAGGTCATGATTTCCAATAAAGAAATAGATCTGAATTCCATTACCTTGAAATTCAGCTAATTTGCCTAAGGTTCGTACAAAACCTTTTGGAACCACTTCTTTATACTCAAACCAAAAATCAAATAAATCACCAAGTAAGAATAAAACCTGACAATCCGCTTGAATTTGATTTAGCCAAGCGACAAACTTTCGCTCGCGAACTGCGCTTTCGGCATCGCTGGGAGCACCCAAATGTTGATCTGAGCAGAAATAAATTTTCTTATTATCCTCTAGTTTTATTGTATGTTGTCGGAAGCGATCCATTCACCGTAAGAATTCTCTGTTTCGAATAATTTTAACTTCACCAAAGATATATTTTCAGGAAGTTCTTTTTGTAGCTTTTGTGCAAAATCAATCAACATATTCTCACAAGTTGGCTGATAATCTGTGAAAATCACCTTGTGTCCTTGTTTAGACAAATGCATTCCAAGCACTTTATGTTCTGTATTCTCATTTAATAAAATGGCATGATCTAAGCGATCTACAATCGTTCGATTTACAATCTTTTTTAAATCACCAAAATCTAATACCATTCCTAATTCAGGGTGATTTTTCTCGACAATAGGTTGTCCTAATATGGTAACACACAGCTTGTAAGAGTGCCCGTGAATGTTTTTGCATTTACCTTCATATCCAAATAAAGCGTGTGCAGTTTCAAAGTTAAATATCTTAGTGACACGAATGTTATTCATTTCAAAATGCTTTAAAATAAATCGAAAAGGAACCAAAATTTGATCCTGTGTAATTCGATTTTCTGTTAGATTAATTTGCAAAATTACAGTAATTTAGTGCAATGCATAGTGTTTTCGATTATATTTTCCCTCATCGCTGTGTGAATTGTAGTAAAATAATTCATCAAAAAGAGATGCCGTTATGTTTAATTTGCTATGCCAATCTTCCCTTTACTCATTGGGAAATGGATAATAAAAATTTAGCATATAATTTGATTCGCAAAACTGCAGCGATAGAAAAAGGGACATCGATTTTAATTTATAAACATGGAAATGCGGTGCAAAAGCTAATTATGGCCAATAAATATTTTAATCAACCACATATTGGCGAATTTATGGCTGAATTAGCGTTTCCAGTGGTTGCTAAGGATCAATATGATTTAATTCTGTGTGTTCCTTCACATCCCAGGACGCTTCGCCAGAGAGGCTATAATCAGGTGCAAAGGTTTAGTGAAAAACTTTCAGAGAAAATGAATATTAAATTCGATAAGCATCTACTCAAAAGAACCAAAAGAAGAGATTCGCAAACTCATAAAAATAGACACGAGCGATATAACTCATTGGCAAATGCTTTTGAGATATCTGATGATATTATCCAATATAAAAATATTCTACTACTAGATGATGTGCTTACTTCTGGAGCAACCTTAAGCAGTTGTTGTATATCTATATTAAATAAAAAAGATGTAAAATTATCTATTCTTACTATGGCCAAGGTGATGTAGGCATAGTAAAAAGCTTAATGAATTAGGAATCCAGCTGCGTAACTATTAATTAGATTCTTGGTACACGATCTCTTCATCTTCGTTGATGAAATGTAGTTCGAGATATTTAAAGGCATCTCGAGGCATAATTTTGATTTGAATCTTGTATTTCCAAGCCCATTTTTTTCTGCGAGATGGGATACCTTGTTTTATGTAAGCCGCCACAAAAGGATGCATGTGTATACTTAATTTTTTAGCTTGGCCTTTTTCTGAAATTTCTTTGATTTTGCTCTCAATTCTATCTAAAATTACAATAGGAGCTTCCACTTCTCCATTTGGATTAGGGTTGGGTTCGTGTGTTTTAATCACCATTTGAGGACGAACACGTTGACGGGTGATCTGAACTAGACCAAATCTACTTGGAGGTAAAACTTTATGTTTAGCGGTGTCCTTACTCATTTCGGTTTTCAGAAATTCATAAAACTTTTTCTTGTTTTTAGACTCTCTTAAATCTATAAAATCAACCACTACAATTCCTCCCATGTCTCGTAGTCTCAACTGTCTAGCGATCTCTTTGGCAGCTTTCATGTTGATGTCTAGTGCATTTTGTTCTTGCGTATCTTTGGATCCTTTAATGTTTCCAGAGTTAACGTCGATTACATGTAATGCTTCGGTGTGTTCTATCACCAGATAAGCTCCTTTGGAATCAGGAATATTAACGTTCTGACCAAAAGCTTGTTTGATTTGTTTTTCGATACCATATGACTCTAGAATCGGTGTTTGTTTGTTGTAGAATTCAACAATGTCAACTTTTTCCGGCGCAATTACAGATAATAATTCTTTAATGTCCTTAACCAATTCTTTGTCGTCAGATTGAATCTTAACAAAGTCAGCATTGAATTTATCTCTTAAGATAGTTTCAGCTCTACCTGACTCTGAATGAACGCATTTAGGTAAATTTTTAGTTCTTAGGTTTTCGTAAACACCTTTCCATTTTTCTGATAAATCAATTAAATCTTGGTGTAAATCTGCAACCTTTTTATTCTCTGCAACCGTTCGAATGATCACGCCACAATTCTTGGGTTTAATACTTTCAATAAGCATGGTCAAACGATCGCGTTCCTTTTTGTTTTGAATTTTTTGTGAAATAGAAACCCTATCCGAAAATGGTACCAATACCAAATATCTACCAGGTATAGCAATCTCTGAAGTTACTCTAGGTCCTTTCGTAGAAATAGGTTCTTTTACAATTTGAACAAGAATGTTTTGCCCTGGCTGCAAAACTTCCTCTAACTTACCATCTTTTTTGATGTCCTCTTCATTCCTGAAAGATTTAAGCAAATGAGTTTTGAACTTTCCAGTTCTAACGATTTGTATATAAGTCAATAAGGATTTTATTTGAGGTCCCAAATCATGATAATGAAGAAAAGCATCTTTTTTAGATCCAATTCCCACAAATGCAGCATTCATACCTGGCGCTAATTTTTTAATCTTAGCGAGGTATATGTTACCAACAGTAAATTTTTGATTGGCCTCCTCTTGCTGGTATTCCATCAATCTACCATCCTCCAGCAAAGCTATTTTCACCAGATCATCACTGGTGCTTATTACAAGTTCCTTATTCATATTGCGTCACAATAATTCAATCGAAAATGCACCAGCTCTTGCGAGCGGTGCATTAATTTTTAGTACACGAAAAGAAATTATTTTTTCTTTTTGTGTCTATTTAGTCTTCTTCTCTTCTTTCTTTTGTGAGTTGCAACCTTATGTCTTTTTCTCTTTTTTCCGCTTGGCATAAATTCTTGTTTTTAAAATTAATCTACTTTTACATTCTTTTTTACATCCTCAACAAAAGTCTTAGAAGGCTTAAATGCCGGAATGTTATGTGCAGGAATTATAATCGCCTTATTTTTTGATATGTTTCTACCTGTTTTCTCTGCACGTGTCTTTATAATAAAAGATCCAAAACCTCTTAGGTAAACATTTTCTCCGCTTGTCAAGGCTTTCTTAACTTCATCCATAAAAGTTTCAACAACTCTTTGGGTATCGTTCTTCTCTAATCCCAATTCATTTGAAATGTTGCTTACAATTTCTGCTTTAGTCATTTATATTTATTTAATTTGTTTGATTTTGAGTTTGCAAATATACGGACTTTTTATTAATTAAAAGCATATAACTATTTAAATTATGTCATTCATACTCTTGCTATTAGATTGGTATCATGCCCATAAAAGACCTCTTCCTTGGCGTTTAGAAAGGAAGGTTTTTAACGTTTGGCTCTCCGAAATCATCCTACAGCAAACACGTGTAAACCAGGGATTAGATTATTATCTGAAGTTTGTAAACCACTTTTCTGATGTTCATGATTTAGCAAAAGCAGATGAACAGTTGGTGCTCAACCTCTGGCAAGGTTTGGGCTATTATACCCGAGCAAGAAATTTACATAAAACAGCTAAAATAGTGTCAAATGAACACCAAGGTGTTTTTCCGCAATCTTTTGAAGATTTAAAAAATTTACCAGGAATTGGTCCTTATACAGCTGCGGCAATTGCATCTATTTGTTTCGATGAGAAAGTTCCCGCCATTGATGGAAATGCATATCGAGTCTACGCAAGATTATTTGCTTTGGAAAAAGATATTAGTGACTCAAATGCGCATAAATTCTTCTTTGATTATGTATTGGATTTTATGCCGAATGAAAATACAGGTGATTTTAATGAAGCAATTATGGAACTTGGCGCAACTATTTGTTTGCCTCATTCGCCCAAGTGTGTCCAATGTCCCATCGCTGAATCTTGTCTTGCCTATCAAACGGGTAGTATTGATCAATATCCTATAAAGACCAAGAAAGTTAAAGTCAGAAAACGAAATTTTCATTACTTCTTTGTATTTGATGTTCAGACAAACGAATTTTTGGTTCAGAAAAGAGTGAATAAAGATGTTTGGCAAAATCTTTATGATTTACCCATGATAGAAACTAAGACCCAGAAGTATGATGCTTCTTTAATTCCTAAAAATAAAGTTAGTAAAGTAGGAGAGTTGAAACACATTCTCACGCACCAGCACCTACATATTCAATTCTATGAGTTTGAAGGTGCCATTGAAGATTTCCAATATCTAAGCAATCAGGATTATATCAGAATTAAAACAAGTGATATAGAACACACGCCATTTCCGAAACCAATCGCTAGTTTTCTAGCTTCAAAATTCCCAGAGATGGTGTAATTATTGCATAGGGAGTTAGTTCTAACTTATAAAAATGTACAGTCATGATGAAATTTAAAGATATAGGAAATGGTCAGCCAATTGTACTACTGCATGGTTTTCTTGAAAACTCAAAAATGTGGAACGAATTCGCTGAAGAATTATCAAAAGAGTATCGCGTAATTAGCCCCGATCTATATGGACATGGCGAAACTGCTTCCATAGATGAAAAACATACCATGGAAATGCAAGCCAAAGGTGTTTTAGAAGTTTTAGATCATTTAGGAATTTCATCTGCTGCATTTATCGGTCACTCTATGGGTGGTTATATAAGTCTAGCTCTGGCTCGTGATTATGTTGATAGGGTTGAAAAACTAGGCTTGTTCTTCTCGAGCACACTTCCTGATTCAGAAGAAAAAAAGGAGCAACGATTAAAAGCAGCTGAAACTGCAGAAAAGGATAAGGATAATTTTGTGAGAATTGGTGTTAAGAATTTATTCGACCAAAATAATCTTTCGAACTTAAGAGAAGAAATAGAAATCGCAAGATCTTGGGCTTATGAAATGCCTGTGGATGGTGTTACGGCTGCTTTGAAGGGTATGCGCGAACGTACCGATACTACACATGTCTTAGAAAAAGCAGATTATCCGATTCAAATTATCTTAGGTGAGTTCGATGGAGCCATAGATTTAGAAGAATTTAAAAAAGTGATTCCAAATCGAGAAAACATTAAGTTAAATGTATTGCCGATTGGTCATATGGGACATTTAGAAGCGCCAAAGGAAAGTTTAGAAATCCTAAAATCATTCCTAAAAATCTAAGTAAAAACTAAGATAAAGGCATAAAAAAACACTACCCGAAAGTAGTGTTTTTGTGTTTTTTTAAAGTTTTAAATCAACTTAAAGTCGAATAACAGTTCTCATAAACATGTTAACTTCTCTGGTTTTAATCATAGGAGGAGTTAGTTTTTTATCCGCTTGATTTATTATGGAAACAACTTTCTGCATGATTTTTAAAGCCTCTTTATGATAAGATTCATCTCCATTTCTAACCATAAGATTCTCTATGCTACCAACTCTTCTTATGGTAAATTCCATAGTGATATCTGTTTCTTCAGCTGATGTTGATTTAAAATTTAATTCTTGTTTGGCTTGGGTTATTAAGTTTTGAATTTCATAATTAAAACATTCAAAACCTTCTCTTAGCGTTTCAGTAGCCGTACAATTCGGAAACAAAGCCATTTTTGTGATTTGATTCGGGAAATATACTTCCTTATCAAAATCAATTTTCATTTCTGGAGTCAATCCTTTTTTCGCAGTCTGATAGGGTGCAGTATCTTCTGACTTAGAAGAGACTTGAGCTACTAAAAGTAATGATAAACTCATTAAAAATAAGCATAAGTGTTTTTTCATAAAAACTTACTTTTTAGCTTTTCTTAATAAAATAGAATATACAGGGAAGTGATCTGAGTATCCATTAGCATTGTAGGTGTCGCCGCCATACATTCTGTTAGGATAACCTTTGAATGAACCCTCTCTGCTAACTAAATATAGAGGAGAGAATATCTCTGTTCTATACAATTGGTAGGTGTCATAATCATCTCCAACCAAAGAGCTAGAAGTTAAGATTTCGTCAAATAAATTCCATCCATCTCTATAAGCTAAAGTTCCAAAACCTTTTTCGAACATGCTTCCGGTTGCATTGAATATATCACCATCTCTCACTTTTCTTTTCTTATCTACTGTTTTTAAAACATCTTTAATACTTGGAGAGTTCGGATCGTCATTGAAATCACCAACTGCGATGATTTTAGCATCTTTATTCTCCTCGCGAATTTCATTAAAAATAGATAACATCAATTCTGCTGCGGCTTCTCTTTTATGTGAACTAGCAGCTTCTCCACCTCTACGAGATGGCCAGTGATTAACAATAAAATGCATAGGCTCACCATCTAAGAAAGCATCAACTCTAAGGATATCACGAGTATAATCTCTTCTACTGTTTGTATTATAAATCTCTAGCTCATATTTATGTGTCTTAGTCACGACAACTCTGTCTTTTTGATAAATTAAACCTACATCAATACCTCTTTTGTCTAATGAGTTATAATGTACTACACCATAGTTAAAGGGTTGAAGAAGAGGCATAGCTATCAAATCTTCAATTACTTCTCGGCTTTCTACTTCGGCAAGACCTACAACCACGGGAGCAGTTCCGGTAACATCTGCACCCATTTCTGATATTACTTTACTCAAGTTTCTAAGCTTTTGGTTATACTTTGTTTCATCCCAAGCCTTTGGTCCGTCTGGCGTAAATTCATCGATTAAGATTAATTCACGAATCACCTTTTTGCCTTTCAGGTTTTCTTCTGTAAGTCTGCATTTACAATCTACTGTATCATATTTTGGGATGTCTTCTCGTTTAATATTGATGTGATAAAACTCATCTTGATAATCCTTGTTACCGTCGATTAACCCAGCAGATGGGTAAACGTCAAATAAATTTTCTACATTGTAGAACCCAACAGTTGCAGCTTGGAATTGATTCTCTTGTGCAGTTGTGAGATTTGAAATAAATAAGAAAACTAGCACTAAATATGCTAAGTCTTTCTTAAATTTGTGACTCGAAACTAAAATATTCATAATTTAAATTTTGTGATCTAATTTTATTCGTACAAAAATATAATAAAAATTTTCTTTCATGATAAGAATATGGTTAACGTTTGTAGTTTTACTTTTGACTACGCAAATATTCAGCCAAACGAAGGTGACAGGTACGGTGAAATCCTCTATGGATGAGAAGCCAATGTACAACATTAATGTTTTGCTGAATCCGACAAATGTATCGGTTACAACAGACCGACTAGGATTTTTTCAATTATCGGATGTAGCGCCGGGCGATTACACCATCGAGGTGAATCAAACGGGTTATGATTCTTATATTCAAAAAATCACAGTAGGTGAGGAACCTTTAGAATTAGGTGATATTTTGCTTTCCTATAATCCGCAATCCATGAATATTGGATTGATTTCATTGTCAGATGAGGAATTGTCTTCAGATGAGTCAAGCTCTCAATCATCTGTGGGGCTATTGTCTGCATCTAAAGATGTATTTGCTCAAGCCGCAGCATACGAATTGGGTGCATACTGGTTTAGAACCAGAGGTTACGACAATAAGTACAGTGATGTTATGTTCAACGGTGTTCGAATGAATAAAGTTGATAATGACCGTGTTGATTTCGGTAACTGGGGTGGATTAAACGATGTAACTCGTTATCCAGCTGAGGTAACTTATGGTTTAGAGCCTTCGGATTATACGTTCGGAGATTTAGGTGGTGTTATGTATATTGATACAAGACCTTCAACCATGAGGACAGGAACCAGCCTTTCTTACTCTTTAGCAAATAGATCTTACCGTCAACGTGTTATGGCAACTCATAATACAGGTTTAAACAAAAAAGGATGGGGTTTTATGGCTTCAGGTTCTAGAAGATGGGCCAATGAAGGTAGAGTCGATGGTACCTTCTACGATGCTTGGGCTTACTATTTAGGAGCTGAGAAAAAAATTAATGACCAGCATACCTTAAACTTAACTGTGATGGGTGCTCCCTATAGAAGATCAACCAACTCTCCTGCAACACAAGAGATTTATGATCTTATGGGTACTGGATACAATGCTTATTGGGGTTATCAAAATGGCGAGAAAAGAAGTGAGCGTATTAAGAAAAATCACGAACCAATGGGCCAATTAACACACCACTGGGACTTTAGCGAAAACTCTAAATTAACCTCAACTATTTCTTACCAGACAGGTAAAAATGGTGGTTCAAGATTAGATTGGTATAAGGGTAATAATCCTTCTCCTATATATTATAGAAGAATGCCAAGTTTTGATGATTCTAGTTTAGCTGCATGGCAAAACAATGATACTTCTTTTACACAAATCAACTGGCAAGATATTTACACAGCTAACCTAAACCAGGCAGATGGTCATGGTGTTTATGCATTAGTGAGCGATGTAAACGAAGATGATATTTTAGCTTTTAGTTCTACTTTGAGAAGTCAATTAAATGATAAAACAACATTATTCGCTGGAATTAACTATAAATCAACAAATTCAGAATTATATAGAGAATTAGATGATTTATTAGGAGCTCAATTTTATTGGGATATTGATGATTATGCAGATCCAGGACAGTCTGGTAACTATGACGAATCTAATCCTAACAGAAAAGCATATGAAGGAGACCGAATTCAATATAACTACGAAACTACGCACGATGTAATGGATGCTTGGGCATCTGCCAACTTTAAAGTAGAGAAGTTTGATATTACATTAGGAGGTAAGTTGTCTAATACTTCAATCCAAAGAAATGGGTTATTTGATAACTACCAATACACGAACTCTTTTGGAGAAAGTGAAAAACATGATTTCCTAGATTATGGAGCAAAACTTCAATTAATCTATAAAATAGATGGTAGAAACTTCATTACAGCTAATGGTGCTTACTACACAAATGCTCCAACTGTGAATGATGTATTCCCACAAGGTAGAGAAAACAACTCGTCTATTCCAGATTTAGAAAGTACCAAAGTTTCTTCTGCTGATATTAACTATATCCTACGTGGGTCTAAAGTTAAAGCAAGAGTTACAGGTTATTATTCAAAAACAGCAGATGAGGTTGAAACTTCATTCGGATATTTGGATTTTGAAGATGCTAACTTATTTACAGCAGAGGTTTTATCAGGAGTTGATAAGCAATACTTCGGAACTGAAATCGCCGTTGATGCACAATTAACAACCAGAATTAGAGCAAAGGCTGTTGCGTCAATCGGTCAATATACCTATGCTAATAACCCAGATTTATACTATTTTTCTGATGACTATGCAGAAGAAGGAGGATATAGATATTTAGGAACAAGCTATTTAAAAGATTATAAATTAGCTGTTTCTCCTCAAAAAGGTTATTCATTAGGGTTTGAATACCGCGATCCTAATTATTGGTGGTTTGGTGTTACCGGAAACTTCTTAGCTGATAACTATGTGGACATTTCACCATCTAGAAGAACAGACAGATTTATTAGAGACCAATACGGAGATTTATATCCACAAGTAACAGAAGAAGGATTAAGAAGAACTCTACAGCAAGAGAAATTTGACGATCAATTTATGTTAAATGCAAATGCTGGTAAAACATTCAGATTTGGAGATTACTATATGGGAATTAGCTTAACGGTTAACAACGTATTAGATAATAAAGATTATAGAACAGGAGGATTTGAGCAGTTGCGTGTAGCAAATTACAACAACGCACAAGATGAAAAATACATGAAAACATTTGGTAATAAATATTGGTACGACCAAGGTTTAAGTTATTTCTTGAACGTATTCTTAAGATTCTAAATAAAAACTCAATAATTAAAGTAAAAAAATATAAAGATGAATAAATTTTTTAAAAACGTATTTATAGCAACTACTGCCCTTTTAACGGTATCTAGTTGTGTGGATAACGACGATTTTGATATTCCACCAGTGAATTGTAATGATCGTTGGGAAGCTAATACAGATATTGCAGCTGTTAAAGCATTAAATGATACAAGTACCCCATTCCAAATTACAACAGATTCTGTTTTAGAAGGATATGTTGTTTCTAGTGACGAAACAGGTAACTTCTTTAAATCAGTAACTATTCAAGATTCTCCAAGCAACCCAAGCGCGGGTATGACAATTGAAATGGATGTTACAAATACGTATACTAAATTCCCAGTGGGAAGTAGAGTCTTAGTTGACCTTAATGGTTTATACGTTGCTAAAGATAGAGGATCTTATAAAGTAGGTTCTACATTTGATACAGATGGTGTTTTAAGAGTTGGTAGAATGGCTGAGGTAGATGCTTTAGCTCACGTTGCTGCTTCTTGTGATCCAGTTGTTGAAATTACTCCTCAAAGTTTTTCTCGTATTCCTGATGCTTTGAACGAGTCGAATGTTAATACTTTAATTAGATTAGAAAACGTTCAGTTCCAATCGGCTGGAAATGGTCAAACTTACTATGATGAAAATAACGCATTCGGTGGTGCAACCAATGTTGTTGTAGAAGATTCAGAAGGTAATACAATGGTATTAAGAACTGGTTCCTATGCTGATTTCGCTGCTGATGTTTTGCCTGACGGAAGTGGTACTTTAACGGCAGTTTTATCTGCTTACTCTAACAGTAATAACGTTACGCCTTCTACATACCAAATGTTTATTAGAGATACTTCTGATGTTAACTTCGATCAACCAAGAATGGAAATCGTTAGCGGTATCGGAGCTATTGGTGGTGGAAACGCATCTTATGAGGCTTGTTATGCAGAGGATTTCACAAGCTTTAATGCTGACCTTGTTAACTTTGCTGACTACATCAACTATGCATACAATGGGGATAGATATTGGACAGTTAAGGATTTTGGAAACAACAAATACATCCAAATGACCGCCTTCAATGCAAACGCTGAAATTGAAACTTATTTCATTGTTCCAGTTAACTTTAGCGATGCAGATACTTTCTCATTCAAGTCTAAAGATGGTCACAATAATGGTAACCCATTATCTGTATACTATACTACTTCATACCAAATTGGCGATGACGTAAACCCAGCTTCATTAACTGATATTACTTCTGAGTTTACAATCTCTACAGGTAATACAAATGGATACGGAGAAACATTCGTTGCTTCAGGTGATTATGATTTATCAGGTATTACTGGAAACGGAGCGATTATGTTCAAATACTCTAGCGAAGGTGGAGTAACTACTACAATCCAGTTAGATGATATTATGGTAGTAAATAACGACGATCCTAATTGTGGAAGTGATGATGGAGGAAATGGTGGAGGCGATCCTGGAGAACCTTCGGAAGATGCTGAAGCATTATTTGCTGGTTATAATTTCGAAAACTGGGCCGCTTTTACAGGTGGTTTAAATAGCTACGGTCTTAAAGACTATGCAACTCAAAGCGAAGGAACTGGAATTGATGGTAGTAATTCTTTACATATCTCAACTGACCCATCAACAACAGATGGAAACGACTATGTATTTACATCTTTAGCGATTGCTGGTCTTCCAACGAATTATTCTAAGATTAGTTTCTACATGAAAGGAAGTTCTTCTAAATCAGTTTCGTTAAATGTGTACAAAGAAGATGGATATTATAAATTTAATTTAGGTGATTTAACTTCAAGTACAACAATTGTAGACGCACCATCTAATCAGTATTCAGGAACAATTAATACAGGTGGAGAATGGGTATTGGTAACTTTAGATTTATCATCTATTGCAGACCTAAACGTTACAGATACAGCTGAATCTTTATTTGCTTTAAAGATAGGTAAAAACGCAGATTACGACTTACACTTCGATAACTTTACGATTGAGTAATTGATGTTAAGTTGCATTAAGCAATAAAATTATAAAAGAGTGAAAGCTGTATGTTTTCACTCTTTTTTTATGGTTTAAATTAAAGCATAAAGCATAAAGCATAAAAAAGAGCGACTAATATGACTTAGTCGCTCTATAATTTATGGATTAAACTCTAATTAAAAATTAAAAATTAGGTTTTCTCTTTTCCAAAAATGCTGCGGTCCCTTCTTTAAAATCTTCGGCGTCGAACAAGTCTCCGAAAGCATTAATCTCTGCATCAAAGCCTTTATCAGAATCTGATAAGTTGATGACTTCAATCGCTTTACTAATGGCTACCGGTGAATTAAAGGCGATTTTAGAAGCAATTTTCTTAGCTCGAGGCATTAACTCTTCCAAAGTAACCACTTCATTCACTAAACCTATTTGCTCTGCTTTGTCAGCTTTAAACATTTCAGCCGTCATAATAGCTTGCATGGCTCGTCCCTTACCAATTAACTTTGGTAACCTTTGGGTTCCACCATAGCCGGGAATAAGACCTAAAGTAACTTCGGGTAAACCTAAAAGTGCATTGTCAGAAGCAATTCTAAAGTGACAAGACATTGCCAATTCTAATCCACCACCAAGTGCGTAGCCATTCACAGCTGCAATAACGGGTTTTTTAAGGTTTTCTATTTTATTGAATAAAATCGTTTGTCCTACCTGAGCTAATTGCTGACCTTGTTTGCCATCAAAATCCTTGAATTCTTTAATATCAGCTCCAGCTACAAAAGCTTTATCGCCACTTCCTGTTAGAATGATTACTCGAATATCTTGGTTAGCTTCCATTTCGCCAAAAGCATTGCTTAGCTCTTCAATAGTTTCTTTATTTAAAGCATTTAGTGCTTTCGGACGATTAATCGTAATCAATCCAATTTTATCTTCAGTTGATATTTCTAAATTATTATAAGTCATGTTTATTTTGATTTAAATTTATTTAAAGTTTCTTTTGTGAACTCAGATAAAACTAATTTACCGCTCATGGCAGCACGCTGAGGCATGATTTCATCCCAATTAGCTGCATTTTCCCAAAAGATTGATTTTAAGTTTTGCATAGCCTCTGGACTATATTTAGAAAGTTGCTCACTAAATTCTTGGGTAGCTGCTTTTAGTTCTTCTTTGGTCTTAAATACTTTGTTGTAGAAACCATTGTCCTTGCACCACTCAGCTGAAACCCATTCTTTTGGATTTAAGGTTAATTCAGAAAAGGCATTTACGCCGATTTTTCTAGAAATAGCTGGCTCTATCACAAAAGGACCAATGCCAATCGATAATTCGCTCAAGCGAATGCTTGCATTGTCCATAGCTAGGGCATAATCACATGCAGCAACGATTCCAACGCCACCTCCGACAACTTTTCCTTCTACACAACCAATAATAAACTTTGGGCAGTTTCTCATGGCTAAAATTAAATTAGCAAAGCCTGAAAAGAATTTTTTTCCAGTTTCAAAGTCTTCAATGACTAATAATTCATCAAAGGAAGCTCCTGCACAGAATACTTTTTCGCCAGCGCTTTTTAAAACAATTACCTTAGCCTCTTTATTTTGGCCAAGTTCATCGATAGTTTGTATTAATTTCTCTAGTTGAAAAGTTGGGAATGAATTTCCTTTCGGGTGAAAGAATTCTATGGTTGCAACTCCATTTTCAATTTCATAATTTACATATGCATCACTCATAAGCTAAAAGCATTTAATATTTGTTCATCTAATAATAATCTCAACATTTGCCCGTCTTGTTTATTAGCATTCAAGAATTTCCAAGTTCCATTTGTAGTCTTGTCAGAAATGGCTAAGTTCTGAGAACGGATCAGAATGTCAAAAGTTTTGGTTTCTTCATTATAACTTACATTGGCGTTAGAAAATGCTACTTTTAGAAGTTTTAAAGACGCCTCTGGGTCTAAACTTTCTTCATCCTTAAACTTCAGCCTCATCAAGTTGTTGTACTCAATCATAGCATACTTTCCTTCTCCAATGTTCTTAACATCAGATACTTGAATGTCATAATTTGTTGGTAAAATAGCTATAGAAAATTCTTCATTGTCCAGCATAGAAGTCATTAATTCAGTCATTTGCTCTTTATTTGCAAATTCAAAAACTTTAGGATAAGTATAATCAAAGACTTCTGCAAAATCCATATTCACAGAGTTTTCTATGATTTTTTCCATCATTGGAAGGATTTCTGACTTGTCTTGGGCATGTAGATTCAAAGACATGAAAATCATGCAGATAATTAGGAAGGATTTTTTCATATTTCCAAAGTTAAGTTTTTAATTATAAATTGAGAAGCTTAATTTGCACAGAAGAATTTAAAAAAGACATGAAAGTAATATCATATAATGTAAATGGAATTCGCGCAGCGATGAAAAAAGGTTTAATTGAATGGGCTGCAGCCGTAGAGCCAGATGTTTTGTGCATTCAGGAGACCAAAGCACATAAGGAACAAGTTGATTTAGACGTTCTAGAAAAAGAGGGCTATCATCATTATTGGCACTCTGCAGAAAGAAAAGGCTATAGCGGTGTGGCGATTTTGACCAAGATTAAACCCAATCATGTAGAATACGGAACCGGTATAGAGGAGTTAGACGGAGAAGGTCGTGTAATTAGAGCTGACTTTGACCATTTTTCGGTTATTTCGGTTTATGTTCCATCCGCTAGCAATGCAGCAAGACTTGGTTTTAAAATGGAGTTTTGCGAAGCCTTCTTAAAATATATTGCAGAACTTCGAAAAACACATCCAAAATTGGTGATTTGTGGTGATTATAATATTTGTCACCAGCCCATTGATATTCACGATCCCGTGAGGTTGAAAAACACATCTGGTTTTTTGCCTATGGAGAGAGAGTGGTTAACAAGATATATTGATGAGTGTGGTTTGGTTGATTCGTTTAGAGAGTTTAACTCAGAGCCTGATCAATACACATGGTGGAGTTATAGAGCAAATGCGCGTAATAATAACAAAGGTTGGAGAATTGATTATCATATGGTGGCGGAGGATTTAAAGGATAATTTAGTTCGCTCGGTGCATTTGCCAGAAGCTAAGCATTCAGACCATTGTCCAATAATGCTTGAACTAGCATTTTAAAAAAGAGAAATATTTTTAAGTATATGATGACTTTATTTAACTGAAAAATTAGGGAAAATTATTCATTTTAGAATATTTTTCAAATCATATAATAGATTGATTGCGAGAGTGATAATTATTTTAAATTTTAATTTCATTTATTTCCGTAATTTTGCAACTAAGAAATTAATATATGGCATGTAGTGGATGCAGTACAGAGAATGGATTGCCAAAAGGATGTAGGAATAATGGTGCCTGTGCCTCGGGAAGTTGTGAAAAACTTCCAGTTTTTGATTGGTTGGCGAATATGTCGCAACCAGTTGATATGCTTAGATTTCCTTATGTGGAAATTAAGTTTAATAACGATAGAAAGGAGTTTTATTATAATATAGATAATCTGCCCTTAGTGGTAGGCGATGTAATTGCAGTTGAGGCCAGTCCAGGTCATGATATAGGAAGAGTTTCCTTGTCTGGCGAATTGGTAAGATCTCAAATGAAACATCGCAAAGTTAAACCTAGCGAGGCGCTACCAAAAATTTACAGAAAGGCAAACCAAAAAGATATAGACGTATGGCAAGCTTGCCGCGAAAAGGAGCATCAAATGATGTTAGATGCAAGAAGAATCGCGCGCGAGATAGGGCTCGAAATGAAAATATCTGATGTAGAATACCAGGGAGATGGATCTAAAGCCACTTTCTATTATACATCTGAAACAAGAGTAGACTTTAGACAATTAATTCGCGAGTACGCTTCTGCATTTAGGTGTAGAATCGAGATGAGGCAAATTGGTTTCAGACAAGAGGCTTCTAAATTAGGAGGAATAGGGTCTTGTGGTCGTGAGTTATGTTGTTCTACTTGGTTGACAGACTTTAGGTCGGTGAGTACTTCGGCAGCAAGATATCAGCAACTTTCGATTAACCCTCAAAAGATTGCAGGTCAATGTGGTAAGCTGAAATGTTGTTTGAATTATGAATTAGATTCTTATTTAGACGCACTGAAAGAATTTCCAAGAATGGACTTATTGTTAGAAACCGAAAAGGGAAAGGCTTATTGTGTTAAGATTGATGTTTTTAAGAAAGAAGTATGGTTGGCTTATAAAGACCCGAGATTATCGACTTGGTACAGTTTTAAGGCGGATAAAGTTCAAAAGTTCTTGGCCGAAAATAAAGCGGGAAAACCCACCAAATCTTTAGAAGAGCTCAATCTTGAATATAACGAAGTTGCAAGTAGTTATAATAAAGATATAATTGAAGAAAACTCGCTTCAACGTTTCGAAACGCCTAAGTCTAAGCGCCGTAGAAAAAGAAATAAGAATACTTATTCTAAATCTAAAAATAAGTCTTCGGATAAATCGAAGACAGATGGCACGACTAATGCTAAAAGAAAACCGAATAAAAAACGTTATAAAAAGACTAAACCCAAGAAAAAAGGTGATTAAATTAAGCTATCTAATAATTCTAGGAATATTTTTTTTAGCCGCTTGTCAGCAAAATAATTTTTATTTTGAAGAAGTGGCTAAGGTCGGTTCTAGTTGGAAATCTACGGATACTAAGAAGTTTACGGTTCCCGTTAAAAATCCTGATCAAGAATTTACGATGTATTTCATTTTAAGAAATAATAGTGAATATGAATATAGTAATATCTACATTTTTACTGAACTCAAATCCCCTAATGGAGAAAGAGTTGTAGATACCCTAGAATATCAATTAGCTTATCCTACCGGTGAGTGGATGGGATTTGGAATGGGTGATATTAAGCAAAATACACTTGTTTATAAAGAAAATGTAGCACTTAAGGATACTGGGGTTTATGAAATAAATGTAGCTCAAGCCATGCGCGAAAATGACCTTATTGGAATAGAAGATATCAGTTTAATGATGGAAAAAAACTAAGATGGAACAACCTCAAAAGAAAAATAAAAAACGAAATCCGTGGGTGTGGAGATTCATCGCCCTATTTTGGATACTTCTATTATTAGGTGTTGGAGCAATATTTGGAATTATCTATGGAACTTCTATAGGTATGCTGGGGCCTTTACCCGATGTGAAGGATTTAGAAAATCCTGAAATCAATGTAGCTTCAGAAATTTACTCGTCTGATGGTAAATTAATTGACAAGTTCGAAAGCGAAAAGAGAATTCCCATCAAATATGATGATATTCCTGAACATTTAATTCAAGCATTGTATGCAAGAGAAGATATTAGATATAATGAACACTCGGGTATCGACGGGGAATCAGTTTTGCGTGCTATTTCTAGTTTAGGTAAAGATGGTGGTGGAAGTACGATAACTCAGCAGCTTTCTAAGCAATTATTCACCAAGAAAACTGCTTCTAGTAAGCTAGAGCGTGTTAAACAAAAACTAAAAGAATGGGTAGTGTCGGTTCAACTAGAGCAGCGCTATACAAAGGAAGAGATTCTTACCATGTACTTAAACAAATTCGATTTTGTTTATCGAGCGAATGGGATTCAGGCTGCAGCTAGAACTTATTTCCAGAAAGATGTTCAAGACTTATCGGTAGGTGAATCAGCTGTTTTTGTAGCTATGCTTAGAAACCCCAACATGTTCAATCCATATAGTCAACCAGAAGCTGCTAAGAAAGAGAGAAATGTGGTTTTAAGTCAAATGATGAAGTATAATTTTTTATCAGCTGCAGAATACGATGAATTAAAAGATGAGCCGATCGAAACAGACTTCTTAATGCTTAAAACAAGTGTTAAGGAAGCTTATTCAGCTTATTTTAAATATGCTATGCAGAGAGAGCTTCAGCAGTATTTTGAAGATTATGAAGAGGAATTTGGTATTAAATACGATTTGTACCGCGATGGTTTAAAGATTTATACCTCTATAGATTCTCGTATGCAGAGAATGGGAGAGGAGGCCATTAAGAAACATTTAGTAGGACTACAAAAGCAGTTTTTTAATTCACAGCGTGGAAGGAGTTTAGCTCCATTTTATAATATTTCACAAAGTAAGGCTCAAGATATTTTTGAAACCGGAATGAAACGTTCTTATAAATACCAAGAATTAAAGGCTAAAGGCTTAACCGATGAGGAGATTTTAGAGGAGTTCAACAAACCTAGAGAATCGGTACAGTATTTTACCTGGGATGGAATTGAAAAAAAGGAGAATGTTTCTTGGATGGATTCGATTAAATATCACAAACATATTATTCAAGCAGGATTATTATCTATGGATCCAAAAGATGGAACAATCAAGGCTTGGGTTGGTGGTATTGATTGGGATTTCTTTAAATACGACCACGTTAAGCAAGCGAAAAGACAGGTTGGATCTACCTTTAAGCCATTTGTTTATGCAACAGCGATTCATCAAATGAACTACACGCCTTGTCATAAAATATCAAACGATAGATTTAAAGCAGGTAAATGGGAGCCTCAAAACGCTGGGCGGGCTTATGGAGGATATTTGTCTTTAAGACAAGGACTAGCACAATCTGTAAATATGATTTCTGCGAGATTAATTTCTGAAAGTGGACCAAAAGCAGTTATTCAGTTGGCAAAAGACCTAGGAGTGGAATCAGAAATTCCCGAAAACTTAACCATCGCATTGGGGTCTGCTGATCTTACACTATATGAAATGGTAGGGGCTTATAGTACTTTTGCTAACCAGGGAATCTATATTAAACCTGAATATATTTTATCTGTAGAGGATAAAAATGGTAAAATCATCAAAGATTTTGAGCCATTAACACGAGAGGTATTGAGCGAGGATGTAGCTTATACTATGGTGGATTTAATGGAAGGTGTAATAGAAATTGGTACAGGTAGAGGTATTAGAAATTACGGAATTACCGCAGATGTGGCTGGTAAAACGGGTACCACCAACGAAGGTTCAGATTCATGGTTTATTGGTTTAACGCCCAACCTAGTTACGGGAGTTTGGGTAGGAAACGAAGATAGAGCAGCTCACTTCCCAGGATGGCAATCACAGGGAGCTAAAATGGCATTGCCTATTTGGGCTTACTACATGAAAGACGTCTATGATCAAGGTTCAAAACTTGGGGTAAAACAAAGCGATAAGTTCGAGAAACCACCAGGTATTGATGAAAGATGGGATTGTAGTTCATTACAAGGTTTCTATAACTTTGGAAATATTGGTTCGATGGACGATAACAAACCAAAAGTGCAACAACAGGTTAGGCAAAAAACGATTAATGAAATGTTATCTTCAGATATTGATACTATCGACTTTAGTCAGTAAATATCAACTTATCTTATAATGTCGAAATATTTCATTCGATAATGTTTGTATAATCAAATAATAATTCCCTATCTTTGAGATGTTGTTAAATTATAGTTTAACAGTTTTTTCATAGGTTTAGGTTAATTTAATAGGTTAGTTCCCTTTCAGCAATGGAAGGGAATTTCTATGTTAAGTAATTTCGAAGTTATAGGAATATCCTTAGAGTTTAGGAATAGCGGCTATTAAGTCTGTTGTATACTGCGTTTTCGGTTTGTTGTAAATCTCATCTGCATCTCCATATTCTTGGATTTCACCATATCTTAAAACAATCAATCTATCGCTCATGTATTTCACAACCGATAAATCGTGAGATATAAATATATAAGTTAGATTGAACTCCTCTTTAAGCTGATTTAAGAGATTTAGAACTTGTGCTTGCACCGATACATCCAAAGCAGAAACGCTTTCATCACAGATAATGATTTTAGGCTGTAGTGCTAGTGCGCGAGCAATCCCAATGCGCTGCCTTTGGCCTCCAGAGAATTCATGAGGATACTTATGTAGAGATTCTTTATTTAAGCCGACTTTTTCTAATAACTCACCCGCTATTTGTTTTCTATCCTTGGCATTCTTTCCAATATTATGAATTAACATAGGCTCAGTAATAATTTGCATGACACTTTGCCTTGGATTTAAACTAGAATAGGGATCCTGAAAAATAATTTGAATATCTTTTCTAATCAATCTAATTTGACTTTTGCTTAATTCTGTTAAATCCTTCCCTTGGTATAAAATATTTCCGTCTGTGGGTTTTTCTAGTAACAGAAGGGTTCTGCTTAAAGTAGTTTTGCCGCTTCCGGATTCGCCTACTAATCCCAAGGTTTCTCCTTCATAAAGCTCAAAGCTTACATCCTCAACGGCTTTTACTTGCTGTTTGTTTTGAGAGAAAAAACCTCCGCTGGATTCAAAATATTTGAATAAATTCTTAATTTCTAAAATCGGTTCTGTAGAGTATATCTTTTCGAATCTTTCTTTTCTATCTTCCTCGATTTCTAAAGAATTGTCAATTTCTACTCCTGAGGTGAAATCACTAATGATAGGCAACTTCTTTAATCTACCTTCTAGTCTTGGGCGACAAGCAATTAATCCGCGCGTATAACTTTGTTCTGGGGAATTAAATATTTGCTGAACTGGCCCTTGCTCAACTATTTTTCCTTGATACATGACAACCACGCGATCACAAATCTCTGCGATGACGCCCAAATCGTGAGAAATGAAAATAATACTCATTCCCAAGTCTTGCTGTAACTCTTTTAATAATTCAAGAATAGATCGTTGTACGGTAACGTCTAATGCCGTTGTGGGTTCATCTGCAATCAATAATTTAGGCTCAGATGCTAGCGCCATAGCAATCATAACACGCTGCTTTTGTCCACCAGATAACTCGTGCGGATATGCTTTATATATACGCTCTACATCAGGAAGCTTCACCTTTTCAAATAAAGATAAAACTTTAGATTTTGCTAACTTTAAATCCTGCTTTTTGTGCTGAAGAATATTTTCGATAACCTGTTGCCCACATCTCATGCTCGGGTTCAATGAAGTCATAGGCTCTTGAAATATCATCCCAATCTCATTACCTCTTATAGACTCATTTGATTTTTGAGCTAAATCAATAATTCTGTCATCTAATCGAAACGGAATTTTACCGCTGGTCTGAGCATTTTTAGGCAATAAGCCCATGATAGCCAGCGATGTCAAGGATTTACCTGAGCCAGATTCTCCTACAATACCTAATATTTCACCTTTTTTAAGCTCAAAGTTAATTTTATCGATAACTAATTTGTTATCGAAGGATAAGCTAAAGTCCTGTATTTCGAGTAAATGCTCCGTATTCATGTTTCAAAAATAGGCATAAAAAAAGTCCCTCGAAAGGGACTTTTAGTTCTTATCAAATTATTGGAATTATTGTCCTTTAATGATATTGTAGTTTACACCAATACCTGCGTTAGACACGTTAAAGTCATTAGAAACTCCTGCGTAGTATGCGAAGATATTCCAATCATTGTTGTGGTATCCAATTTCTGGACGGTAGTAGAAACCACCATCAGCACCATCAACACCTGTAATAAATCCATAACCTAAATCAGTTCCAATGAAGAAATTTTGAGTTGGGTAATAGCGGAACAATGCAGCTAATGGAACAACTCCAAAATCTTCACCTTTCACAGTAGTGTTTACTCCAGCTACATTAAAATCGTAATCTTTTCCAAAGTAGTTAGTATAACCAGTAGCTACACCAATACCAAAACTTTCTAAATCCAAAAATTGGTATTTAGCGTCAACACCTAAAGCAAAAGAAGAAGCATCTCCTGCATCACCTACTGGAATACCAGCATGGATACCCAATTTAAGCCAGTTTGTACCTTCAGTTTGTGCATTTGTAAACGCAAAACCAATCATCAACATAAATAAAACACTTAATTTTCTCATAATATTTTTATTTGTTTAGCCTTCTTTAGATTCAAAGTGTATGCCAAACAATTCAAAAAGTTAAAAATTTAACATAAACAATATGAATTTTTTGAGTTGGAATTTAACGTCTAGTCTCTCCCTCAAGAGAATTCTATTAGGTTTTTATAAAATGCACTATTATACATTACGCCTTAATTGAGTGAATTAGATGTAGTTTAGTGGGTGGTTTGTGATGGTTTAAAGAAGTTTGGGATAGATGCTTTAAACTACTTAATTCTTTAAGCCAAAGATCATCATATCTAGTATGAATGTTTTTTTTGAAATTGGAAACAAAAAAAGCGGCTGATGTTTCAGCCGCTTTATAGTTATTACTTTAATTCAAATGAATTAAAATTCTAAGTTCAACAAATAAGTGCAACTCAAATTAAATCATTGGGGGCTAGCCCCCAATGATTAGCCAAGTGCTAAAT
>JBLWWH010000016.1:0-53498 GCA_048268105.1 Weeksellaceae bacterium
AAAGTTTGGCTACATTAGTCCGATAGAAAAACTAAAATCTACTTGGCCAGTTGCACTTATAACTTGAACATGGCAAATTAATTTTTTTAAATACCCTTTAACCATTCGTTATATTTCTCTCCTAAGAGAGGAACAGGCTCCATTTTTCCATTGATGGCATTTATGAGCCCCATTATCCAAAGGTAAATCACGAATAGTGATCCTAGAATAGATATCACCCAGCCTAAAATCGGAATCATTCCCACCACCATGAGCGCTAAACTGGTTAAACCAATTCCCAGCGACTGTCGGATATGGTATGTGGTTAGCTCATCTTTATCCTTGTTAGAAATAAAGGCAATAATCAGCCCTATAATAGTAATGTAGGCAATAATATGCATTGAACTATTAGTTTTTGTAGTTGTTTGTGTTTCCATTTTGTTTAATTTTTATTGTTTTTTAAATTCTACTCTTCTATTCTTTGCTTTTCCCATAGAAGTTGAGTTACTGGCGATGGGTTCTGACTCTCCTTTTCCTACTACATCTATCCTGTCAGCTTCAATATCGAATTGTGTAATTAAATATCTTTTTACCGCACTAGCTCTATCAAGAGATAATTTCTGGTTTGTCTTGGCATCACCATCACTATCCGTATGACCGATAATCGTTAGCTTCCAAGCTTCAGAAGAGTTTTGCATAAGTGAACCAACTTCATTTAAAATCGAATTAAACGATGACTCTATGTCATCCGATCCCGTGGCAAATAATATATCGCTAGAAGAAAAACTTCCTTTCTCTAACAATTCCTTTTGTATACTACTTCTTCTATCTGTATCTCCGGCCGCAATTACTACATTAGTGAAATAGAAATAGTTATAATTAGAATCTCTGTCGCCATGCGTGGCCGCATTAATAATTAAATTATTAGAATACTCCGGCTTGAATACTTTTGGCATATCAGAAACCTTGGTTCCGTCTACATAAACGCGCACGCGCTCGTTGTTATTAACCTGAACTGCCACATGGACTTTTTTATCAAATGGATATACATAACCTGTATTCATCCAGCCTGTAGAGCTATTCCCAACTTGAAAAGTGGGTTGCTGTTTATGGCTATAGAACATAACACCAAAGCCGTCAGTTGAAGGCATAGAATGATGGAAACCACTTTTATTTTCATTAAACCCAAGCCCCGCAATAACGTATCGCACATCGCTTGGTAGAATTATATCCATTTCTAAGGTGTAATTTTCAGGCATGGGTTTAGGTAATTCTAAATTTATTACACTTTTAGCCGGGACCTTTAACCATTTCCCCGAAAACCCGGATAATTTTTTAACGTCTCCACCAAGATTGGTATCCCATTTAGCTGGAAAATCGCCAATAGCATCTTTTGAAAAATCATCTTGAAAGATAATATGGCTTCCACGAACAAATTCAACTTCATTAGCCCCCACTTCTTTTAAGGAAGTATCCTCTAGACTTCCGCCTTTTTGTGGTGGTTTTTTGGAACTTTGTTGATTGGTCTTTGCCGTCTTATTTTGTTTAGATTTGTTTTTTCCTAAAACAGAATCTATCGCTTCGTCTGTAGTTGCAGAAGCCTCTCTCTGAGTTCTATTTTCTAGGGTACGCTCTACACCACGTTCGGCTGCTTTTTTTACTTTCTTCCAAATTTGCGCATCCATTGGTGACGCAATTGCTAAACATAAAGCAAGGGTTATTATAATTTTAAGTTTCATTTTGTAAGTTTTTAATAAGAACATATGCCCAAGATTTAGGTTGGTTAGTTAGTCGATAATCGTTTAATCATAGTTTTCTTGGGCAATGCTCATTGATTTAATTAATCTTATTCCTTACGAAATTGAGGAAAAATAGTGCTTTATAGATCAAAAATTGTATGAAATGCATGATTTATTGTATGAAATGCACGAAATAGATGATTATCTGTTATTGATAAATTTTATATTTAAACGATAATCAACCTCATCTATCATTTTAGCAGATTGAAATTTAATTTTAAATCAAATAATTGTTTAGATTTAAAGCTGAGAAAACCAATTTTAAAGTTCCAAAATGGAAAGTTTTCGAATGCTAAGTAGAACCGTTTATACATTAATTCCTACCGTTTATAACGGATTTTATACCATTCACACAATTTAATGAACACTTGGTTTATTTTTTAATACATTTAATTAAAATTGAAAATGCGCTGTATAATAATAGATGACGAAGTAAATGCTATCAAAGCACTCCGTTGGGAGATAGAAAATTATTTGCCAGAATTAACTATTGTATCAACTTTTAATTCTGCTCTTGATGCTCTAGAATATTTGAAATCTCATCCTTCTCCAGATTTAGTGTTTTTGGACATAGAAATGCCAGAAATGAATGGATTCGACTTCATTAATAACGTTCCGGATAGAGAATTTGAAATTATTTTCACCACCGCCTATAGTGAGTTTGCATTAGAAGCAATTAAAAAAGAAGCGGTGGACTATTTATTAAAACCTATAGATTCTGAAGATCTTATTAAGGCGATTGAAAAACTTAAAAAAAGAATAGGACCGAATCAAAATGCGCATGTTACCACAGAGGCTTTAAAAACCATTAAAGCATATAATTCAAATGAATCTGATAAGGTGAAGATAAGTTTTGATGGGAAAATTAATTTTATGAAACCTGATGAAATTGTGTATTTAATGAGTGATGGGAATTATTCTAAACTTTACCTGCAAGACGGAAAAGAAATTCTTCTAACATTTAAGCTTAAGGAGATGCAGCAAGAATTACCAGAGAAATATTTCTTTAGAGTGCACAAATCATATATAATAAATGTCCAAAAAATTAGCTCATTTTATAAGAATGAGAACTTTATTGTTTTAAACGAAAAGATAAACATTCCTTTGGCTAGAAGTAGAAAGGCAGAATTTATAAGCAAATATTTATAAGAATTGGTTTTTGAACTACACATATTCCTTTGGCATATAACCATGGCAGTCTTATTTGTTTATGGATGTATTTCGATGGCATTGTTTTTCACTTCCAGAAGAAACTTGTTCTTATTTTATTCTCTCTATTTGTTTCTTCTTTCCATCTATATTTTTGATAAAAATAGCTACACCTTTCAAATACCTGTAAATACCTTTACCAAGATTTTCAATTGGTATATCCAAGTTATTTATCATATCGCGTATATATGGTTTAGTGTTTCGTTTGTCAATTACTTAACGCACTATCCTAAACAAAAGCAAGCGATAAAACAGTATTCATCTATACTCCTAGGCTTAGGAAGTGTGATGTTCGTTTACACTCTTTTCACTTCTAATGTAGATTTATATATTGACTATTTTACTTATATCCACGTTCCGATGATTGTTGTTGGTATACTGTATGGTATCTATAAAACACTATTGGTGAAGGAGCCAATGACTTCTTTTTATATCCCGGGTTTGATATCTTATATCGTATTTTCTCTTAGCGCTTTGTATCTAACTCTTTATCCACAACCCAGCATTGAATTCGAACCAATATCTTATTTATATATTGGTATTTTGATAGAAACCACCTTATTCGCAATAGGCATTGGATATTATACACAAAAAATTTACTCTAAATCTCTTTTAATTGAAAAGAAGCTCAATTATACACAGAATCAATTGAGAGAAAAACTAAGATTGCAATTAGATCAAACAGAATTAGAAAACACGATAAGCAAGCTTAAAATCAATTCCTTACAAGGGCAAATGAATTCCCATTTCATTTTTAATATTCTGAATTCAATTAAGACTTTTATTGTAGAGAACAACCAAGAAGCTGCTGTTAACTTTTTAAATAAATATGCAAAATTAGTTCGGGAATATTTAAAAGGCAGTGAGCTCGAAACCAATGATCTTGAAGATGAAATCAGCACCGTCAAACTCTATGTTGAACTAGAAAATATGCGTTTAAATAATACGCTCAATTTTAATCTAAATATCAGCGATGATATCAACCTTAGATCGATAAAAATCCCAACTCATGTATTAATTCCATTTATAGAAAATTCTATTTGGAAAGGTTTATTTAGACAGAAAGGTCAGAAATATCTTTCACTCGATATTACTAAAGATAACAATATGGTGTCGATTATGATTGAGGATAATGGTATTTACAGCACTCAAGAATATTCTCGAAATAATACAAACTTAGTAAAGAGTATGCTAGTCGCAGAAAAGAAGATTGACACTTACAATAAGTCTAACGAAGATAAAATCACATACCATCACGAACTAAAAGAGGATGGCGGACTCCAAAAACTTGAAGTACCCATACCATCCTCAATTAAAATTCAGATTTAGTATCGATTAGTTTTAAATCGATATTCTCATCTTAAAATCCGAACTTTGCTCCTATCATAAAGTTTCTTCCAGCTTGTGGGAAATAATATGGTTCGCCAGAATAATATGCGTTGTTCACATATAATTTATCGAAAATATTATTTACCATTAAGGTTAAACTAAGATTGTTTTTATTAAGTTTTAAATTATAATTCGCTAAGAAATCAGCCACATAATACGAATCTAAAACCCCATCTTGAGCCTCAAAATTAGTAATGAACTGCTCAGAAACATATTTATTAGTTAGATTTAATTTTAAATTCTCTAATGGGAAAACATCCAAACCAAAAGAGGTTACGATTTCTGGTGTATAAGCAATTTTTGTGCTTCCCATATCTACAATGGTTCCATCATCTTTCAACAACTGATAATCTAAGTTCCTGCTATGATTGTAGGCGAAGTTTCCAAATAAATTAACTTTGTTTTGTAGCATGCGCTTGCTGAAATCTAATTCAACTCCAGATCTGAAGCTTTCTCCAACATTTTCTCTCACTGGATTTCCAACATCATCAATTTGTCCAGTCAAAACCAATTGATCTAGGTAATACATATAGAATACGTTCACTCCAAAGTTCAACCAATTTCTTGTTCTAAACCCTAGTTCAAAGTCATGTAAAGTCTCCAGTTTTACTTTATCCACATTTGCTAAAATATCTGAACGGGTAGGTTCTCTATGCGTTAAACCATAGCTTAAATACATTCTACTTTGTGGCATTCTATAGGTAATACCGGCTTTAGGATTCACGAAAGTCCAAGAAAAGTCATAAGGCACAAAATCTTTAAATGAATTATCTCCCCCATTCTTATAATCTGCATCATAATTAATCGTTCTTAACTGCACATCTCCAAACAACTCGAAGTCGTTCATTTTATAATTCGCTTTGGCATAGCTAGAAAACTCAGTTTTCAATGACTCATTCTCATAATATCTGTGCCCTTCGGAAAAATTAACATCAGCATCAACTAAATCTTCCACGGTTCCATAATGTCCACCGATATAGTGATTTAATGCAGCTCCAAAATATAAATCAAAATCATTTAAATTTTTAGCTTCTAAATTAAAGACTCCTCCAAAGAAATGATTATCCAAGTATTGTCTTCTAATCACATCTGCTTCATCTTCTGATGCTATCCAATAGTTCGACAAAGTAGCATCTTGTTTATATTCTTGATAATATCCTTTTCCTCGAGTCCAATGGATGGTTGTCGTAGAACGCCAAGTGTCATTCCATTTTTGTCTCCAATAGGTATGTAGGTGATTCTGAACATAATTATCTGTTTGATTATCATAATAGTCAACCACATTCCAGTTTTCATCATAGATAGCTCCCGCTGGGTTATGCGTTCTATCATTTTCCATAGTTTGGCCATCTATTCCATACCAAGCTTGATATGTTTTTTGAGCTCCAAACAGGTTTAATATTTGAAATTCCGTCTTACTATTTGGTCTATAATAAGCGTTTAATGCCCCAGAAAACAAATCACTACTAGCTCTATCGATATAACCATCTGTTTGGATATAACTCAGTCTAGTATCAACATTAAATTTAGCATCTCCGAAATCACCAGTTCCGGCGTTTAAACCATATTTCATAGTATTAAAACTTCCGTAGGCAGCTTCTAACTCACCATAAGGGTTACTTTTTCTAGAATTCGTTTCCAGGTTTACACTACCACCAAAAGCTGCAGCACCGTTAGATGATGTTCCAACACCTCTTTGGATTAATACATCTTGCGCCGAAGAAGCTACATCTGGAAAGTTCACCCAAAAAATTCCATGTGATTCGCTATCATTAACGGGAACTCCATTAAAGGTCATATTCATTTGATTCTGATCAATGCCACGAACACGCATAGATGTATATCCAATTCCGTTTCCAGCATCAGATGTACTTACCACAGAAGTGGCATTTTTTAATAAAATAGGTAAATCCTGACCTAAGCCTTCCTCTCTTAGCGTTCTTTGTGATATTTTTTCACTTGTAATTGGAAGCTCAGCCATGGCTTTAACAGCTGATAGCTGAATCGTATCGCTCTCCATTAAATCCTCTACTTCTTGTGCAAAGCCAAGTGTGCTTGCCCCAAGAATTGAACATAAAAAAATCCTCTTCAACATTATTTAATTGTTTAGAAAAGGAGTACGATCGTTGGCGAAAACGAAAAACTTAAATTCCTTGGCAGCATTACCTGCCCAGGTTCTAGAGTATTATCTCAGCTTTTGCGAACAAAAGCACCCCTTTTAATTATTTCGCAAATTTAGGCATAAATATTAGATTAAATCGAAGGTTTTTCAATAATCTAAAGTGGTAGGTGAATTTATCCTAATCATCGAGGTTATAATGGTCATCATCTTTTTTAATATACTTGTAGTAAATAAATAAGCCGACCACCATTCCTACGCCACCTCCAAATGCATTCAGTAGGGCTTGTTCTTGGGTTGCTCCATCTTGTCTAATCATAACTATATACATTACAACAACGGCTACAACAAAGCTGAAAGCAAAAAATGGCCAATTCAATTTTTTCATAGACACAAATATACAGATTTAGGTCTTATGCTCCAGATATCATAAGGAAGTTTTAAGATTATAAAACAAGTTATGCTCTCCTGAATTCAATCTTTAAATCAGATATAATTCATCTGGTTATATTCATCTTTCATCAACGAACTCCTTATCTTTGCAAAAATTTTACTTCCATGCAATTATTAGACGGCAACAAAACTTCTAAACAGATCAAAGAAGAAATTAAAACTGATGTAGCTAAACACGTAGCAGATGGATATCGCTCTCCGCACCTAGCTGCGGTTTTGGTGGGTAGCAATCCCGCAAGTCAAAGCTATGTTAACTACAAAATCAAAGATTGTAAAATGGTTGGTTTTAAGTCAACTTTGCATGAATTAGACGATGATGTTAGCGAAAACGACTTATTGATATTGATTGATGAGCTTAATCGCCAAGAGGATTTAGATGGATATATTGTTCAATTACCATTACCTAAACATATTAATGAAAACAAAATTATTCAAGCGATAGATCCTATTAAAGACGCTGATGGTTTCCACCCAACCAACTTGGGTAAAATGGTTTTGGATTTACCCACCTACTTACCAGCAACTCCATACGGAATTATGGAAATGCTAGATCGTTACGACATTGATACCAATGGTAAAAATGTTGTGGTTTTAGGTAGAAGTAATATTGTTGGTAGACCGATAAGTATTTTGTTAAGCCAAAAAGGTAATCCAGGAAATGCTACGGTTACACTGTGCCATAGTAGAACAGAAAATATAAAAGAATTCACTCTCAACGCTGATATTATTATCGTTGCATTAGGTGTTGCTAACTTCTTAACGGCTGATATGGTGAGCGATGGTGCAGTTATTGTAGATGTAGGAATCAATCGAGTAGAAGACAATACTTCAAAAAGTGAATTTAAATTAATTGGCGATGTCGACTTCGACAACGTAAAAAAGAAAGCATCCTATATAACACCCGTACCCGGTGGAGTAGGCCCAATGACGAGAGCCATGTTATTAAAGAACACATTACAAGCTTACAAGCGAAATTATTTAAATAAAGAAGATTAATTTTATGACACAATCCCTAAGTGAGGAGCAGAAAAAACGAATGAATGAAGGGACTTTGTTACCCATTATGGAGCATTTTTACACTTTGCAAGGTGAAGGTGCGCATACTGGCGTTGCATCCTATTTTATAAGAATAGGTGGTTGTGACGTGGGTTGCCATTGGTGTGACGTAAAAGAAAGTTGGGAAGCAGGAAGACATCCACTCACAGAGGTTGATGATTTAATAGGAGAAGTAACTAAGTATACTAAAACGGTTGTTCTAACAGGTGGTGAACCATTGACTTGGAATTTAGATTATATCACCTCTAAGTTAAAAGAAAAAGGTTGTAGCATTCATATCGAAACTTCTGGAGCTTATCCTTTAAGCGGGCAATTAGATTGGATTTGCCTTTCACCTAAGAAAACGATGCATCCCAAACCTGAAGTTATAGCCAAGGCACATGAATTAAAGTGCATTATCTTTAATAACAGTGATTTTGACTTTGCAGAAAAGTTTGCAGCTCAAGTTTCTGATTCATGTGAATTGTATTTACAGCCAGAATGGAGTAAAAGAGAAGTTATGATGCCTAAAATTGTAGACTATATTTTAGCCAATCCAAAATGGAAAGTTAGTTTACAAACGCATAAGTATCTTAACATTCCATAGATTTTAAAATAGTTAGATTTAAACCATAAAGAAAAGAGCGAAGTGATTTACTTCGCTCTTTTTGGTTTTATTTATTTTGGGGAGGATATTTATTCAAAAGCTTATTCATAGCCGTTGAAATTACTTCTGTATTGTCTGCATTCGGTGAAATATCTTTTTCAAAAACACCTTGCCAAACGAGGTTATTAGTTTTGGAATCCACCATTTCTAAAATATAATTTTTATGAAGACGTTTTCTGGAAATCGGAATTCCAACCGAAACACCTACACCACCACGTCTACCATAATTACCAGAACCAATTCCAATATTTCCCGCATTACGCTTAACTTCATTCTCTTGGGTTTTTATATCTATCAATAAATCTGGCGCTTCTACCTTAGACATTCCTTTGGAATTTAATTCATGCTCAATCGCATTCAAAATCCTAGTCTGATCTAATCCATTCGTTTTACCCCACTGAATATTAGTATAAAAATTATACGTTTTATATTGAGAAAAATCTACGCTTCTATCGTAGTCTGTAGCAACATTAGCTGTACCACAAGACGTAAGAACAAAAAACATAGCAACTAGAGATAATAAATATTGAATTTTCATGATTATGGGATTATGTTTACTTCTCGCTCTAACTCTATGCCAAATTTCTTTTCAACATCTCTCAGAATTTGTTCTGATAAATCATACACATCCTTGCCCGAACCATTACTATGGTTAATTAAAACCAATGCCTGTCTCTCGTGCACTCCTACCTTATCATTCCTAAAACCCTTCCATCCCGATTTTTCTATCAACCAACCCGCCGGAACTTTAGTTCGTCCATCCTCTAGTGGATAACCCGGAATATCACTAAAATCTCTTTGAAGAAGCATATACTCTTCATTTAATATGCTGGGGTTCTTAAAAAATGATCCTGTATTTGGAATATCCTTTGGATTAGGCAATTTACTTTCTCTAATGGCAATCACAGCTTGACTCACTTCTTGAATGCTAGGCTCTTCAATTCCCATATCTGCTAACTGAGATTGAATAACACCATAAGAAGTTTTAATCACATGTGCATTTTTAGTTAACCTAAAAGTAACAGACGTAATTATATATTGTTCTTTTAAATCATTTTTAAAAACTGACTCTCTATAGCCGAATTTACACTCCTCATGAGAAAATGTTTTTAATTCCCCTGTAGCAATTTCGATCGCTTCGAGTTCTACGAATACATCTTTGACCTCAACACCATAAGCACCAATATTCTGCATAGGTGAAGCTCCAACTTTCCCAGGGATTAAAGATAAATTCTCTAATCCACCAAAGTCATTTTCAAGTGTGTACATCACGAATTCATGCCAATTCTCGCCCGCATTAGCTTTTATCCAAACATGCGAATCATTCTCTCGAATCACTTCTCTACCTAACATATTGATGTAAAGTATAGTTCCTTCAAAATCTTTAAGAAATACAACATTACTTCCTCCACCTAATATATATAAAGGTGTTTGGTAATCTTTTTTAACTAATAATTCTTTCAAGTCATTTATGGAATTAATTTCTATAAAAAAACTTGACTGCACCTCCACTTGCATGGTGTTGAAGTCTCTAAGAGAAAAATTAGTTTGTGTTTCGATCATCTCGAATAATTAATGTACTGTAATTTATCTTGTCTTATAAGCCTTTAAACCCTTTTCTAGAATTTTGACGGCTTTGTCTAATTCTGATATTTCCAACACATAGGCGATTCTTACTTCATCTAAACCAGAATTTGAAGTAGAATAGAAACCTGTGTTTGGAGCAACCATCACAGTTTCGCCATTGTATTCAAATTCCTCTAACATCCATTTAGCAAAATCCTCTGCATTATCAACCGGAAGTTTAGCAACACAATAAAACGCACCCTTAGGCTTTGGTACAAATACACCTTCAATACGATTTAGCGCATCAACAATAAAATTCCTTCTCTGCGAATACTCTGCTTTTGCTTGCATTAAATATCCAGCAGATTCCCTATGCGCGGCTGTTGCAATAATTTGACTCACCAAAACTGGACTCAAACGAGCTTGTGCAAACTTCATTGCTGCAGCCAAAAGCTCTTGATTTCTACTGATCATAGCGCCCAAACGAATTCCGCACATACTGAAACGCTTAGACTCTGAATCAATAATGATTGCATGTTGAGCTAAATCTGGATAGGCTAAAACAGAAATATGATTCTCGTCGTAGGTAAACTCACGATAAACCTCATCTGAAATCAAATATAAATCATGTTTAAGCACTAAATCACGAAGTTTATCTAATTCTTCTTTGGAATACAAATAACCCGTTGGATTTCCGGGATGACAAATAACAATGGCTCTGGTTTTATCTGAAATCTTTTCCTCGAAATCAGCAATATCTGGTAATGCAAAACCATTTTCGATAGAAGCAGAAATGGGAACTACATTAACATCGGTTTGTACAGAAAATCCATTATAATTGGCATAAAAAGGTTCTGGAATAATGATTTCATCTCCCGCATTAGCGATTAAGCTTAATGTAAACAACAATGCTTCAGAACCCCCATTGGTAACCATAAAATTACTTGGGGTTAAATCAGAAAAACCTTTTCCATGGTAATATTCAGTCAAAGCTTCACGATATTCTAGTGTTCCTTCTGAGCGCGTATAAGCCAAAACGGGAATATTCCATTCGTGCATAGCATCAATAGATTGGATAGGACTAGGTATATCGGGTTGCCCAATATTCAGGTGATAAACATTTAACCCTTTCTGCATGGCAATATCCGCACTTGGCATCAACTTTCTGATTGGAGATGCAGGCATTTGCTTTGCTTTATTTGATAATTTCGGCATAAAAAAATATTCTTCGGTAAAAGTAAGAAATATGGTATTGTTTTTGTAAATTTAAACAAAGAAAATATTAAAACTAGTTAACCAACATTAAAAAAAATAATTATTATGAGTAGATACAATGAAACTGGAGCAATCCTAGGAAGTCTTTTTGTAGGCGCATTAGCTGGGGCAGTAGCTGCCTTATTATTAGCACCACAAAGCGGAAAAGAAACAAGAGACCGATTAACTGATGAGGCTGAAAAGTTGAAAGAAGAAATTGAGAAATATGCTAGTGATTTTAGCGATAAAGCTAAACAAACCAAAGCAGATCTTGAAGACAAGCTTAAACGTACAGAAGCTCAATTGAGAGATGTTGAGGAAGAGTTAGGAGTATAATTATATACCTTAACTATGTTAGGAATTAACTCAATCAAAACTTACGTACAGGACCAAATAGCCTTGGTGAAACTTGAAGGAATCGAGGCTGTTGGTCGTGTAGTATCACGGATAGTTTATCTTCTATTAATAACCATGTTTGCAATGTTTTTTGTTTTGCTATTAAGCTTTACAGGAGCGTTTTATTTAGGTGAATTATATGGAAGAGGAAATGGTTTTTTGATAGTAACTGGAATATATCTATTGTTGATTGTACTTTTAGTTGTATTAAAAAAACCAATACAGAATTTAATCTTAAATATCTCAATCGCTGCTTCTATGGCAGACAATAACGATGACTAATTATGGCGAATACTAAAATAAATACTTTAAACGAGCTAAGAGCGAGAAAAGAACAATTGAAACAAGAGTTGGAAGGAGGTTTTGAAAATCCTTTTGATAATGTCAAACAACTTCTTGGGAAATACACCGCGGGTGATGCAAATCCAGTTGCTCTTTTTGACAAGTCCGAATCAGGACGTAATGAGCTTATGGACGAGGGTGTGAAGGCTATTCTAACGATTGTTGCGAGTACAGCTGTTACTAGATTTAAATTAGGCCCAATCCCTAAATTATTATTAACAACGGGTGTTGCTATTGCGACTCCATATATTGTAGATAAAATTCAAGAAAAAATTCGTGGAAATAAGAATTAAAAATTAAATCTTTCACGTTTTTATCACTTCAATTCTTTACCTTTAATACATGATCGGTAATGGATTGAAGTTTTTTTATGTCTTTCTTTTTATAGGGATACTCAACTACAGCCAAATTACGAGTGATTTTCAATCAAAGAAAAATTGCTTCACGGTTCCTTTCACTGAAATTAATAATCTAATCATCTTCCCAGTTGTTCTCAATGAATCTACCGCTATGAACATGATCTTGGATAGCGGATCTCCTTTTACCCTAATTCTAGAGACGGCAGGCTTGGATGAGCTCACCATTAAAAAAGGAAAAAACATTAGCATTGGCGGGCTGGGCCATGGTTATAGGATAGATGCCTATGATTCTCGATTCAATCATCTAAAAGTAGGAAAAGCCATAAAGGAGGACACCAATCTAATTCTTATCATTGATTCGCCTATCAATTTACAGAAATTTCTAGGCACACCGGTACATGGCGTTGTCGGTTACGACGTTTTAAAAGATTTTGTGGTTGAGATAAACTATACCTCTAGGAAATTAAAATTTTATAAGCACAATTTTTTTTACGATAAGAAGAAACGTAAAATAAGTAAGCATAAGTCTTTTCCATTAACTTTTCATGAAAGAAAGCCATATATAAAGGTCAAAGTGGGATATAAATCCTATCAGGTTGAAGAAGCTAACTTATTGGTCGATACGGGTGGTTGGGACGCCGTTTGGTGGTTTGAACAATCTCAGCCTCATATCCCATTACCAGCTAAAAACTATCAAGATACGCTAGGTTATGGAATCAATGGACCCATAACGGGACATAGAAGTAAAACAGACTATATAGAGCTCGGGGAGTATAGGTTTAATCGCCCAACAACTAGTTTTCCAGATAGTGCATCTCTTGCTTATGCCATTTCACATGAAAGTAGAAATGGCAGTATTGGCGGAGAAATTCTAAAACGCTTTAATTTAATCTTTGATTACAAAAATCAACTTCTATATCTGAGACCGAACCTTAACTTCAAAAATGCTTTTCATTATGATATGAGCGGTCTTAAGTTAGAAAAACCTTTTGTTCCATTACCATTTTTAGAAATAGTATCCATTAGACCCAATTCGCCTGCATATCATAGCGGTTTAAAAAAAGGAGATTTATTGGTTTCAATTAATGGTAACGATATCAAGCAAGGAGAATTAGGTATGGTAAATAAACTTTTCTCCTCCAAACCAGGCAAAAAAATAACCGTCTCTTTGTTAAGAGACGGTCAAAAGCTTTCTAAATCTTTTTATTTAACAGAGCCGTTTTAGCTTATAGTTGCTCTACAACTCTACCTTTAATTCTTACAATCTTGCGTCCGTTTTCTTGTGCGTTAGAATGAACTTCGATTGTTTTGTTAAATGGTCCAACACGTTTTGTGTCATAACCAACTTTAATAGTTCCAGATCCACCAGGAGCAATAGGCTCTTTAGGATATTCTGCAACGGTACATCCACAAGATGGCTTAACTAATCTAATTACCAATGGCTTATCACCAGAGTTTTTAAATGTATAAGATCTAGCTCCATCTGCTCCCTTTGTTATGTCTCCATAGTCAATAACTTCTTGCTCAAATGCAATCTCTTGTGCTTGTAATCCAACAAATGCCACAAGCGTGAATACTAGGGAATAGAATAATTTTTTCATAATATTTATTTTCAATTATTTTTAAAGATATTCAAATTTAAAGAAATTTTTTTTAAATCTAACTTATCTTACTTTTGCAACTTATGACAAAGTTATTCAAAATACATACCAATCTATGAATATTCCTTCTAAGTACAACCCTAAGATTACCGAAGAAAAATGGTATAACTTCTGGCAGGACAATGGTTTCTTTCATTCAGAGCCCGATGATCGTCCATCTTATACGATTGTAATTCCACCTCCCAACGTTACAGGTGTACTACATATGGGGCACATGTTAAATAATACCATTCAGGATATTCTTATTAGAAAAGCCAGAATGTCAGGTTTTAATGCTTGTTGGGTGCCAGGAACCGACCATGCTTCTATTGCGACTGAAGCAAAAGTTGTACAAAGACTTAAAGAGAAAGGTATTACTAAGGCAGACTTAACAAGAGAAGAGTTCATGGACCATGCGTGGGAATGGACACACGAGCATGGTGGAGTAATTTTAGAACAACTTAAGAAACTAGGTGCTTCTTGTGACTGGGACAGAACCAAATTTACTTTAGACGAAGATTTATCTGCTTCTGTCATTAAAGTTTTTGTGGATCTGTATAATAAAGGGCAGATTTATCGCGGCTTTAGAATGATTAACTGGGATCCACAGGCTAAAACCAACATCTCAGATGAAGAAGTAAATCATATAGAACAAGCCGGTAAATTATACTATGTCAACTACCCTGTCGAAGGCAACGAAGGAGAGTTTATCACTATTGCAACTACACGACCTGAAACTATTTTAGGAGATACAGCTATTTGTGTCAACCCAAATGATGAGCGTTTTACAAAATATCATGGTAAAAATGTAGTTGTCCCTATCGTAGGAAGATCTATTCCAATCATTCAAGATGATTATGTGGATATGGAATTCGGTACGGGTGCTTTAAAAATCACCCCTGCACATGATGTAAATGACTACGAAATCGGGAAAAGACATGATTTAGAGATCATTGACGTGCTTGATGATGATGCAAATTTAAATGAACATGGGCTACACTATCAAGGAAAAAATAGATTCGTTGTTCGTAAAGAGTTTTCTAAGGAATTAGAAGAAAAAGGATACTTAGCAAAGGTTGAAGATTATAAAAATAAAGTTGGAACCTCCGAAAGAACAGGTGAAGTTATTGAACCTAAATTATCAGTACAGTGGTTCCTGAAAATGGATGAAATTACCAAGCCAGCTTTGAAAGCTATTGCTGATAAAGAAATCAATTTATATCCAGAAAAATATAAAAACACTTGGAATCACTGGTTAGAAAATACATTCGACTGGAATATTTCTCGTCAGTTGTATTGGGGACATAGAATACCTGCCTATTTCTACGGCGAAGGAATGGAAGATTTTGTGGTTGCAACTTCTCAAGAAGAAGCTTTAAAATTAGCTCAAGAAAAATCTGGTAAAGATCTAAGTCTAGAAGATTTACGTCAAGAAGATGATGTTTTAGATACTTGGTTTTCTTCTTGGTTGTGGCCTATCTCTGTTTTCAATGGAGTAATAGAGCCTGATAATAAAGAAATTAACTATTATTACCCTACCCAAGATTTGGTTACGGGTCCAGATATTATTTTCTTTTGGGTTGCTCGAATGGTGATGGCAGGTTACGAATTGAGAGATGAAAAACCATTCTCTAACGTTTATTTCACTGGAATTGTGAGAGATAAACAGAGAAGAAAAATGTCTAAGTCTCTAGGAAACTCACCAGATCCGATTGAATTAATGAACAAGTACGGTGCTGATGGTGTTCGTGTTGGCTTAATGTTAAGTTCTTCTGCGGGTAATGATTTGTTATTTGATGAAGATTTATGCTTACAAGGAAGAAATTTTGCCAATAAAATCTGGAATGCTTTCCGTTTAACTCAAGGATGGGAAACAGCAGATCTTGAGCAAGAAAAAGCTGCAGCTACTGCCAATCAATGGTTCGATTCTAAAATGAACGAAACCATTGCAGACATGGAAGCTAATTTAGATAAGTTCCGTATTTCTGATGCATTGATGAGCTTGTATAAATTAATTTGGGATGATTACTGCTCCACTTATTTAGAAGCCATTAAACCCGCATATCAACAGCCTATTCCTGCAGCTACACAGAAACAAGCTACAGAATTCTTAGAAAATCTGATTAAATTGTTACATCCTTACATGCCTTTCATTACAGAAGAAATTTGGCAATTAATGGAAGATAGAAATGCAAAAGATGCTTTGATTGTTGCTGATTATCCTAAAGCTAAAGAAGTTAATTCAGCTATTTTAGAGAAGTTCAATATTTCAACAGATGTGGTTTCAGGGATTAGAAATATCAGAAATGAGAAAAATATTCCTAACAAAGAGGTTTTAGATTTATTTACAGATAGTGACGAAACTTTCTTTTCGGAAATTATTGAAAAATTAGGAAATGTAAAATTAAACATCTCATCGGATGTTCCTGAGAATGCTCAATCTTTCCGCGTTGGAACACAAGAATACGCTATTCCATTAGAAGGTTTTATCGATACCGAGGCCGAAATCGAAAAATTAATGGATGAGAAAAAATATATAGAAGGTTTTTTAAATTCAGTTCGCAAAAAACTAGGTAACGAAAAGTTTGTTAATGGTGCGCCAGATGCCGTTGTTGATGCTGAACGCAAAAAAGAAAGTGATGCACTAGAAAAAATTTCAATGATTGAAGATCAATTAACAAAGTTGCAATAATTTAAGCCAGACTTAATATAACGTACTGCTACAAAGCTTATTTGTAGCAGTTTTTTTTGGTTTAGATTTAAATCCTTATTCAGATAAAAACTTCTTAAGAGGCACAAGACTTGTCTTCGGGATTTCTTCCATCGGCACATGACCAGCCTCATCAAAAATCACCAATTTACTATTAGGCGTATTTTCATAAAACTGTTGGGCGTCCTCTACAGGTAATACGTTATCATGCTGCCCCCAAAGGATTAAAGTTGGTTGTTTAATGTTCGAAATTTCTCCAATTCTAGGGTCAACTTTATCTTTGACAAACTCCATCGTTCTACTGATATCTACCATAGCTTTGGTATTACCTTCTCGTTTAATTAAATCAATATATCGATCAACCATTTTAGAATGAATTCGGTTTGTATTAGCATAAACTTCTTCCATTGTTCGTTTAAACAGCGAGCTGGGAGCGTAATTTCTTATCATATAATCGATTTTTGGAATTCTTGCCAATTGGGTCAAAAAGAGAAGCTTCTTATTTGTAATTTTAAAACCTGCTGCATTAATTAAAATTAACTTATTTACCATGTCTGGATAATCTAAAGCAAAATTCCATGCAATGTTGCCACCCATTGAATTACCTCCCATAATGCATTTTTCCACTCCAAGCTTGTCCAAAAAATGCTTCAAAAAACTCGTATATCGCTTTGTGCTATAATCAGCATCTGGAAATGCTCCCGTAAGACCAAATCCTGGTAAATCCAAACGAATGATTCTATACTCATTACTCAATCTTTCTACCCACGAATTAAAAGTATAAAGATGAGCGCCAAACCCATGTAGCAATACCAAAGGAGCTTTTTCATCTGCAATACCTTCATCGCGATAATGTACCTCCATATCATTCATCTTTAAAAACTGAGAAGGAGTTTGAGCATATTTATCTTTAAGATCATCTATCCCCAATGGTTTTTTAGCACCAAAATTAAATTTCATCATCCTGCTTTGAACTAGGTTCATTTTTACTTTCAAGTATAAAATTACTGCAAATTCAAGTCCTATTTACCCCATATCATAAGATTAAATCAAAACTTAAGAATTCCTTTAATTTTAAAATAAGATGCAAGCCTATGCAAAGTTCAAGTCAACTCATCTAAAATTCATATCTTTGTTGGGATATGAGCAAACTTTTTAAAGGACATACAACGCGCAAGTTTAATTATATTCCTCGTTATTATGACAAGGAGAATAACGACTTGATTTACAATCGAATTGGCGATGGTAAGTTTGCGCAAAATTATGTTAGAAAAAAGAAAATGAAGGGCAATCAAGAAATAGATAACGAAAAGCGTATTGACTTTTCGAGTTATAGAGTTCGTCCCAAAAGAAGTAAAGCTTCGCCTCAATTTAATACCATGATAATTTTGGTAGCACTCATGCTTTTGCTTGCTATTATCTGGATTATTACCAACCCCAACTTTACCAATATTTTTAGCGAATGAGTGATGTGATTCGATTATTGCCTGACCATGTAGCTAACCAAATTGCTGCGGGTGAGGTAGTACAACGACCTGCGTCTGTGGTAAAAGAATTACTAGAAAATGCCATCGACGCTAAGGCAACTTCAATTCAATTAATTGTAAAAGAGGCCGGCCGCCAATCTATTCAGGTGATCGACAACGGTAGCGGAATGTCGGTTACTGATGCGCGTATGGCTTTTGAGCGACATGCAACCTCTAAAATTTCTACTACAGATGATATTTTCCACATCCACACCAAAGGTTTTCGTGGAGAGGCTTTGGCTTCGATCGCTGCAGTAGCGCAAGTTGAATTAAAAACCAAGCAAGAGAATGAGGAAGTTGGGCATTTATTGAGAATACATGGTGGAGAAGTTAAAGCACAAGAAGCTACCGTGACGCCAACCGGAACGATGATAACGGTAAATAATCTTTTCTTTAATGTACCCGCAAGAAGAAATTTCCTGAAATCAAACCAAGTAGAGTTTCGTCATATTATGGACGAGTTTCATCGTGTAGCTCTATCTCACGAAGATATTGATTTTAGTTTAATCCATAATGATAATGAGATTTTCAGACTTAATGGAACTCATTTAGCACAGAGGATCTTACATGTTTTTGGCAAAAAACTAGAAGGTCAATTAATACCCATTTCAGAAGCAACTGATATCGTTAAGTTATCAGGATTTATTGGAAAACCAAGCACCGCAAAGAAATCTCGTGGTGAGCAGTTTTTCTTTGTAAACCATAGGTTTATTAGGAGTGGATATATGCATAAAGCCATTCAAAATGCTTTTGATAATTTAATTGCTGCAGGGGAGCATCCTACTTATTTTATTTTCATGGAAATCGATCCAGAAAATATTGATATTAATATTCACCCAAGTAAGACAGAAATTAAATTTGTAGAGGAAGCAGCTATTTATGCTCAACTTAGAGCGGCAACAAAACACGCTTTAGGACAGTTTCAAGTAACTCCAACTATAAATTTCGATCAACCTGATTGGGATTTACCCATTGCGAATAAACAAAAGGAAATAAAAGCCCCGCAGATAAATGTGGATAGAAATTATAATCCTTTTCAAACACAGCCAAGGACAACTTATATTCCTTCTAAACCATCTCCAAAGCCAGGTGGATCCTATAGTTATTATGAATTAGAAAAAGAGCCCGAACCAACTCAGGCTTTCTTTCCAGAAAAAGAAGAGTCTATAACCCAACAGTTGATGCAATGGCAAAACGCCTACATTATCACAGAGTATGCAGGAGAACTTATCATAATAGATCAACACAGAGCGCACCAGAGTATTTTATATCAGTCATTTATAAGAAAAAGCAAGGGCAATATTTTGAGTCAGCAACTCCTATTTCCGATTGAAATAGATTTATCAAAAAATGAATCCTTAAAAGTAAAAGACGCAGAGCAATATTGGATTTCATTCGGTTTTGACTTAGAAATTGAGGAAGAATTCTTAAGAATTAAAGCTATTCCAGGAGATTTACAATCCGACATGATAACTCCATTATTCACAGATTTTTTATCTGCATATTTAGACATTGAGAAGGTTGAATACAGTTCTATCCTAGCTAGATTCATGGCCAAGGCGGCGGCGATAAGAAAGGGAACGCCCATTACACGTGAAAAGCTACACGATCTGGTGCAACAACTATTTGCACTAGAGCAGTTTAATTATACGCCCTTTGGAAAAGTAATTTATAAATCCTTTACTTTGCAGGATATCAAAAAGCAATTAGACTAATTTACAGGTCTTTAATAACTAAAATTCTATGTTTCAAAATATACCAACCATTACAAAGAACTTGCTGATTATAAATGCATTATTCTTTTTAGCCAAATTCGTTTTTGGTGCAACGGGTTATAATTTAGATGTATTCTTCGGTGCATTTTATCCAGAGTCAGTTAATTTTAAAAGTTATCAAATTATAAGTCACATGTTTATGCATGGTGATACTATTCACTTTTTCTTTAACATGTTTGCGCTGTGGATGTTTGGTAGCGCTGTAGAGAAAGCCCTGGGTGAAAAAAGATATATCATCCTTTATTTCGTAGCAGGTTTGGGAGCTTTTGCTCTATTCAACCTCACCAATTACTTCTCTATGAACGAGTTTAAAGATGCGGTAACCAATCAAGGATTAATTGAATCAGTGAACCAATTTGCAAAATTAGAAGTTTTAGGTGGAAGTACATCTGATCAAATTAATAACAATTATAATACTTGGCTTCAAGCTCATAATACAGGAGCTTCTACCGCCAACCAAGATCTTTTCTTAGGTTACTCCATTCCTATGGTAGGTGCTTCGGGAGCTATATTTGGTGTGTTAGTAGCCTTCGGGATGATGTTCCCAAATGCTATTTTAATGTTAATTTTCCCTCCGATTCCATTAAAAGCTAAATATTTTATTCCTATTTATATTATTATTGAACTTTACTTAGCTGTTCAAGCTCATCCAGGCGACAATGTGGCACATTATGCACATTTGGGTGGGGCTTTGCTAGGGTTTATCATGATTAGATACTGGAAAAAAACAAGTTTGAATTAATGCAAGAATTCTTAGCCGATTTAAAAAGAAGATACAAAGATGGTCATTTGGCCATGAAATTAATTTACATCAATGTAATCGTATACATTGTAGTTGCTCTATTAGGCTCGATTACTTCTTTCAATATTATAGAGCATTTTAGTCTCAATGCTAATTTTGAAGTTTTACCAAAGCAGCCTTGGACAATTATAACTTATATGTTTTTACATAATGGGTTTTTTCATTTACTGTTCAACATGATTATGTTGTACATTATGGGAGAGTTCTTTTATCGTTATTTTGGTGATAAAGCTTTTGCAAAATTTTATTTCTTAGGTGGTATTAGTGGTGGAATTCTATTTATGCTTTTTAGTTTATTGTTAAACGAGAAAAGCATATTGATGGGGGCCTCAGCGGCCATTTATTCGGTTTTATTTGCCATGGTAGCTTATCAACCAGACTTGAAAGTTAGATTATTATTCTTTTCTCAACCCATTAAATTACTTCACGTTGCCATCGGATTTATTGCTTTTGGCTTCATTATGAGTGCTGAAAATTTAGGAGGCAATATTTCGCATGTTGGAGGTGCTTTGTTTGGATATTTTTATATGAAGAAGTTTGAAAAGGGTAACACGATCCTCTCTGATTTACAAGATAAATTGAGTAATTTATTTAAGAAGAATCCACGGAAATCTACCTTTAATACAGATGAAAAACCACCAAGAGATGATTACGACTACGCAGACTGGAAAAAGAAGAATGAAGATAAGACAAATCGAATATTAGAAAAGATTTCAAGGTCTGGATATAGTAGTCTAACTGCCTCTGAGAAAGAGTTTTTATTCAAACAAGGCAAAGGAAAACAGTAAATTTTGAGTTCTTACTTGTAACTTCAAAACTTATTGATTAAATTTGCCCTCCTTATGCTCACAAACGGTTCCGTGGCCGAGCGGCTAGGCATAGGTCTGCAAAACCTGGTACAGCGGTTCGAATCCGCTCGGAACCTCTACAAAACCCTTAATAATTAGATTATTAAGGGTTTTAATTTTATCTTTCATTTGATGAAAAATCTTTACTACATAAATGATCTCGACTGGTGGGTGCTGCTTCTACCTCACCCCAAAATTGCTTCAAGGTTTACTTATGAAGTTTATAAAACAAAAACATCTTGTTTTCCACTTTTAAAAGGCACTAAAAGCGAAAATTCCAGCATTCGTGTTCAGCAAGTTTCTGTAGGTATCAGTAAAAAAAAGATACAATTACTTGACATTGAACTAAATAAATTGATTGAGGATCTATTAGCTTAAATTATAGCTTGTCTACAAGATTTCTTAACTTTGAAGCTGATTATTTTACTATGTCAACAAGTATTAAAACAGCTCCAAAAGAAGCAAATACTCCACTTCCAAAGCCAAAATGGTTACGCGTAAAGCTACCTACAGGCAAGAAGTATCGTGAGTTGAGAGGTTTAGTAGATAAATACGAACTCAACACTATCTGCCAAAGTGGTTCGTGCCCAAACATGGGCGAATGTTGGGGAGATGGTACAGCTACTTTCATGATATTGGGTAATATCTGTACACGCTCTTGTGGTTTTTGTGGTGTTAAAACCGGTCGTCCTTTAGCAGTAGACTACACTGAACCGGAGAAAGTGGCGAATTCTATTAGATTAATGCAGATTAAACATGCTGTTTTAACTTCAGTAGATAGAGACGATATCAAAGACATGGGTTCTTTTATCTGGGCTGAAACTGTGAACGCGGTTCGTAGAATTAGTCCTGGTACGACGATGGAAACTTTGATTCCAGATTTTCAAGGGATTCATCAACATATCGATCGTCTGCTTGAAGTTTCACCAGAGGTGATTTCTCATAATATGGAAACCGTTAAGCGCTTGACAAGAGAAGTAAGAATTCAAGCGAAATACGAACGTAGTTTAGATGTATTAAAATATCTTAAGGATCAAGGTCAGCGTAGAACTAAGACCGGCTTGATGCTAGGTTTAGGAGAAGAAATCGATGAGGTTTTTGAAACTATTGAAGACATCAGAAATGCAGGCGTAGATATCATTACAATTGGCCAATATTTACAACCAAGTAAAAAGCATCTACCTGTTAAAAAGTTTATTACACCAGAGGAGTTTAAAGAATTTCAAGTGTTTGCAAAAGGTCTTGGGTTCAGACATGTCGAAAGCTCTCCCTTAGTAAGATCCAGCTACAAAGCAGCTAAGCATATTGAATAATTATATTACCATTTAGGCAGTGATCATTCTTCCCTAAGATGATTTTACCAGGATAGAATCAGCTATTCTCTAGAGCTTTTTAATTTACACTTTGATCTTTTTTGAATATCTAGAAACTTTTTGTTTTTAAATCTCAGGAGATAGGCGTAAATTAGAAGTATGAAGAAAAACACAACAGCTCATGTAATTATCATCGGTGATGAAATTTTATATGGTCATACGATGGACACTAATTCCCACTATTTGGCAAAGGAATTTAGTAACATCAGTATTGATTTAATTCAGATTTCTGCGATACAAGATAAAAGAGAAGATATAAAAGATGAAATCCACAGCTCCACAGCAGATATTATCTTAACCACGGGAGGCTTGGGTCCCACTAGAGATGATAGAACCAAATACGTTTTATCAGAAATACTAAACCAGCCTTTGGAGATGCATGCGCAGGCATTGAGATGGACAGAAGAATATTTTCAAAAAACATTGAAGCGTCCTATGAACTCTCTAAACAAGAATCAAGCATTGGTTCCAGTTGGCACAATTCCCATAAGAAACAAAGTGGGTACTGCACCTGGGTTATGGGCTGAGTATGGTCGAAAACTATTGATTAGTCTTCCTGGAGTTCCTTTGGAGATGAAGTATCTTATGAAAAGTGAAATCCTACCTCGTCTTTTGAAGAAGTATGAACCAACTTTTATTGAGCATGAATTTGTTCAAACCCTAAATATCCCAGAAAGTGAGTTAGCCGAAGTACTTCGAGATTACGAACAACGACTTCCGAATAATATTAAATTAGCTTATTTGCCACGAGGTAATAAAATTAAACTAAGATTGACTGGGAAAGGTGATGTTCAAAAAAAATTGCAGGCACAATTATCTGAATTTGCCGAGCATTTAATTTCTGCGATTCCAGAAGAAAACTTTTTAAGTCAAGACGCATTGACCATAGAAACCAAAGTGGGTGAGCTATTACTAAAAAACAATAAAACAATCTCAACTGCTGAAAGCTTTACATCTGGTAAAATTGCAGCAGCGCTAACCAGCATTAGTGGGAGTTCACAATATTTTAAAGGTGGAATTATTGCTTACTCTCCCGAGCTCAAAGAACGTCTTCTTAATGTCTCCAAAGAGCTTATGAATGAGAATGGCGTTGCCAATGCTGAAGTTGCGTTAGAAATGGCTAAAGGAGCAAGAGAATACACCCAATGTGACATTGGTATTAGTTCAACCGGTGTGGCGGGTCCTTCCAATGACTTCTATGGAGTTGAACCAGGCGTTGCTTTTGTAGCTATCAGCAGCAAAGAAAAGGAACGTGTTTTTGAATTTAATTTCCCACATTTAGATCGTAACGATTTTACATTAAAAATGACAGAAGCAGCGCTTCAAAAGCTTAGTATTTTTCTCAGAAACTTGGAGTAGTTATTGCTACTATATTAAAAATTTATAACTATGGCTGACACTTATTCAAACATGATGCCGCTTGGCACAAAAGCTCCTAACTTCGATTTGATGGATGCTAAGGAAAATAGATCTTTTAGTTTAGCAGACGTAAATGTTGACAAAGGTCTTCTAATTATTTTTGGTTGCAATCATTGTCCTTTTGTATTGCATATATTACCAAAATTAAATTATATGGTGGGAGACTATAATCAGAAGGGAATTAGTTCTTTTTTGATTAACTCTAATGATCCCAAGATAAAACCCGAAGATTCTTTTGAAAAAATGGAAGAATTTGTTGAGGAATATAGCTTGAATATGCCTTATTTATACGACGAAACCCAAGAGGTTGCTAAAGCATATGATGCTGCATGTACACCTGATATATTTTTGTTTGACAAGAATTTTCGATTGGTGTATAGAGGTCAGTTTGATGACACTAGACCAGGAAAGGGTCAAGCGACGGGTAAGGATTTGAGAGATGCTATAGAAGCTCTGATTGCAGGACGACAAATCTCAGCAGATCAAAAACCTAGTATAGGCTGTAATATTAAGTGGAGGATAGAATAATCTTATCCTAAAAAATGTCTAATAAACCATCCGGTAGTCTAACTGTGATGGTTTTTTTGTTGTGATCGACCGAAACAATGAATTCATCGATAACAGGAATAAGGATTTCCTTTCCATCGGGTGAATTAATTTCAAATAAATCTTGAGCTGTAGTATCTCTAACATTCATGATTTCTCCAACTACAATGCCTTCTTCCGTTTGCATGCTATAGTTTTTGACCTCGTGATAGTAGAATTGATCATCATCTAATTTGGGTAGGCTTTCGAGCGGCAAATAAATACTTCTACCAATCAGGGATTCTGGCTCATCAAAATCCTCAATAATAATTCGAAGGTGATTTCCTTTGTGAAGTTTGGCTTTTTTCAAAAAAAATGGAACCAATAATCCATTCCTTTCAATGAATATTGATTCCAAGTTTCTATATGCATTAGGCTCATCCGTGTCTAGGTGTACGTTTAGTTCACCTTTATAGCCATGAGCTTTGGTGATTGTACCAAGAAAGTAACAATCTTCTAGTTGCATGTATTAATCTTCTTTACCTTCTTCTGAAGCTTCTTGAGCTACATCGTCGATAGATTGTGCAGTTTCTTCAGCCTCTGGAGTAGCTTCTGTTTCAGCAGCAACTTCTTCTTCTGGAGCCTCAGCAGCTTTTCTAGCTTCAGCAACTTTTCTTTCCGCCTCTAATTGAGCAGCTTTTTCTTCTTGTTGCTTCTTAGTTAAACCTTCTTTCTTAGCAACGATTTGGTTTTCTTTGTCCTCTAACCAAGCATTGAAACGCTTTTCAGCTTCTGCTTCGTCAAAAGCACCTTTAGCTACACCACCCATTAAGTGTCTTTTTAACATCGCACCTTTATAAGACAAGATGTTACGAGCTGTATTGGTAGGTTGAGCTCCTTTATCTAACCATTCAACTGCTTTATCGATATCTAATTCGATGATCGCAGGATTTGTAATTGGATTGTAAGTACCGATTTTATCGATAAATTTACCATCTCTCTTTACTCTTGAGTCAGCTACAACAATATGGTAAAATGGTCTACCTTTTCTACCGTGTCTCTGTAATCTAATTTTTACAGCCATAATTTTTCTTTAATTTTGAGGATCTCTGTCCTCGATTAATGTTATAAATTTTTCGTGTGCAAATATAGAGCATTTATTATGAATCAGAAAGAAATATTAAACAAAATAAAACTTAGTGTTTTTAATTTATTAAAAGACGAGGGAACAGGACACGATTACTTTCATATTGAACGAGTTGTAAACAATACAAAAAAAATAATTGCACATGAAAATTGCGACAAATTTTATGCAATTCTATTGGCTTATTTACATGATGTTGGTGACTATAAATTACATAATGGGGTAGATAAAACTCAGGAGGTTGTAAAGGCTATTCTCGCGCCACTTATTCAAGATGATAATTACATACAACAAGTTATTGAAGACATTCATTTCATTGGTTATAAAGGTGGTTTGAATGAGAAAAGTGATAAAATAGAAGTTCAAATTGTTCAGGATGCTGATCGAATAGATGCTATCGGTGCCATTGGAATCGCTAGAACTTTTGCCTATGGAGGTAAAAAAGAAAGATTATTATATGATCCGAGTTATAAACCCGAGAACTTCAAAAATGTCGAGGACTATAAAAACTCTAAAGCACCCACTATTCAGCATTTCTATGATAAATTATTAAAACTTAAAGATCAAATGAATACCAAAACAGGAAAGTCAATCGCTGAGGAGCGCCATCTTTTTATGGAAACCTTCCTGGCGCAATTTTATAGTGAATGGAATGCTTGATATTACACAGTTAAAAAATAATATGAAAATTATATTTACTTTTATCACCAACATTCAATATTGCTTATGTTTAAATCTACTTTTATAAAAAGCAAAAACTTTCTTAAAGATATTGGGAGCAATATTGTATTCATCCCTGCAGTAGGCGGATTTCTAGGTTCAGTACTTGCTGTGATTATGTATTTCATGGAGGACTATGGGATTTCTTCTTTTTTAATTGAGAGATTACCTTATTTGGTGATTAACAACTACGACACCGCATCTACTTTGTTGAGTACGTTTTCAGCTGGTGTTTTATCGATTCTAGTGTTTAGTTTTTCCATGGTTATGCTACTCTTGAACCAAGCGGGAACTAACTTTTCGCCACGCGTCCTTCCAGGTTTGATATCGGTTAAAAGACATCAGTATATTATTGGTTTATTTTTAGGTTCCATATTATATAACACTATTGTGCTCGTAGGCTTGAGACCCACAACCGATAAGTATCAGCTACCCGGTTTTTCTGTATTACTAGGAATTATGATTACTACCATCTGTCTGTTTGCTTTTATCTATTTTATTGATTCGATTTCACGCTCTATTCAAGTGCAGAATATTATATCAAAAATTTATCGCCAAATAAAAAAACGTATGATAGAAATTAAGGAGCTTGAAGGTGTGTTTGACGCAGAACTTGATATTAACGATAGTTGGACGTGGGTGGTTGCTGATAAATCTGGTTATTTACAGGCCATCTTGGAGGAAGATGTATTAAACTTTGCAAAAGAGAACGAAGTTGAAATTTCGATTGATAAGCTCGAAGGCTCGTTTATTATGGAAGGCGAAAAACTAATTCAGATTAGCAAAGAACTAGATCAGGAAAAGATCAAATTATTATATAACTTTTTAATCATCAACCGAAAAGGTGAAGATATTGAAGAAAATTATCTTTATGGTTTTAAACAAATCACTGAAATTGGAGTAAGAGCCATGTCTCCAGGGGTAAATGATCCTGCCACAGCCATAACAACCATTGAGTATTTAACAGAACTATTTGGTTTAAAAATGAGCATGAACGAAGGTTTCAGGTATTTGAAAGATGAGGAAGACAATGTTTGGATTCAGTTGAGAAGTTCAACCTTTGCAGAGTTGTTATATCAAATTATGGTAAGCTATAGAACTTATTCTAAGTCGGACATGAGTGTTGTTCAAAAACTTTTATTGATGCTTATTCAACTAAAATCTCTTCCTCACGCGACAGATAAAAACATAGAAACCATTGATCGCGAAATAGAATTATTAAACTTTGATGTGGAACAAAGCATTAAAAACCCAGAAGATTTAAAGCATTATTATAAATTACAAAAAGGCTCTCACCAAGCATTTGTGAAAAATGAAGAGTGAAAGCCTTTATAATTTTTATCATGCAATGTAACTAGAAAGTCGCTTCGGTAATTATCTCTTCCCCATCTCGTAAGAAATGCATTTGCACGGTGTCCCCTTCATTAAATTTAGATAGGCATTCCATATAAGAGTAAACTTCTTTAATTTTACATGTACCAATTTGGGTAATAATATCTCCTTGCTTTAAACCAGCTTTTTGCCCAGTTCTACCATCCATCACACCATCTACTTTCATTCCATTGTCGCTATCGGCATAGCTAGGCATGATTCCCAAAGTCACCTTGTATTGAGGTACAATCTTTTCGGTTTTAGCTTTTGTCTTTTGAAAAGGAAGCTCCTCTTCTTCGCTTAAAGCTCCCACAATATTATAAACATAATTGGTAATGCTTTTAAGACCCTTCAAATTAATTTTCTCAAAATCATCTGTCGGTTTATGATAATCTTCGTGCGTACCTGTGAAGAAAAACATTACTGGAATATCTTTGAGGTAAAAAGAAGTATGATCGCTTGGGCCAATTCCACTGCTATCGATGGCTAAATTAATTCCCGCTGGCTTAAATTTCTCCGCCATTTCTCCAAACTTCGGACTAGTTCCAATACCACCTACACTTAGAACTTTATCTTCATTGAGCCTGCCCACCATATCTAGATTAATCATAGCCACGACCGGACTTTTCCAAGATTTCGGTGCCCAAGAAGGAATCATTTTCTGCACGGCGAGCTCCTCTGCAAAATGCTTAGAACCAATCAAGCCATCTTCTTCTCCAGAAAATAGCGCAAATACATAATTGGCTTCTTCTTTCCTTTGATTTTGACTCAACATGCGTGCAATCTCCAATACAGCAGCAACGCCAGATGAATTATCATCTGCTCCATTATGAATCATTCCTTCAGAATTAGGCAAAGTTGAATTTCGATGCTCATTGCGCCCCAAATGATCATAATGAGCTCCAATTACAATAGTTTTAGCAGCATTATTATCTAAAAATCCAATCACATTTTTTCCATGATTATCTTTTGAATCGGTGGGGTCATGCGGGTTCAATCTAACTTTATACTCAAAAGGATGAGAAAAACCTTCTTGCAAAAAAGCTTCTAAACCTAACTTGGTGAATTCTTTTTCTATATAGGCAGCAGCCATCTCCTCACCTTTGCTTCCAGTTAGTCTGCCCTCTAATTCGTCTGAAGCTAAATATTTAATTTTACTTTTTAAATTAGATGTACTCACGGTTTCTGAACTATCCAGATCTACCCAATCAGCAATAAATACATTGGTTTCGTTATTACGTCCATTTCTATTACTGCTAAAAACAAGTTTCTTCCCGTTAGGAGAAAACATAGGGAAAGCGTTAAAAATACTTTCATAGGTTATTTGTTCTATTTCCTTGGTTTCTAAATCCAACATATACAATTGAAAATCATATCCTCTCGTTGCATGATGATTAGAGGAAAAAAGAACTTTATTATCAGATGGGTGCATATAAGGCGACCAATTGGCTTTACCCAAATCCGTTAATTTTGTCAAATTCTCGCCATCAATACCCACCATATAAAGTTCCATTTGGGTAGGCATTACCAAATCTTGTTTTAATAAATTCTTATAGGTTTTAATTTCTTCTTCTGTCTTAGGGCGAGATGATCTAAAAATAAGTCTTTGACTATCATGTGTGAAAAAAGCACCACCATCATAACCCAGTTCGTGGGTTATTTGTTTTATATTACTACCATCTATATCCATGATATAAATTTCTAAATCACCCGTTCTTATCGATGTAAAGGCTATTTTCTTACCATCTGGCGAAACAACTGCCTCTGCGTCATAACCATCATAATCTGTTAATTTTTGAACAATATTACCTTCTAAATCTGCTTTATAAATATCAAAATCCGGATATATGGGCCACACATATTTACCATCAGATCTTGGTTCGGGTTTAGGAGGACAAGCCTCATTTCCCTCGTGCGTAGATGCATAAATCACATGTTTACCATCCGGCATAAAAAACGAACAAGTAGTTCTACCTTTTCCTGTTGAAATTAGTTTTAAATCCTCTTTGGAATATTTGTCTTTATTAAGTTCTAGCAAATAAATCTGATCACACTCAGCTCCAATTTCTGGATTCGTAACCTGCATTATTAATTTAGTGCCATCTGGCGAAAAGTAGGCCTCTGCATTATCTCCACCAAATGTGAGTTGTGTTATATTTTGTAAATGCCTTTCTTGAGCTTGGATAAAGCTCGAAAAAACGCTTAATATGAGTATGGATATAATTGATTTCATTTAGAATAATTTTAAATTACCTATCAAATATATTGATTCAATTAAAATTATCTTAGTAAACTCATTGATTTTTATCGCTGTAAAACAAAATTCCCTTTGTAGCAACTTGTAGACAGTTGCTACAAAGGGAATCCTTATTTTTATTTATTAAACTCTTAAAATTTGAACATCACACCACCCATCGCTGTTACACCCTGCACAGGATAGTCAAGAAATCTATCATAATTCTTGTTTAAGGCATTTTGCACTTCTATAAACGCTGCCCAACGATCTAAAATTAAATAAGTCGCATTTAAATTTAAATCTATGTGAGGTTTAATTTCGTAAACTGGTAATTCAGACGAAGCAAATGACATTGAACTATGTTCTGTAGCCTTAACCTGATCTACATAGAAAATATCTCCACCTAATATCAATCGATCATCTAGTAGTTTATAGTCAGCCGAGATAGTCGCTTTAATAGCAGACTCTCCCCAAGCTTCACTAAAATTATCTAAAGAATATCCTTGGAATAATAACTGTCCGCCTAAGTTTAAATTAGAAACGCCTAAGTAGTTAACATTAGCTTCGATAGCGGTTCTTTTACCGTCATCATAAATAGTAGAGAAAGAATTTCCTTGTTTATATGCTTCTCCAAAGCTCAAATAGCGAGAGAAAAATGGCATATTCTCCAAATTTTGATATTTTGCAGATGCATCATATTTAAACTCAGATCCAATATCACCCCTAACACCTACATAAACCTCCATTTTGTTGATGGTAGATCTCAAGTCTTGATTTGGCAATAAATATGGATTTTTGTTGTACATTCCTTGGTATCTATTTTGTTTTACACCTCCTAGAATTCCACCATATAATCCAAATTCTGGCACTGCCGTAACGAATACCTCTGCCATTGGGAATACATGAAAATCACTCACATCTGTTTCAGATTCTGAGTTATATTGCAGGTTAGCTCCTACCTTTAAATTCAAAATATCTCCACCAAAATGCAACAAAGGAGCAATTCCTAAGGTCATTTGAGTGAATTTATTATCTGCGATTTGTTCAAAATTGGTGTTGGCAAAATTTAAATTAATATCAGCAGACGCTCCCAACTCTAGGTCTCCTAAATACGTAAGTTCGGTTAGATTTTCTCTTCCAAGACTTGCTAAAACATCAAAGTTTGTTTCATTGGCATCATATTTATCGCCAAAGAAACCAGCTTTTAAGCTCACTTTATCTAAAAATGCATGATTGAATGCATCATATTTTGCGCTAGTATATACATTGGTATATCGTTGAGAAACATCATCAATCCCTGCATTCTCAATTTGTTGATTCGTTAATGAGGTTCCGTAATAATTTAATTTATGCATGCCTCCTCCTAAACGAACATCAGCTTGAGCGTTTTCAAAATTCATTTTAAAGAATCCTTCCGCTACCAATTTTGAGTTTTGTGTATCTAAATCTATATCGGGAATTTTACCATTTGTTGATAGATATTCTATAGATGCGCCTACACTCTTGTCCTCATCCAACTCATATTCTGCATACCCGTCTAAGACTAAACTTGCTCGGTTACCATACCCCAATCTAATGTAATTGTTATAGGGATTTTGGTCATTTACCGGCAACTCTTCTGCCCCAAAGGTAGAAGTCTCAAAATCAGATTCTGCTTCCACATCTTTTAATGCATATTCTACATGCATTTTATCGGTTGCCACGCTATCAATTTGTGGGGTTTGTTTAATCTTTTCAGCAGCTTCCACCTTAGGCTCATAATTTCTTTGAACCGTAACTGATTGTTGTTCAAAATCCTCGTCTCGATTTACAGTTGTTTCCCCTTGCTGAATTTGAGCAAAAGCAATCGATCCAAATAAGAGGCTTATATATGTTATGTGTTTTTTCATTGTATAAATTTGAAATCTATATATTTTGGTTTAATTGACCTTTAGCAGTCAAAGACTTAGCTTTAAAAATTTTTATCTTTTAATTTTATTTTTTAAGCTATTAGCCTCCTCTATCACGTCTGGATAATCCTGATAATTTTCGATCACAGCATCCAAGGTTGCATTGGCTTGATATATATCTTTAAGATTGTAATAATTATCCGCCATCACCACCAATGCCTTACTTCCCCAATATTGTTGCTCTGAATATCTAGATGCTAAACCAAATACAACTTCGTTTGAATCTGAGTATTTTTTATCTTTATTCAAGAACCAGGCTTTGTAGTATAAAGCTTCTGCCTTAACTGCACTAGAAGCTGCTTTTTCTAATTTAGCATAAGCTTCTCTCGCTTGATTTTTCTTGTTAGAATTAAATAAACTTCTAGCTAAAGTCAGTTCGGCTTCTTGTAAAACTGCTGTTTCGTTTTTAGCATTGGCCAAAACCATATTCGCCATTTCTACCGCCTTAGAATGCTGTCCTTTTGCACTATACAAACGCATTAAGTGAATTTCAGTAAATGTTTTATAGGCAGGATTACTCGTGATTCTGTTCAAGTTTTCTAAAGCAAGCAAAGCTTCAGTTTCTTGTTTCTCTTGAATATAAATCTGAGACAATCTCAATAGAGCATCTTCTTGAAACTCATTGTTTGATCCCGCTACATATAATAGTGACTCTTTTGCTGCACTATAATTTTCGGTTAAGTAATAACTCTCGCCTAAACTATAGTTAGCTGCATTAGCATAAGCGGATTTTGGATATTTACTCAAGAAGGACTTTAATTGTGCAATCGCATCATGATATTTTTTATCATCAAAAGTTTTCTTAGCTGATTGATAAGCTAAATTTTCTAATTCAGATTGATCTATAGCATAATAACCTAAGCTGGTAGCCCAACGCTCAAATTCACCTAAATTATTTTCTTCGATGTAGATACGTTTTGCATTATCCACCGCCTGAAGTGCCAATTGTGTTCTTGGGTAATCCTCTGCCACAGACTTGAACTCTCCCAATGCCTGATTGTTCTTCTCCTGATTATAATAAACCAAACCTTTGCGCAGTTTAGCTCTTGCCACCATTTCAGTTTTACCATATTTGATCAAGGCATCCAATTGCCCCATAGCTTTGGCATCATCACCTTTTCTTAAATAAGCTTCTGCCAATTCCAAACGAGCATTCTCAAAATATTTAGATGTTTGATAATCCTTAATGAAGTTTTCTAAAGCTACAATCTTCTCATCATTCTGACCTAAAATCCCAAGAACGACAGCACTATTAAAGGCTGCTTCATCAGAAAGATTCGTTTTTTGTTCAGCAATTTCTTGGTATAATCCTAGGGCTTTAGATGTCTCTTTACTACCTATATAAGAATCGGCTAAACGCAATTTGGCATCTGCTTTAAACTCTCCAGGAGGATTTGTAGCAATATAGGTTTCAAAGGCATCAGCTGAATTTTTATACTGTCTTAATTTCAAATAAGTATAGCCCAACTGATACTCTAACTCTTTGCTTTCTGGAACTTTATGATCCAAAGCTTTAAATGCTCTAAAATTAGTTAAAGCTCTATCAAACTTGTCTTGTCGGTAGTTTGCCTCACCTTGCCAGAACAATGCTCTTGCCTTAAATTCAACTTTTGAATTAGATGAAGCTGCCATGGCAAAATAAGGTTCTGCTTGTGCAACTTTACCTTCTTTCATTAGTTCTGTTCCATATAAATAGGCTGCTTGCTGTTCCGCTGCACTTTGATGAGCTGTTTTGGACTTAATTTCAGCCAATACATCTAATGCATTTTTATAGTTTCCAGAGCTAATGAATGCGTCGACCAAATATTCATTGATTTCTGCGTTGTATTTAGATCGAGGGTATTTTTCTGTAAAGGCCTGTAGGACTTGAGGAGTTCCAACGAAAGGGTTACCAATTTCGTAACTCAATTTTGCATAGTTGTAAGCAGCATCCTCTTGAACTTCTTTATTAAAGTCCATTTCTGACGCCGACTTAAATGCTGTTAATGCTTCTCGCGGCATTTCACTCTGCAAGTAAGCATTACCTAATTGATAATAAGCTGTTTGAGCTAATGGATTCTTCTCTCCGGTGATTTTGTTAAATAATGATATAGCAGTAGGGTAATCATTCTTTTGATAGTATGCATATCCTAACTGATAATAATCTGCATTCGTTCTTTCTCCCGTATAGGCTTCTAAATAAGGAATTGCTTCATCATATTTTTTAAGTTTAAAGTAACTCTCTCCAACAATTTTAGAAACCTCAGATTGAATAAACTTATCTCGATTTTGATTTAATAAAGTTTGCCCATCCGCAATAGCTTGATCGTATTGTTCATTATTGAATTCAATCTGAACCATGTATGGCAATACTTTGGTTTCATATTTTGGATTTCGTTTACGTAACTCCTCAAAATAAGTAAAGGCTTTATCAAAATCCTTGTCGGCGTAGTAAATATGCCCAACATAGTAACTCGCTTCATCTTGATATTTACCCGACTTGGTAAGTGGCTCCAATTGTCGTAAGCCCTCGCGCTTATTACCTTTCATTACACTTACATAACCTAACTTGAATTGGTATTCCATGCGCTTACGCTCTGGCAAGTCATTTAGATTACCCATTCTAAGATATTGATTGGCTTTGTCGTAATCACCATTTCTTAAATAGAAACTTCCAAGCTCCCAAGATCCTTCTCGTACGTATATACTTTTAGGGTAATTATCTTGAAATGCTAAAAAGCGTTCCTCTGCACCCCGTTCATTGTTGATTAAAGCCACCAAAGAAGCATAGAACTCAGAAGCTTCTTCGGTATGCCTTGGCACATCTTGATTATCAAGAACTTTCTCGAATTTATCTTGAGCTGCTTTATAGGTTTCAGTTAAATAAAGGTATTTAGCCTTCCTGAAATCTTTGTCTTGATCAAAATTTATATGGGTAGTTTGTGCATAAGTCCACATAGAAGCGGAAGCTAGCACACTAAGTAATATCGATTTTTTTCGCATAGGAAAAATTTAAATAATGAAAATATCAACTTCTATGCTAACGTTGTGCCAAGGCATTTAATTGTATCAACAACTTACTAAAGTTGAGTTAAATCATAAAGGAATCACACGACATTTTAGCATTAAAACGGCCATGCTTTTATATTAAATCTAAAAAGCAAAGACCAAAAAAAATGTCATCTTTTAAGAAAAGATGACATTCGTAGCCCATAGGAGAATCGAACTCCTGTTTCCAGGATGAAAACCTGGCGTCCTAACCACTAGACGAATGGGCCCAAAGAAAGTAATTAAATTACTTCTTTATGATAATGAATTAACGTGCTTCGTTAATTTACTTTTTAAATTGTTCGCTTTCTTCTTGTGGATAATATTGCGTTTAGCTAACTTATCGATTAGAGAAGAAACTTTCGGTAAACGATCTACCGCTACTGTTTTATCAGTCTCCTCACGCAATTGTGTAATTGCCGTACGAGCAGATTTGTGGTAGTATCTGTTTCTCAAGCGTCTTACTTGAGATTGTCTAATTCTTTTTAAGGCTGACTTATGATTTGCCATAGTCTAATAATTTTCTTTTTAGTAGCCCATAGGAGAATCGAACTCCTGTTTCCAGGATGAAAACCTGGCGTCCTAACCACTAGACGAATGGGCCATTATTTTTTCAAATGGTCTGCAAATTTAAATCAATATTTCTAATTCCCAAACATTCTTTCAAAAAAATTTACTTTTTTCTAATTTTTTTCTTGAGCCATTAAATTAATGCATTGAAATACAATTCCATAAGTGTATATAATACACACCCAAAAATCTAAGATTAAAATCGTAGAATGGCCTTAAAATTTTAGTAAATAGAATTTTTTCGTGTTAAAGTGTTGCTAAATAAACATAATAAGTTTGGCTTATACCTTTATAAAGCTAAATTCGCAGCTGGTTAGAAAGTTAGAATTAAGTATGAAGTTTATTATCACCCTACTATTTGTAGGCCTTTTATTAGGTTCTTGTAGTACTCAGAGTTATTTAACACAACAAAATTACAACACACAAAACAACAAATCAGGATTAGTTGCAGCCAAAACGGCCCTGGAAAGACCGATGATTACACCTGATGAATTGAGAGAAGAAATTTTCACAAACCATGCCAAAACGGCTGAAGATTTAGAAAAAAATATTTTTGTTTCTAGTTTAGAGCGTTCTTTTAGTAATATACTAACTGAAGCCAAAACTTTTTTAGGCACTCCCTATAGATATGGTGGGACCACCCGAAATGGAATCGATTGCTCTTCATTTATGCAACAAATCTATGAAGTAGAGGGAATTGAGCTACCAAGAGTATCCTCTCGTCAGGCTAAAGTTGGTTTGCCTGTTAATAAAAGTGAACTACAAAAAGGAGATTTGATTTTCTTTTCTACAACATCTAAATATAGAATTACCCATGTAGCCATGGTAATGGAGGTAAAAGAAAACGAAGTAAAATTTATTCATTCTGGCTCTTCCAAAGGAGTTTCGGTTGAATCTTTAAACCACCCTTATTGGAGCGCTCGTTACAGAACGGCACGTAGACCAGAGAAACTTGCTCAACCTATGATGGTTAAAATGGCGGATCTAGATAGCGTTCAAGAAATTGCTAGTAGATATCCATAAAAGCTTAAAATATCTGTTTTCTTGATTTAGGAAGACACTCTAAAGCTTCACATTTAAAACTTTTTACAAGTTGAAATGTGAAGCTTTTTCTTTGTTTTTGTTTTTACCTTTAGTTTCTCCCCAAACATTCTTAAAAATAATTATCAAAGCATCTTAAAACTTCTCTATTTTTGTCAGCATGAACATTAAAATCAATAAATATCTAGGAATTGTAGCCATATGCTATATCCTAGTTAATGTTTTGCAGTCCTTATTTATGCCACTTATCAACGATGAAGCATATTATTGGGTATGGTCTGAAAATCTAGATTGGGGCTATTTTGATCACCCACCTATGGTGGCGCTTTGGGTCAAGATTGGTTTTACTTTCTTTAAAAGTGAATTGGGCGTACGATTAATTACCATACTCGCTGGAGCTTTAGGCTATTATTTCCTTGGAAAAATGCTACAAATAAAGAACCTTAACCAATTTTGGCTATATACTTCTTTGTTTACTTCCTTTGTGTTATTTCAAGCTTTTGGTTTTATAACTACACCAGATTCTCCCCTACTTTTCTTTGGGATTTTATATTTCATTTTCTTAAAAAAGTTCTTAGAACAGCCTAATTATCTTCATTCATTAGGATTGGGATTAATCATGGCCTTGTTACTCTACAGTAAATATCATGGAATTCTATTGATTGTTTTCTCTCTGCTTCCCTTAAGCTTAAAGTTATTAAAGAATAAATACTTCTATGTTGCAGTTCTATTTGGTCTTCTGTGCTACGTTCCACATTTGTGGTGGCAATTCGACAACGAATTTGTCTCTGCACAGTATCATTTGGTAAGAAGAAATGTTTTTAATGAATTTAAAATAAGCAATACTACAGACTACTTAGCAAGTTTGGCATGGGCAAGTTCTCCACTTTTATTTTGGTTTACCGGAAAAGCATTGTTTAAAACGAAATACAAAACAGACTTTCAAAGAGCCATGCTTTGGGGATTTGCAGGGATTGTGATTTTCTTTATCCTTATAACCTTCAAGAGATATATTCAAGGTCAATGGTCGTTATTAGCATTTATTCCACTTCTTGTTATTACCTATCAATACTTTAAAGATAGACCGAAAGATATTAAATGGATTAAAATCTTAGGATTCGCAACGGTGATTTTGATGATTGGTGCTAGAATATACTTTATAGTACCCAATGTTCCTTTCAAAACACAGTATCATGGCTGGAAAGAGGCCATGCAAAAGGCGGGAGAAGTGACTGAAGGTATTGCTGTTTTTGAAAAATACCAATACACCTCCTTATATAAGTTTAATAATTATCCAAATTCGGACGCTCGCAATTTCATTACGATTGAAAATCGCCATTCACAATATGAGCTATGGGATTCCGAGGCAGATTTAGAAGGAAAAGACATTACTTACTTCTCTCGCTACATTCAAGCAAATGATAGCATACAAGTGAACTCTAGAGATAATGAAGTTTTCTTTTATAGGAAAATTAAAAACTTCCACACGGCTTATTTCTTAGAACTCGACATTACTAAGCATGAAATTAAAGACGGTATATTATCTGGAGAAATGCAAATTCACAACACTGGAGATTTTGCAGTAGATTTAAGCCAAGAGAATCAATTCACTCTGTTTCAACTATACATAGAGTACCCTTATTCAGAAAGGATTAAGTGTGTGCAAGAGATGAGCTACGATGAAGTTATTGTAGGACCAAGTGAAAATAAGACCATAAATTTCTCCGCGAAATTATGTAATCTACCTGTGGGAGAATATTTAACCTATTTCGGTTTTGTAAATCAAAATGTTCCGCCAAAGAAACAATCCAATGATTACATTAAAATTAAAATTAAAATTGATTAATTTGCAATATGATTAAGGCACAAAACATTCATAAAAAATTTGGGGATTTAGAGGTATTAAAAGGCGTTTCCTTACTTGTTAAGAAAGCCGAAGTAATATCGATTGTGGGTGCTTCGGGTGCTGGAAAAACAACATTGCTGCAAATTTTGGGAACCTTAGATAGACCTAGCACGCCCAAAGAGTTTAATACGAAAATCGAAATCAACGGCATAGATGTCACGACTTTAAACGATAAAAATCTTTCTAAATTCAGAAACGAGCATATAGGTTTTATTTTCCAATTCCATCAATTATTGCCAGAGTTTACCGCTCTAGAGAATGTTTGTATTCCAGCCATGATTGCAGGTAAGAAGATGAAACAAGTAGAAGGTAGAGCTCAAGAATTATTAAAATACTTTGGTATGTCTCATCGAGTCTCTCACAAACCAAACCAGTTATCTGGAGGGGAACAGCAGAGAATTGCTGTAGCTCGTGCCTTGATGAACCAACCAAGTGTTGTCTTTGCCGATGAACCATCTGGAAATTTAGATTCGAAAAACGCAGAAGAACTTCATCAGTTATTTTTTGACTTACGAGATGAGTTCGATCAGACTTTTATGATTGTAACTCACAACAAAGAATTAGCTGATATGGCAGACCGAAAACTCGAAATGCTCGACGGAAATTTGATGCGTTAAACCCCCATTTTCATAAATTTTTCATAGATTAGTTGAAACAAAAAAATTCAACTACTATGTCAACACTTATTATTCTATTGATTTTACTAGGAGTTATAGGTTTCGCTGTTATGTATGGCGTAGGGATTTATAACCGATTAGTAAAGCTTAAAGTTTTGGTCGAGGAAGCCTGGAGTGGGATTGATGTGCAGCTGAAAAAGCGTCATGATTTAATTCCTAACTTAATTGAAACCGTTAAAGGTTATGCTACCCACGAGAAAGAAACTTTTCAAAATGTAACCGAAGCTAGAAACCAAGCCGTAGCTGCAAAAACAGTGGGGGAACAACAAGTTGCTGAAAACAAATTAAACTCATCTTTAATGAACTTATTTGCAGTTGCAGAACAGTATCCAGAGCTGAAAGCCAATACAAATTTCATGCAATTACAAGATGAGTTGACGCGTTTAGAAGCCGATATTGAAAAATCTAGAAGATACTATAATGGTACGGTGCGAGATAAAAACATCTTAATCGACACTTTCCCGAGCAATATTGTAGCTAATATCTTTGGATTTGTTAAGTCTGCTTTCTTTGAGTTAGATAACCTGGAAGAAAGAGCGGTACCTAAAGTAAGTTTCTAATGAAATCCTTTATACTATCTTTATTTTTGGTCTTATCCACATTTAGTTGGGCACAGACTGAAAAGGTCACGCGATTTCATGCCGAAATCAAAATTGACACTAGTGCTCTTATAACAGTGTCAGAAGATATAGATATTGTATCTGCTGGAAATGTATTTAAACGTGGAATTGTACGTAATCTACCAATCCATAAAACTGATAGCTTAGGCAAAAAACTATCCCTAAATTATGAAATACTATCTGTTTATAAGGATAATAACGTAGTCTCTTATCACACAGAAAAACAAAATGACAACCTTGTAATTTATGTAGGAGATAAAGACAGCTTTATTCCCAATGGTGAACACAGTTACACTATAGTATATACAGCAGAAAATACCTTAGGGTTCTATACAGATTTCGATGAAATATATTGGAATGTGAATGGTTTTGGTTGGGATTTCGCCATGGATGAAGTTTCCGCCAATGTGTATTTACCCAATCAAGCCAAACCAAAACAAGTAAGATGCTATACAGGTGGTTACGGCTCTTCAGAATCTAATTGTACTACAACTCAAGAGGACGATCATGTTCATATTTCATCTACACAAATAGGTAGGAATCAAAATTTAACGATTGCGGTGGGTTTTGAGAAAGGAATTGTAAATGAGCCTCCTCCACCTCCTCCACCATCTTTTTTAGAGACCTATGGACTATTTATTTTAGCCTTATTATTATTCTTGGGCTTAGGTGCTTATTATTTAATTACATGGCAGAAACATGGCGTAGATCCTCCAAAGCCTACCGTATATCCTTTATTTGAAGCGCCTGAAAACTTATCACCTGCCAGCGTAGGCATATTATACAAAGAAAATTATTGGAATGATTTAATCACCTCTTCAATTGTAAGTCTGGCCACAAAGGGATATTTAAGAATAAACGAAACTACCAACAAAGTAATCTTTGGGTTAGTTACATCTCGCGATTTTAGTTTGATTAAACTCAAAGAACCAGATGATTCTTTGCCTAAGGAAGAGTTAGAAATTATGAATCATCTTTTCGCTAGCAGTAGTCAAAAATTATTAAGTGGTACTTATGATGCTGAATTAAAAAAAGTCGTTGACAAATATCAAAGTAGCATTGATAAGAAACATAAAAAGTTGATCAAGGAAGGAAATAATTTAAAGTTCATCATTTTACCTTCTATTTTATTATTAATCTTTACAGCATTAGGAATATTTTTAAGTATGAACTCTAACGCTGTCAACATAAATCAATTTATTTTTGGAGCTCTCAGCTTCTTTCCATTTATATTCTTTGGAATTATACTCACGGCACGTTTTGCGAATTGGAAATGGTTTTTTATAGTTTTCTGCGTGGTAATTGTTGGTTTATTCATAGTGTTTGCAATGAAGAATCCGCTTACAAAGGATAATCTTAATATTTATTCTTTACTTGGGTTTTTAGCTTTTGGCGTCATTTCTCTTGGAGTATATACGAATTTAATCAAGCGTCCGTCTGAGGAGAAATTAAGAATTCAATCTCTTATCGAAGGATTTAAGATGTATTTAAAAACAGCTGAAACCAAACAACTTCAGCACTTTAATCCACCCGAAGTTACGCCCGAAGTTTTCGAGAAGTTTCTTCCCTATGCCATTGCACTCGAAGTCGATGATGTTTGGGGGAAAAAATTTCAGGATTTCCTAGATAAATCTGCCTTGGACAATTCATCTTATCAGGCGGGTTGGTATTCAGGCCCCTCTTTTCATGCTATGAATTTTGGGCATTCATTGAACTCAAATTTATCCAATTCATTTAGTGCTGCCTCTACTCCACCATCTAGCTCAAGTAGTGGCTCTGGTGGCGGAGGATTCTCTGGTGGCGGCGGCGGTGGCGGTGGCGGCGGTGGCTGGTAAACTCAATCTACTTTAACTTAAACTCAATATGATGAAGAAATTTAAATTACACTCAATTGTTGACGAAGGTCAACTAAAAAGTATCAAAGAACTGGCTGAGGAAATTTGGCCATGCACTTATAACTCAATCCTTACGAATGGACAGATTCGTTATATGATGGATTTAATGTACTCCCAAAGTGCTTTGCAGCAACAACTTAGAGATGGAGTCTTGTTTTATTTAGTCTTGTTCAACGATAAGGAGGTAGGCTACACTGCTGTAGAACCAAATTATAAAGAAGGTGATCAACTCTATATTCATAAATTATATATTTTACCTCAACTTCAAGGGATTGGACTGGGTAAAAAAGTTATAGAAAGTATCATAGATATTGCTAAGAATAGAGCCTTAAATTCGATAACACTCAATGTAAATCGTTTTAATAAAGCTCATTTTTTTTATGAAAAACTTGGTTTTAATATAGAAAAAGAAGAGGACATTGATATTGGCACTGATTATTATATGAACGACTATGTAATGCAAAAAAAGGTTTGATTCTTTGGAATCAAACCTTTTTGATATTTTTTTTACTTAAGATTAATATTTAATCAAATAATTCTTCTAAAACATCACCTTCAGAGCCGTTTGGAATAGCAATGTTTAATAATTGAGAAACCGTTGGAGCGATTTGAGTAATTAACTTTTTTCTTGCTGATTTACCGGATTTAATTCCCCAACCGTACCATAAATTTGGAACATGTGTATCGTACATATAAGTAGAACCATGCGTTGTACCTGTTGCAAAATACTCCATATACTGAGGGTCTAATAAAACAACCAAATCACCATTTTGTTTTGGATCAAATCCATTAGATATTAATGTTAAATGATAATCACTTGCATTACCATTTAAAATGTTATCTCTCGTATAAGCTCTAGAAACAAAGGTTTTTTTCTCCAAAAACATTTGAATTCCTTTTACAATTTGATCGTAATCTTTATTCTGAGATAGAATAATTTCTTCGTTTAAGAATACATTCTGGTTGGAATAGTTGTTATAAATTCCTTCACCGAATTTATCATCTACAAATGCTTTCAATTCTCTGTCTAAATCTTTTCTGTTTAGGTTTTGAACATTATATCTATGGTCTGACAAATAATTCGGGTTTTCAGCAGCAGCATGATCCGCTGTTAAAAACATTAAATAATTTCCTTCTCCAATATGCTGGTTTAAATAAGAAATCAAATCTGCAATGGTAAGATCTAACCTTAAATAAGTGTCCTGCACCTCCATGGAGCGAATTCCAAAACTATGTCCAATATAGTCTGGCGAAGAAAAACTAATAGCTAGAAAATCTGTATCGGCTCCTTGACCTAATTTTTCATGCTTGATAGCCTCTTTACTCAGTTCAGCGACAACTTCGTTGCCATAAGGCGTTGATTTAATCATATCTAAATCACCTTGATGCTTTGCAATTTCCTTCAAATTATATGGAAATATTGGCTTGGATTTAGGCTTAAATACTCTTTCATAGCGGGTATCATCTGCTGTACTTTGTGTATAAGTATTAGCTGGTTTTAATAAGTCCCAACCTTGGTTAATATATTTTTGAACTTGTTTCTTATCATTGTATTTATTAACCCAATCTGGTAATTTATCAAAATAGTAACTACTTGAAACAAACTTACCCTGGTTGTCCATCCAATAGGCAGCATCAGCAAAATGACCTGCTGGCAAAATCGCTCCTCTATCTTTTAGCGAGATTCCAATGACTTTTGACCTATGATTGGTTGCAAGCTTCAACTCATCTGTCACGGTGGTGGTTTTCAATCTATGTGGTGACATGCGACCTACCTCATCATCAGCTTTAGTTCCGACGCTGGTCATAGACAAATCAGTGGTGCAATAAACAGTTTGCTTTTCACCTTTATGATACCATGAATTTCCTACGATTCCGTGCACTGCTGGTAATGCTCCTGTATAAACTGAGGAGTGACCAGGTGCTGTATAGGTTGGCTTATAATTGAATTGGGTATTCTGAAAACTATATCCTTCTCTCAATAATTTTTTAAACCCATCTTCGCCATAATGGTCATAGTAACGGTATAGGTAATCATATCGCATTTGATCGACAACCACACCTACTACTAACTTAGGGCGCTCATTTTGTGCAAATCCTACCGCTAAAAACAGAACGAAGAATTGCGTTATCCACTTTTTCATATCTTAAAAATTTTAAGGCTAAATTACGGAATTAAATGCGTCTACCTAAACAGCATACTTCATTAAATTCTTAAGAATTTTAAAGCATAAAAAAATCCTCTACTTTCAATTACCAATCGTAACTTGAAAATAGAGGATTACATTGTTAAAGATTAATCCTAGTATCTAATCCATTTCATCCATTCTTTGAATGATGGTTTTTTACCATACATTAAGATTCCAATTCTGTAAATTTTAGCTGCAAACCAAACCATGGCTAATACTGTTGCTATTAAGATAACAATCGACAGTATAAGCTCCCAGATGGGTACGCCATATGAAATTCTTGCCATCATGGCTACAGGTGAGGTGAATGGCACCATAGATAGCCAAAAACCTACTGGTCCATCAGGATTTTGTATAATTGAAATTGCTCCGTATACACCTAGCATTAATGGAATTAAACCTACCCACATAAATTGTTGAGTTTCGGTTTCATTGTCCACTGATGCTCCAATGGCCGCAAAGAAAGAGCTATATAATAAATAGCCGCAGAAGAAATAAATAAGGAATGAAACAATAATTAAAGGATAATTCAAGCTAAATAAAGTGTCTATCACTTCTTGAATATCACCTGTAATGGACTCGACTTGCAGTCCTTGTGACTGAGATTGCATATCACCCATCATTTCAGCTCCACCTCCGAAACTTCCTGCTAATAGCGGAAAAACTGCCATAATAACTAATATGATTCCAATCCAAATAATAAACTGCGTCAGGGCTACGAAAGTAGTACCTAATATCTTACCTAACATCAAATTGAAAGGTTTAACCGAGGAAATGATAATTTCAACAACACGGTTGTTTTTTTCCTCAATTACACTGCGCATTACCCTTACTGCATATATCATAATAAACATGAAAATAGCGTACATCAAAACATAAGAAAGCGCAGATTTAACTCCTTCTCCCATTTGGCTGGTTTGTGAAGTTCCAGATGCCGAATCTTTTTGAACCACCAAGGAAACAGGAAATTTAGCATTCGCTAAATCTTCATCTGTAATCCCTTGCCTTAAAAGATTAATACGTTCGAGCTCATTGCTTAACTTACTTTGAAGTGATGAAATTTGCATTACCCCAAAGCTTTTATTAGAGCTTAACTCGATGCCATTTTTAAGTGAACTAAAAGTGCTATCCGTTTCTGGGATATGAAGTACCGCCTGCAAATATTGACTATCTTTTAAGGTATCCTTTAAACCTTTTAAATCCTCTACAGGATAAAAGGCATAGCGATCATATTCCGTAGACTTGAATGTGGTTGTGAATAATCCTGATTCATCTACAATCGCCATATAATTAGTTTCTTGATTAGCTTGGCTTAATAAAACCACTAAAGCTATCAAGGCTATCATTAATAGAGGAGTAAAAATTGTTAATAAGATAAATGACTTCTTTCTTACTTGAACCAGAAATTCTCTTTTTGTAACTAACCAAATTTGATTCATATTCTTATTTTACAGCATTAATAAACACATCATTCATGGTTGGGATTTCTTCTGCAAATTCCCTTACATTTCCTAATTGTGTTAGTTGATTGAGTAATTGATTACTATTTTGATCGTGTGATAAAACATAAAATGAGGTCATTCCATGTTGTGTTTTTAAATCACGGATTTCGTATGAATTAGACAAACTATCCATAGCTAATTGATTGGTTAATTCTAATTCAACTTTGAATTTACCTTCCTTGAATTGATTTCTAATTTCTTTGATAGGGCCGTCTAAAACCTTGTTTGACTTATTAATTAAAGCGACGTGATCACACATTTCCTCTACAGACTCCATTCGGTGTGTGGAGAAAATAATGGTAGCTCCTTTATCTTTTAATTCAATAATTTCATCCCGAATCAAATTGGCATTAACTGGGTCAAAACCACTAAATGGTTCATCAAAAATCAACAATTCTGGCTCGTGAAGAACAGTTACGATAAACTGAATTTTTTGTCCCATTCCTTTAGACAGTTCACTCAGCTTTTTATTCCACCAATCTCCAATATCTAATTTATCAAACCAAAATTTAAGTTTCTTAACTGCTTCAGCGTGAGACAATCCTTTTAGTTGGGCTAAATAAACTACTTGTTCTCCAACCTTCATGTTTTTGTAAAGACCACGCTCCTCTGGCATGTAGCCAATTTTGGAAATATGCTTAGGTTGAAGTAGTTCGCCATTCAAAAATACCTTACCCGTATCTGGCATGGTGATTTGATTGATGATTCTAATAAAAGTTGTTTTCCCCGCTCCATTGGGTCCAAGAAGGCCATAAATAGTGCCTTTAGGTATAGATAAGCTAAAATCATTCAGAGCGACCTTGCTACCAAATGACTTAGATATATTCTGTGCAACCAATAAGTTGTTATTGTCCATGCAATCGTTTTATATATAAGACCCAAAATTAATGAATTTGTTACAGACTTAAGTAGAAAGTATAAAGTAGCAAGGGAATTACAAATGTTATATTCTATATTTTAAATGAATTGCAGTTCAATCGAGAACTGAGTACTGCGAAATTATAACGCTAAACTCCTAATAAAAAAACCGCCTCAATCGAGACGGTTTCTAATTTAAAATTTAACTGCTTACTTATTGAGCAATGATAATGTATCTACCGGTGAGGTCGTTAAACCAAATATCATAAGTCCCCGCAGAAACTGGAATATTTGGGCCACCTGCAGTTCCTAAACCAAATGGGAAATCAGTCGCTCCCCAGCTGTTGTCCCAACCGTCGTTGGCTCTAAATTTGATTTCGCCATCACCTAAAGTGATTCCATTTACATACCATTGATGTGGATCAAAAGTAGATTGAACCATGTCTTGATCACTATCCCAACCGTTAGCTGTAGCATCTCCAATAATACCTATAGTAGACCATACAGCTGCTGAAGAAGCATCAAAAGGCTCCATCGTAAAGCTTCCGCCACTACCATCTGTTTGGAAAGTAAAAGTATAATATCCCTCGCTAGGGCTATTGAATACATCTGGATCGCTTCCGCTACCATCATTCATAGAAAGACTTGAGCCATCATTGGTTCCCCATTGTGGTTGCCAAGACCCTAATTCTTCAATCACCTTAAATCCACCTGGGTTAAATTTACCAGTAAAATAAGCTGTTGATGGATTGTTTGGATCATTAAATAATGGTTGATTATTATTTCCAGTATCCCATCCAGCTGCAACTGCCTCTCCTATTAAATAAAAGAACTTGATGCCCGATTCGTGAGTAGTTATTGAAATTCGAACAGGTGCACTCATAAACTCTAAAGACTCACCTGTATTAGCATTAACGTTAGAGATAATTCTAATATCCACTTCACCAGTTGTGTTTTCAGCGATTCCTAATGCAGTAGCATAAGAGTTTAAGTCTGAATGAGAAACACTAATACTTGTATTTCCTGTATTACTTAAAATAGCAGGACTTCCAAAGTTGGTGTCCGCCAAAGCCATTTGTACAACATAATTAACGCTTGCATCAGTTCCTATATAAGAGAAATCATCCCAAGATATCATTAATGCTTCATCGTCTGGTGTTTCTGGATTTAAGGTAACTGCAGCACCACCTTCCGGCGTTACAATTGTAGGCCCAGACTGTGGATATGATTTAACGGTAAATGACACCTCATTTGAAGTTAATGTGCCGTTAGTAACTCTCAAATAAACTGGAGTTGCCAAATAAGGCGTAAAGTTTAGTTGATTTACATAAGCATTTAAGGCTGCCATGCTCACGCCAAAGTGGTTATTGGCGGTCGTTCCTAATTCAATCACATTTTCAAAAGCAGCTTCATCTGACATTTGAACCGTATAATCACCTGAATAATTTGAATAATCATCCCATGAAAGCATTACTGCATTCGCTTCGGGTGTATTAATATTTAAGTTAACATTGGTAATACCTGGGTCTACCAACCTTAAATCATTTGCTTCTATTATTGGATCTATATCGTCATCAGAACACCCCACAAATGTAAGTGGGATCGCTAACGCGATGAATAATTTAAATATTGTCTTCATATTATTTAGTCTTGTGGAATTAATTGATATTCTCCTGTCAAATCATTAAACCAAATATTATATACTCCTGATGTAACTGGAATATTTGGTCCACCTATTTCACCAACACCGCTATAAGACGTAGTTGATCCCCAACTTACATCCCAAGCGTTATTAGCACGGAATTTAAGATCTCCATTTTGTAATTCAACATTGTATAAGTACCAGTTATGTGGATCGAACTCTGTATTTCGCATCATAGCTGTATCTCCATCCCAACCAATACTCGTTGCATCTCCAATGATTCCAACTCTATCATAAATAGTTGCGCCAGAAGCATCAAAAGGAGTAATAGTATAAGTCAAAGTATTGAAGTTGATACCGAAAGTATAATATCCAGAAGCTGGAACACCAAATCTACCTGGGTCTCCGTCTTGAGTCCCTGGGTTTCCTGCTACATCTCCCGAACTTGCGAATTCATCTTCACCTTCTGGGCGTGCATCTCCCCATTGTGGTTGCCATGTTCCAGGAGTTTCAATCAATTTAAATCTACCTTCGTTCATATCACCAGCACTTGCGTTTTCAAAATATCCGGTGAAAGAAAACTCATTCTCACTATTCGGATTTCTGAATAATGCTTGGTTGTTATTATTTACATTCCAACCTGCAGCTGTTGCGTTTCCTACTAAATAATAGTCATTAAAGCTATAGGTAGTATAAGGAGTCATTTGAAAAGAAACCACATTAGATTCCATGGCCAGTTGTCCTTGATCACCTAAGCTAGAAATAACTTTTGCATAAAGCGTCCCCACTTCATTTGGTGCCATTCCCATTTCTTGTACTAAGACATTTATCTCTTCTACCGTCCAAATTTTATTTCTATTCGATGTATTAAAAACATTTCTAGGGTTTTCAAAAACTTCGCTTAAAGAAAATAGAATTTCATACTGTGGAATTACTTGAACATTGTAATCTGCATGAGACCATATTAAAGTCAAAGCTGGGTTGTTCTTATAATTCGGATCTAAGTTTACCGCATTGCTTTCCGCCTCCAATACAATCGGAGCAGAAGTTGCGCTTGCTATTACCCTATCGTCATCATCTTGGCAGGACCAAATGAATAAGATGGGAATTAATAGCATTATGTATTTAAATATATTTTTCATTCTTAAATGTATTATTTATTAATATCCAGGATTCTGTACATAATTGGGGTTGGCTACCATAGCATCTGTAGGAATAGGGAATAATTTTCTATAACTTGGAACAGAAGTACCTGTTGGCACACCTCCTTTAAAAGGCCACAAATAATTACCTGTCGTAAACAAATCATATCTAATTAAGTCAGTTCTTCTGAACCCTTCCCAATATAATTCTCTTGCTCTTTCGTCTAAGATAAAGTCTAAAGTCAAGCTAGATGTATTGATATTACCACTTGCATCACCGTAAGCTCTAGTTCTTAATTCATTAATTAAGTTTACAGCAGTTCCAGTGTCACCTCCACCTCCGCGTAATACAGCTTCGGCATAGTTTAAGTAAACTTCAGGCAATCTAATTAACGCTAAATCTGTATCCGTGAATGTGTCATCACTCCCTTGAGCTCCATCACTGTTTAAGTTAGAAAACTTAACCACAGCATATCCGTCTTGAAAAGCGTTTGGAACAACACCAATTTCATAAGAATGATCGGTTGTATAGAACATCGCTCTTTTGTCTGACCATGCAATTGGATAACCATCAGCGTCGTATTCAGAAGCTTGGAATTTCTCTACCAAAGCTTTAGTTGTTCTCATTCCATCCCAACCACCGTTAATTCCTAAAGCAGATGGGTCCATATCACCACCAGTTGCTCCGTGAATTAAGAAAGTTGTTCCACCATAGGTTCTAGAGTCAATCCCATCGAATCTAACAGGGAAAATAAACTCATTTTGAGCACCATTGGTGTCATTATCTGCCAAGAACAATTCGTCGTAAGCAGTTCCATTACCGTTCGCATCATTCATGTTGATTTGGTAAGATGAGTTAATCACCATTTCTGAGTAAGTAACAGCATCATTGTAACGTGCAGTTCCTGTATATACCTCAGCATTCAAATACATTCTAGAAAGTAAAGCCCAAGCAGCCGCTTTGTCTACTCTACCATATTCGTTGGCTCCTGGCTCTTTTAACCCAGATACTAAATCTAATAATTCAGACTCAACAAAGTTGAAAACCTCTAATCTCGAATTTTGCGTTGGTAATTCCGCCGAAACTTGAGTAACGATAGGAACATCTCCATAAATATCTAATAATACCGAATAAGCATAGGCTCTTAAGAATCTTGCTTCAGCAATAAAGTGTGTTACCTCTTGAGAATCTAATTGACCAGCTTTGTCAATAAACGAATTAGTAAAAGAAACTTCCTGTGCTAATCTAAACCAGAGTCCAGTGACGAAGTCATTTCCTGCTCCCCAGCTCATGGCATGAAAATCTGGCAAACCTGGATCCCCCCAACCTATAACTGCTTCATCTGTTGTTAAAACTTGATGCGTATAATGCATACGTGTGAATTGTGAAGTTCCCTCATCAATTCCTCCAATATCTGGATTACCCGATGGACCTTCTTGACCCGTTAAAGCTAATGCAGCATATAATTTTGCTAAAGCGCCTTTTGCTTCTTGTTCATTAGCAAAAACGTCTAACTCAGTAGAAGAATCTGGATCTAGTGGTGTTTGATCTAAATCGTCTAAGCACGAAGTCATACCTAATGAAAGAATAACAACTGCTAAATATGTTTTTATATAATTTAATTTCATTTTCTTAAATTTTAAAAGTTAACATTTACACCAAAACTCCAAACTCTTGGTCTTGGATAAAAATTATTATCAATTCCACCAAAAACTTCTGGATCTAATCCTGAGTAATCTGTGAAGATAGCTACGTTATTAACTGATCCGAAAACTCGCATATCAACATTATTGATTAATCCTTCTGGCAATGTATAGCCTAAAGTAATATTATCAATTTTGTAGAAAGAAGCATCTTCTAAGTAATAATCACTCATTAAAACTTCTTCCGTCATCGCTGTGAAGCCAGAGTTAGCTAAATCACCTGCAACGTTTCTAATGATACCATTCTCGAATAATCTTCCGATGTAAGCATTATGCGAAACAGTGTTATTGTAAACGTAATTTCCTAAACTTGCTCTAGAAGCTAATGAGAAATCAAAGTTTTTATAGCTCATGCTGGTATTGATACCCATGGTTACATCTGCAAAAGGAGTTTTGCTAATATATCTATCATCATCGTTGATCTGTCCGTCTCCGTTTCTATCAACTACCGCATTATCGATTGGATTTCCGCTTTCGTCATACACTTGTTGGTATACGTAGAATGCATTTGCTCCATAACCTTCTTGTTGTGTTTGAATTAGGTTACCTGTACCACCAGAGATTCCTCCTGTATTAGTTGGCGTATTTAGCTTCGTGATTTTATTATCATTAAAGTTAACATTGTAACCAATTTTCCAGTTGAATTCTTGTGATTTAATTACATCATAATTTAAAGCGAACTCAACACCTTTATTTTCCATATCACCGAAGTTAGATTCGATAAGGTTACCGAAGTTGGTGAATACGTCGATTACAGTTGCAGCAATTAGATCTTCAGATTTTCTAATATAGAAATCAACATAACCGTTCAATCTATTATTGAATAAACCATAATCAATTGCGATATTGGTTGTGTTACTAATCTCCCATCTTAAGTTATCATTATAAACGTTTGGACGAACGGTTGGAATAAACGCATCGCCAAATTGATAATACGCACCTTGTGTGTTTCCAGAGTAGTTCAATAAGAATTTATAATCTCCTAAACCATTTACGTTACCCACTTTACCATAACCTGCTCTTAATTTTAAAGTATTCAACCAGGGAATTCCATTAAAAGCATCTTCTTTATGTAAATTCCAAGCAGCAGCTACTGAAGGGAAATATCCCCATCTATCATCTGGATTTAATTTAGATGAAGCATCTGCTCTCATGGTTGCCGTCAATAAGTATTTATCATTTAAGTTAACACTTGCACGACCAAAGAATGATTGTAAGTTAGATCTCCAAGGAGTGGTTTTCTCAGGGTTTTCATTCCCATCTGAATAACGAATGTAGTAGTTCGTATTTCTGCCATAGAAATCTTGATATGAGTATCCACCGGTGAAAGAAAGGTTACTATTTTCAGCAAAATCTAAATCATACACCATATAATAATCTAACAATTTGTTGATTCTGGCATTTGAATATTTACTAAAATCTCCAGCCCAACCTACTGTGGCAGAAGGATGCATATCTGACTTCTTAACTCTACCATGAGAGTTAGTAACATCATAACCCACGTTTAATACAGCTGATAAACCTTCAACCCAAGGTAAAGCATAGTCAAATTTAGCATTAGAGATTAATCTTCTTACTTCTGAAGTGTCATCTCTAAACTCTAACATAGATAATGGGTTAACGTTAACCACATCACTTAACAAAGTATTGGTTCCTTCGCGATTCCAGTTCCAGAAAGAACCATCTGCATTGTAAATAGGTTTTGTTGGGTCAAAGCTAATCGCTTGTCCAATCGCTCCATTATCTGCAAACTGATTCTCGATATAAGAAGCTTTTGTATTTAATTCAATTTTTAATGCATCTTTAAATAATTTTGGAGATAAGCTTAAAGCACCTGTATAACGATCCATTTGGTCAGTTTTTAAGATACCCTCGTTTGTTGCATATCCCATAGACGCTCTAAACGGAACACCAAAAGCACCACCCATAACGCTAAAGTCATTGGTCCAACCAAATGCATTTTGGAAGATTTCTTTTTGCCAATCCGTGTTTGCCGAACCTAATTGAGCAATTTGACTTTCATTTCCGTATTGGTTAACCCAATCTCTTACTTGATCTCCTGTGAATACATCTACATAGTCAATAACTTCTGAAAAAGATACTTGTGAAGATAATTGATA
>JBLWWH010000017.1:0-51608 GCA_048268105.1 Weeksellaceae bacterium
ATTTTGGTGAGAAACTATTTGATAGAGTGATAGTTGCAGCAATATCAAGCCGATAGGCGCGATTGCGGACAATCAAAAAGATTTTTAACTCAAATCGCATAATAAGATATGTGAATTGTTAAATCAATAATAAATTAAATGTTTTATTAATTTTAAGTGTTAAAAGTTTCATAAATATAATTTTTGTGCTACATTAGCAATTGAAATTTTATAAAAACTATAATGTATGAGGACAAACATTAAGTTACTTTTTACTGCAATCCTTTTGGCTGGATCCGTTTTCGTGATGGCGCAGCAAAAGATGATTACAGGACAAGTAACAGATTCGGATGGCTTTCCTGTCGCAGATGCTTATGTATATGTGGAAGGAACAGACAACGGAGTATATACCGACTCAAATGGTAATTACTCCTTAAGTGTAAATCAAGGCGATGAAGTCGCTATTGAATTTATTGGTTTTGAAACCAAAACTGTCGCTGTAGGGAGCAGCGATCAGTATAATGTATCAATTTCGAGAGGTGGAGCGATTGAGCTAGGTGCTACAGTTGCAACAGCTTTAGGCATTGAGAGAGATAAGAAAGCATTAGGTTATGCGGCTCAAGAAGTAGATGGAGACATGTTAAACGCTTCTAAGAGTAACAACGCACTAGCTTCTCTTTCTGGTAACGTTGCTGGTGTGCAAATTTCTACACCTAGTGGTAACATGGGGGGCTCTGCAAGAATGTTATTAAGAGGTGCAGCTTCTATTAAAGCAGAGAATAAACCACTAATTGTTGTTGATGGTATACCTATCAGTAACTCCAACTTTAACTCTACAAATGCACAAAGAGGTGCAGGTGGTCGAGATTATGGTGATATGGGGTTCGATATCGATCCAAATAACGTAGAGAATGTAACTGTCTTAAAAGGTGGTGCTGCTTCTGCATTATATGGTTCTAGAGGTGCGAATGGTGTTGTATTGATTACTACTAAAAAAGGTACTAAACAAGATGCGATTGAGTTTAACACAGGCGTTTCATTCGAGAGTGTAAGTTTATTCCCTAAATTACAAAAACAATATGGAGCGGGTTCTATGGACTCTTTCCAAACGCAAGAAATCAATGGTCAAACATATAATATAGTTGAATATCAATTAGATGAAAGTTGGGGGCCAAAGTATAATCCTAATATTTCAGTTTTACATTGGGATGCTTTTGATCCAGATGATGCTGCTAATTACTTGAGACCAAGACCTTGGGTTGCTCCTGAGAATGACGCTGAGACTTTTTTCGATACAGGTGTTTCTTATAACAATAGCGTTGCATTTAGCAAGTCTTTCGATGGAACAAGTGCAAGAATCGCTTACTCTAATTTATATGTTGATGGATTCTTTCCAAATTCAAAATTAAATAAGAGCTCATTTAATACAGATATTTCTACTAAATTTTCTGATAAATTATCTGCAAAAGGTAATATTACCTATGTAAACACTAATGCTTTTAACAGACCAGAAGTGGGTTATGGAGATAACAGCGTTATGCAAAAAATGTTACAATGGGGTCAAAGACAGTTAGATTATAGTAGACTTAAAAATTACAAGTATGCTGATGGTAGCCAAAAAACCTGGAACAGAACGGCTTGGAATAATGCAACGCCTTTGTACTCAGATAATCCTTACTGGACTGCCTACGAAAATACAGCTGAAGATGAGAGAAATAGATACTTAGGTAGTTTCCAATTACAATATGATATTACAGATAACTTATATGCTGTAGGTAATGTTTATGGAGATGGATATACTATGACAGGTTCTGAAAGAGTGGCCGTAGGTTCTCAAGCAGTTTCTGGATTTAGTACAATCAACAGAGTTGCAAGAGAATTTAACTACGAAGCTAGATTACACTATGACAAAGATTACGGAGACTTTAGTGTGAATTCATTCTTTGGTGGTAACATTAGAGATGAGCTATACAAAAGTTTATCTTCTGCAACGAGTGGTGGATTAGTAGTGCCAGGAATTTATAACTTAAGTAATAGTAAAGATAACCCTACAACTCAAAACTTCTTAAGCGAGAAAAGAGTAAACAGTTTATATGGTATGTTATCTTTAGGATATAAGGATTATGTTTTCGTTGAGGCAACAGCTAGAAATGACTGGTCTTCAACTTTACCAGCAGACAATAACTCATACTTCTACCCATCAGTTAGTACAAGTGTTGTCTTATCAGAATTTATCAACCAACCTTGGATGAGATTTTGGAAAGTTAGAGGTGCTTGGGCTAGAACCGGTAATGATACGTCGCCTTATAATTTAAGAGACACATTCGTTGGTGGTGGAAACTTCATAGGATCGCCAACATTCTCATTGAATACAACCAAGAAAAACGAAAACTTAGTACCAGAAGAAACTGATTCTTGGGAAGTTGGTATGGAAATGTCTTTATTCAAAGGAAGAGTTTTCTTTGACGTGACATATTATGATCAATATTCTAGAGCCTTATTAACGGATGTTCAGTTAACGCCTACTACAGGTAGTAACGCAACTTTCGTAAACAGTGGGGAGATGAGCAACAAAGGTATCGAGGCTTTAGTGAAAGTTACTCCTATTAAATCAGAAGACTTTAGTTGGGACTTAACTTGGAACTTTGCTAAGAACAAAAACATGGTAGAGAAATTATATGAAGGTGTACCAGCTTTAAATATTGTTAATGGAATCTTTGGTGCACAATTATGGGCAGTAGAAGGATTAGAGTATGGACAAATTAGAGGTACTGACTTTATCTATGATGATGCTGGAAATCCAGTAGTTGGAGCTGATGGTATGTACGCTAGTACTGGTATCAAAGATTTAGGTTCTGTTTTACCAGATTATAACATGGGATTAAGAAACACATTTAACTATAAAGATTTCTCTTTTAGCTTTTTAATCGATATGCAAAAAGGAGGTAGATATTATTCAGTTTCAAATATGTGGGGTATGTACAGTGGTATGTTAGAAGCAACGGCTGCTAACGGAATCCGTGAAAATGGAATCGTATTACCAGGTGTTACAGGTACAGTTGCTCAGAATGATGATGGAACTTATTCAGTAACGAATACAGCTGCGAATACAACTAATATTTCTGCGGCCGATTACGGATACAACTATTATGTTGGACCAAAAGCTCAAAACATTTTTGATGCAGATTATTTCAAATTAAGAGATGTAACTTTAACTTATTCTTTACCTCAAAATTTAATCGGACCATTCAAAGGGGTTGATGTAACTGCATTTGGTAGAAACTTATTGGTTTGGGGATTAGATAACAAAGATTTTGATCCAGAGCAAACTACTACAGGTAGTGGTAACATCCAAGGTTTAGAAGGTGGTAGTTTACCTCCAACTAGAACTTATGGTATGAACTTAAAATTACAATTCTAAATAATAGAACAAGATGAAATATACAAGAATAATAGGATTAGCATTAGTAGGACTTATTTCGTTCACCTCATGTGATTCTGATTTAGCAGATATAAATCAAAATCCCAATGACCCAGAGTTAGTTCCAACTTATACAATCTTTAATAGAGCCACCAAAAGGGTAATGGATAATACCCGAGATGGTTGGATGGCAGCGAGATTAACTTCTCCATGGGTGCAATATGGTGCTCAGATAAATTATGTAGAAGAAGATAGATATCTATATCGTGAAACTACATCACAAGGTGGTTGGAATCAACTTTACTTTGCCGCTAATAACTTTAAGAAAATTACAGAAATTGCATCTGAACAAGATTTAGCGACTTCGCCAAATCAAATTGCTGCTGCAAGAGTAATGTTGGCTTATACCTTTATGACTTTGGCAGATCACTGGGGAGATGTTCCTTATTGGTCTTATGGTACAAGTGATCCGGAGTTTCAAGCTTTGAACATTCAAGAAACTACAACGCCGGTTTATGCACCACAGTCTAAAATTTATGCTGACTTGTTGAAAGAGTTAAGCGAAGCGAACGATCAATTCACAATGGATCAACCAGTGTTTGGTGCAGGTGATGGTATTTATGGAGGAGATGCCTCTAAATGGAAAAAGTTTGCTAACTCATTACGTCTAAGAATTGCCAACAGAGTTAAGGATGTTTTACCTGCAGCTCAAGCGCATATTACAGATGCCATTAATGATGGTGTTTTTGAGTCAAATGCAGATAACGCGGCTCAATCATATGGTACTTCAAGTGCACAAGGTAACCCATTTTGGGCAACGTTCTTTGTTGATGCACGTACCGACTTTGCAGTGAACGACAGATTCATTAGATTATTAAAAGGAGATAATGGCCAATTCGGATACGATCCAAGACTACAACAAATGGCTGCTCCAGCAGGAACATCTGTGGCTAGCATAAGCGCAAACACTTATACACCAAGTGATGATTTAGATGATTATCAAGGTATGCCTTATGGATTACCAGAAAATAGATTGTCTGCTAACAACACAATTGCCGGTTTGTCTTTTGCAAGTAACCAAGTGATTTCAATCGATGCTCCAGAAATTTTAATGGAATATTCAGAAGTTTTGTTTATATTGTCAGAAGTAAACGGATGGGATCAAGGATACTATGAACAAGGTGTTAGAGCTTCTATGGAGAAATGGGGAGTTGAGTCTTCTAAAATTAATGCCTTCATAGCTGGTTTACCAGCAGCTAATAAAGAAAACGTTATTTCTCAGAAATACGTAGCTTTATATATGCAGCCTCAAGAAGCTTGGGCAGAATATAGAAGAACAGGTTATCCAGATGGTGACATTCTACTATTGCCTGGTGGTACAGGTTTAGAAGTTGATGGAACAACTACTTATGTATTTACTCCACTACCTGTAATTGATCATATGCCTTATAGAGTTAGATATCCAGAAGGAGAGTTTAGTTTGAACGAAGCTAATGTAATTGAAGCTTCTAATAGACTTCCAAATGGGGATACGATGGACAGCAAATTGTGGTGGATGCCATAATATATGCTAGATATAAACTAAAGCCGCCTCTTTTGAGGCGGCTTTTTTTATGCTATAAAGTCGCTGTAGACAATCTCTTTACAATAAAACTTGTATTTCTTAAATAAATGTTAGTAATTTGTAATTAAATGTTATTAAAAAATAATATATGAGGACAAAAAATTTAGTTTTTAGTGTGATGACACTGTTGCTCTTTACTTCCTTCGCGTATGCGCAGGTGTCTGGGGTAGTGGTGGACGACTTTGGTCCAGTTACGGGAGCGATCGTAACTGTGGATGAAACGGGAGTTTCAACCGAGACCAATGATTTAGGGGTATTTAATATTAATGCTTCTGTAGGAGACAACCTATCAGTTATGAACCCAAACACCTTAGCGGAGAAATCTTTCCCAGTTACAGGTATGAATTTAGGGGAATTAGTTTTAGGTGATGCAGCCATCGGTTTATCTGATGTAATTACTTTAGGATATTCATCTACAACTGACGATGCCTATACAGGTACTGCAGATGTAGTAGATTCTAAGCAAATCGAAAAGAAAAGTGTTTCGGATATTTCTGCAGCATTAGCAGGAGAGTCTGCGGGTGTGGTAGTAGTAACTGGATCTGGACAACCAGGTACTTCTTCATCAATTAGAATTCGTGGTATTGGTTCGGTAAATGGTAGTACTGCTCCATTATATGTAGTAGATGGTATTCCATTCGATGGTTACTTGAACTCAATTAACCCTGCAGATATTGAAAACACTGTTATTTTGAAAGACGCGACGGCAACTGCTATTTATGGTGCACGTGGAGCGAACGGTGTTATTGTGATTAATACAAAGAAAGGTAAGAAAGGTAAATCAGAAATTACCTTTGATAGTAAAGTTGGTTTCAACATGAGCTTATTACCTAGATATAATACAATAGATAATCCAGAGCGCTATATGGAGCTTGGATGGGAAGGTTTAAAAAACTATGGTGCATTAAGTGGTGAAGCAGATCCTGCTGCATTTGCTAATGCAAACTTATTTGGTGGTGACTTCGGTATCGCTCCAATATATAATATGTGGGATGCTGCTGGTGCTAACTTAATCGATCCTGCTACAGGAAGATTTAACAGTGGTGTTAACAGAAAGTATACGCCCGAAAGATGGGAGGACTACGCGTTTAGCCCAGGAATCAGAACAGAGAATACAATTAGATTTAGTGGTGGTTCAGATAAAACTACCTTCTACTCATCATTCTCTTACTTAGATGAAAAAGGTTATTCAGTTAAATCTGACTATGATCGTTTATCAACTAGATTGAATGTTTCTCACGAAGTAGCTCCTTGGATGGATGCGAATGTGAATTTATCTTATTCATTCTCTGATACAAATAATAATGGACAGACTGAAGATTCTGGAAGTGTATTCTGGTTCGTTGATAACATCCCTTCTATTTATCCATTATTCACAAGAGATGCTGATGGAAATAAAATTCCTGAGCCAATCTTTGGTGGTTATGAGTATGATTACGGATTTGGCGCAGGTGCAGGACGTGGATTTGGTGCTAACACGAACGCGATAGCAGATGCTCACTATAATTTAAGAAATTCTAAAAGACACGACATTAACACAAGTGCGTCTTTTATCTTTAAATTATATGAAGGCTTAACTTTAGAAACAAGATTTGGTTCTCAATTCTTAAATGATAACTACAATAACTTAAGGAACCCATACTATGGTTCGGCTGCATCTTCAGCAGATAGTAAAGGTAGTATCTATAAAGTAAACAACGAACAACTTTCTTATAATATGTTAGAAATGTTGAGATATGCTAAAACATTTGGTGCAAACCATAACTTAGAAATTTTAGCCGGTCACGAAAACAATGCTTTAGAAGATAAGTATATCTTAGGATATAGATCTGGTTTAGTAATTCCTGATTTACCAGAGTGGAACAATGCTCACCAGTATGGTTCTATGGCATCTTATACACGTGACTATACAATTGAAAGTTACTTTGGTCAGATTAGCTATGACTTCGCTAGAAAATATTTTGTTACGGCAACAATGAGAGCTGATGGTTCTTCAAGATTTAGAAATGAAAAATGGGGAGAATTCGGTTCTGTTGGTTTAGCTTGGATGTTATCTAAAGAAGATTTCATGGCAAATCAAAATGTATTTAACAGATTGAAATTAAAAACATCTTATGGTACAACAGGTGAACAAAGAGGTTTAGGATTATATCCTTGGGCTGACTTATACTCCAGTGCAATGGACGGTGAGTACGGATTTCAACAAGAAACATTTGGTAACCCTGCTTTAACTTGGGAGAGTGCAAAAATGTTCCAAGTAGGTGCTGAAATGAGAATTTTTGATCGCGTTAATATCGATTTAGATTACTATAGAAAGAATTCTACAGATTTATTATTCGAAGTTAGAATTCCACCATCAACTGGAGGGGCTATCTTTAATAATAACGATGGTGAATTATTCAACGCAGGTTTCGAATTTAACGTAAACGCTGATGTTGTAAGAAAAGAAAACTTCTTCTTAAATGTTGGATTCAACGGTGAAATGTTACACAACGAGTTGTTAGAAATGCCAATTGAAATGGGAACAGGTGAAAGAAAACTTATTGATATTGCTAGTTATTATGGTAGAGCTGCGGGACATTCTTTATATGACTACTACCTACGTGAGTGGGCTGGAGTTAATACAGAAACTGGTGCTGCAATGTGGAATATGTATTATGATGACGTGAACGGAAACGGCCAGTTTGATGATGGTGATGTTAGAATTGCTTCTATGCATGACTATATGGCTAATAATTCTTCTGCTAATGTTGCAATGACAACTACTACAGTTTATACTAATGCAACTCAGAAGTTTATTGACAAAACAGCTATTCCAGATGTGCGTGGTGCATTCAACTTGTCTACTGGTTTCAAAAACTTTGAACTAAGTGCACAATTCTTATATAGCTTTGGTGGATATTCTTATGATAGTGCTTATGCAGGTTTAATGAGAAACACTGAGCTTGGAGGAAACAACTGGCACCAAGACATCGAGCAAAGATGGCAACAACCAGGTGACGTTACCAACGTACCAAGATTATCAAACAACATCACAGGAGATACAAACTTTACTTCTGCGTCAACTAGATTCTTAACAAAATCTGACTATGTTGCTTTAAATAACGTGAGAATTGGGTATAATTTCCCAACTGATATGATCTCAGGAATGGGATTGGCTGAATTAGGAATGTATGTACAAGGTGATAACCTTTGGTTATTCTCTGAGAGAGATGGATTTAACCCTTCTGCAAGTTTTACAGGTGGATCAGATACATATAGATACTCTCCATTGTCTAACATTACGTTTGGTCTAAGAGTTAAACTTTAAAAATTAGAAAAATGAAATATTTAATAAAAATTTCTTTATTTATATTCGCAGCAGGATTAGTGTCTTGTAGTGAGGATTATTTAGAAACAAGACCATCGGAGGAATTATCTTCTGAAGATATTAATAATGCAGGGCAATATAACCCTCAAGTCTTAGATGGTTATTTGGTTGGTTTATATAATACGATGTATACCACTGGTTCTGGTGGAACAAACCTTAGACATGATGATTTCGGTCAAAAGGGCTGGGATATCTATACGGATATGTTAGGAAGTGATATGGTATTAGCAGGTAATACTTATGGTTGGTACAGCTATATAGCTAACTATACAGCAACGGTAGATTATACTTCAAACTCGAGTTACATGCCTTGGAGATACTATTATAGAATCATTAGAGGTGCTAATACGCTTATTGGAGGATACGATTTAAACGCAATCCCGGATGATGCAGAATCAAAATCAAAATTAGGTCAAGGTTTAGCAATTAGAGGATACTCTTACTTAAACCTAATGCACTTATATGTAAATGATAATACTGATTTGAGCAGTCCAGCTGTTCCATTAATGTTAGAAGCAAATTTAGATGCACTTCCATTAAGTACAACTGGCGAGGTTTATAATCAAATCATTACTGACTTAGAACTAGCTGTTGAATTATTAGACAATGGTCCTAGATCCAATAAGAGAGACATCAATAAAGATGTTGCTAGAGGTATTTTAGGATATGCTTATGCTGCTGTTGGTCGTAATGCTGAAGCTGCTGCTGTAACTAAAGCAGTAATTGACGAAGGTAACTTCCCATTATTAACTGCTGAAGAATTAGCTTATGATAATGCAACTGCTTCCGGTGGTGGATTTAATAATATTAATACGCCTGCTTGGATGTGGGGTCAAGACGTTACTTTAGAAATGGGATTAGATTTAGTTTCTTGGTGGGGTCAAGTAGACAATTACACTTACTCTTATGCTTATGCAGGAGATCCTAAGACTATCGATAATGATTTGTATGCTCAGATTTCTTCAGATGACGTGAGAAAGAAACAATTCGTTGGTTTAGGTCAAAAGAAACCAACTGGTAAATTCTACGCTCCAGATCGTTCGCCAGGTGGACAAAGAAGTGTAGTTACTGACTACATCTATATGAGAATTGAAGAGATGTACTTATTGTATGCTGAAACTGCTGCAAAATCTGGTGCTGAAGGAGGTGAAGCTGGTGCGCGTCAAGCATTAAAAGACTTAATGGAAATCAGAGTTGATGATGCCTCTTATGTTGATGCTTTATCTGGTCAAGCTTTAATCGATGAGATTAGACTTCAAACAAGAATCGAATTATGGGGTGAAGGAAAAACTTATTGGTCTATGAAACGTAACCAGGAAACAAGAACACGTGGTGCTAACCACTTATTCTTCGCTGGAGAGTCATTCCAATATAACGATCCTCGTTTGACATTGGATATTCCACAGTCTGAGATTCAAAATAATCCAAACATAGATTAATTTTTAAGAGGATTTTAATATCAATAGCTGCCAAGTTAACTTGGCAGCTATTTTTTTGTCTTATATTTGCCTCCTATGAGGTGGATTTTAGTTTGTTTATTAAATCTTGCGGTTTTCGCTTCGGCACAAGTTGTTCTTCGTCCAGATGGAAAGTCTATTTCCGATGAGGAAAAACGCTACAATGATTCTATATTAGCTAGTAATCAGGATAATCGTCCTGCCGATTCTCTTAAGATATATAATCCAAGCATTGGAGATTATAACTACTGGACATCAAAGAAATCCAAAAGGATACTGGATACAATCCTTAGTATCGATAACTTTTACAAACAGAATGTCTATCAACAAGATTTATTCGATAAACAACAGTTTCCTAATTTAGGACAAGCACTTAACCCTTTATCGCCTGTTGATATTAGCGATAACTTACAATTACTGCCTCTGGGTAAATCATTTATGTATATGAAGGAAGAAGACATCAAGTATTATGATGTAAAGACGCCTATCACAGAATTCATACTCGAAAATGGTTTAAAAGAAGGTCAATTCTTATCTACAACCTTTGCACATAATGTACACTCTAGATGGAATTATGCAATTCAATATCGTTATTTAAAGTCTCAAGGAAGATATCTCAACTCATTAGCCAATAACTCTAATTTTGTCTTTTCTACCAATTATAAGACGAAAAACAATCGTTATCATCTTCAAGCTAATTTTGTTACACATGATTTAAACAATCAAGAAAACGCAGGCTTAACAGATGAAAGTATAATCGATTTTATTACTGATAATCCAAACTTTAGTAATCGCGAGCGTATGTATATTAATATGCAATCTGCTCAAACTTTGTTTGATGAAAGGAGAATTCATTTAGACCATCAATTTGGTTTATTATCGTTTAATAAATCTAATGATAGTATTGCTAGCGATGTTTTCCCTATTTATTTAAAACATGAATTGAATTATAAACATCAAGCTTTTCAATATTTAGAAAGAGGTCGGGAGAATTATTATGATAGTGACGTTTTAGAAGGAGCTAGAAGTAATAGAAAAAAGTTGGATGAATTAGAAAATAAAGTCTCCTTAGGATATCAATGGTCAGACAGAATTAATGTAGAAGGAGGATTATTGCATCAAATGAAGGAGCTATATTTCGATGAGAATTTAGCATTAGAAAACTATACGATTCCAGCTTCAATCAAAGAAAATAGAATTGGACTACAAGCCAAATTAAATTTTGATTGGTCTGAAAGTATAGACTTAAATGCTGATGCTTTTTATACAACAGGGGATCACTTTGGCGATCAATATCAATTAAACGCAAATATTCGCTTATCGCCTTTTGCGGGTTATTTGTTAGAAGGTGGACTTAAATTAAATTCAAGTATGCCATCCTTAAACTATTTTGCTCATCAAAGCTTTTATGAGGATTTTAATAGTTACAATCCGAATTTTGAGAACCAAAATACACAAGAGCTCTACGCTGAGCTAAGTTCACATAAAATAGGTCTATCTGTATTCGGAAAAATTTTAAATCAAAATAATCCTGTTTATATCGATTCAAATTTTCAGGTTCAACAACTAGAAGGTGCAAGCAACTATTTTAGTATCGGTGCACGCGAACATTATAGATTCGGAAAGTTTGGAATTGACGCACAAGCGCAATATCAGAAAGTATTAGACAACGAGCACATTTTGCCACTACCCAGCATTTTGGCAAGAGGAACAGTTTACTACAATACTTGGGAGTTTAAAAATCATGCACACATTCAGACCGGTTTGACTTTAAGATATTATAGCAAGTTTAACTCACGTGAATTTTTCCCCATCATGAATGAATTTGTTCTACAGGGTGAGAATGCCAGAGAAATCGGTAATTATCCTCAACTAGATTTATTCTTCAATATGAGAGTAGATAGAATGCGCTTTTATATACGAGGAGAAAATCTTAATTCATTTTTCCAACGAGGCGAATACTTTTCCACACCCTTACAGCCTGCCCGTGACTTCAAAATCCAGGTTGGGATACATTGGTACTTATTCTCGTAGTTGTGCTTAACAAGCATGCGTTTTTGACGTTAAAATTTCGTGAAATTTCATTTGCATTTTAGAGGAATGTAATGATTGGTTAATCTGTTGATAATCAATAATTATGCGTATGCTGTTGTAAGTTAATCAAATGTTCATGAAAAAAGCTTAAGAGCTTTTACAAAAAACCTCAAGAGCTTTTCTAAAAAAGTTCAAGAGCTTTTTCTAAAAAGTACAAGAGCTTTTTTCTCCATCATGCGCATAATCATTTCTGATTATCTAGATCTTTTTTCATCTTTATCCGCATAATCAATTTTTACTGTCAAATGTTTACTCATCATTTTCCAATCCAAACTCTCTATTTCTCACTTTAGACTTTACACTATTCACTTTTCATTCCTAATTATTCACTAAACACTTGGGGTTTCCTCAAAATTCGTATCTTAGATAAAAGTATTTCCTATGAATCAACTCCAAAGAATTGTTGCTATACTAGCACTCGTAGTCGTGTCTGTTTACGGCGGTATGAAGTTTCATCAATACCAAACCCAAATTAATTGTGAGGAACAAGGCGGTATGATTGATGAAAATGGAGTTTGTGTGGTAAAAGAAACCATCAAAGAAAGACCCAACAAGGAATATTTAAAAAACTATAAAACCGTAGATGGTAAATATGATTTACATATTCTAACGGCCATTGGTGATCCTGTAAACGAGATAGTGGTTAAAAATGCAACTACTCAAAGAGTTTTTGACCTTAAAAAAGTTGAGTCAAAAAAGCCTGGAATTACTTTCCAAAACGAAGAAGGCTATTTTATGCGCTTTACCAACAAAAAATTCTTTTGGGGACATGAAAATGTGGTTTTGGCGAGTGGTAGAAGATAATTATTGCTCTAATGCTGATGCATCAAATTCAATCAATTCTTGATCTTCAAATTTTAAACTAATTTCAATCGGATTACAGCAAATTTCACAATCTTCTACATAATTTTGTTGCGCAATTGATGGATCTAATAACATGGATATTTCTTCCCAACAATACGGACAGCCAAAGAAATGTTCTATCATGATTGATTTAGTTTTAATAATGGTTCTATAAACTCTCTTGTATTACAAAGCCTTGGAACTTTGTTTTGTCCACCTAACTTACCGCGTTCCTTCATCCAATCGTAGAACAAGTCTGGGCGTGCAGCGTGTATTACTGGTGCGTTCAAGGTCATGTTGTTATACCTTTTAGCCTCGTAGTCAGAATTTATCTCTTGTAGTTTTTTATCAAAAGTCTCTACAAACAAATCCATATTATTAGGAGCCTTTTCAAACTCAATAATCCACTCATGTGCTCCTTTTTCAGTTCCCTGCATAAAAATAGGCCCACCGGTAAAGTCTTTAATCGTAGCTCCCGTCTTGTTAGACGCTTCTTTTAAGGCGACTTCCGCATTTTCTATAATAATTTCCTCACCAAAGGCATTGATAAAATGTTTGGTTCTACCCGAAACTACCACACGATATGGCGCAACCGAAACAAATCTAACCGTGTCGCCCACCATATATCGCCACAAACCACCATTGGTAGTTAATACAACGGCATAATTCTTACCTAGCTCTACATCCTCTATCGGAACAGCTTTGCGTTGATCTAATGCGTTCCCTTCCATGGGGATGAATTCATAGAAGATACCTGTGTTTAAAAGTAGAAGCAAATCCTTAGACTCTACCTGATCTTGTAAAGCAAAAAAGCCTTCAGAAGCATTATAGATTTCATAATAACGCATCGGTTTGCCCGCAATGGCATCATAATTTTCCTTATAGGGAGTAAAGCTGATACCTCCATGAAAGAAAACTTCTAAATCTGGCCAAATCTCGTGTAAATTAGACTTGCCTGTTTTATCTAAGGTATAATTTAATAACACCAGCATCCACGACGGAACACCCGTCAAACAACCTACATTGGCTTTAATCACTGAGCTAGCAATAGCATCTAACTTAATTTCCCAATCGCTCATCAAAGAGATCTCTCGATTCGGCGTATTCATGAAATCGGTCCAAAACGGAAGATTGTCAATCATAATCGCTGATAAATCTCCAAATTTGGTTTCGTATTCTTGGTAAATGTCAGCACTTCCACCAATTCTTAAATTTTTACGTTTAAAAATCTTAGTATCAGGATGTTTTTCTAAATAGTTAGCAAACATCATCTTACCACCCGCAAAATGGTTGGTTTCTAGGGATTCTTTGGTGATTGGGATAAACTTACTTTTGGCATTGGTAGTACCCGAAGATTTGGCAAACCAAGAGATTTTTCCTGGCCAAAATATATTTTCCTCTCCTTTTCTTGCACGTTCTATTTCTGGTTGAAACTCTTCGTAAGAAACAATAGGAACATGTTCTCTGAACTCTTCGTAAGTTTTGATGTCGGCAAATCCATATCTAATACCGTATTGAGTTTGACTCGCTGTTTTTAGGTTGTCAAATAAAACTTTTTGCTGCATCTCAATAGGCTTAGTGCGAATAAGCTCTAATTTCTGCGCATAAGGATTTGTTATGAACGAGGCAATTTTATTAACTAAACTCAATGGCTTAAATTTGTATTTAATAACAAAAATAAAACATTTAAACTCATTTCGTATGATTCGAATGTTTTATCCTATAATTCTTTTCTATGATTTTCAAAAGTGTACTGAGCAAAATGTATGCAGAATATCAATTTCCAATTAGATATTATTTAAATTTAAATGATGATTTTGTAGATATGAATCAACTCATTTCTCGTAAAATAGCTATAGAACATGTTGGAAATCAATGTAAATCGTGTGGTTTAGATAAGCCTATTTTTAGAATGGGTTTTTGTCAATCTTGTTTTTATACCGTTCCGGAAGCTAGCCCAAGCATCATAAATCCAGAGCTTTCTATGGCTCATTTGGGTAAAGAACAAAGAGATCTAGAATGGGAGAAGAAGTTTGAATTACAGCCACATATTGTTTATTTGGCGCTATCGGGTGGATTAAAAGTTGGCGTTACGCGTGGTGTACAAGTTCCAACACGTTGGATAGACCAAGGAGCTTCGAATGCTATAATTTTAGCAGAAACATCCAATCGCTACGAAGCGGGTATGATAGAGGTTTTGTTAAAGGATAGTTTAGCAGATAAAACCAATTGGCAGCGTATGCTCAAAAATCAAAACCCTGAGGCAGATTTGGTGCAAATCAAAGAGGAAGTAAGAGAAAAATTGTCTGACGAGCAGCAAGAAATGTATGTAGAGGATAATAAAATTTGGGAGTTTGAATATCCGATTGAGCATTATCCTTCTAAAGTAAAGTCCTTGACCTTGGCAAAACATCCCAAAATAGAAGGGGTGTTGGCAGGTATTCGTGGACAATATTTATACTTTGAATCAGGCGAAGTATTCAATGTGAGAAACCACGAAGGACATGTGGTAGAGTTTACGGTTTAATTAAACTTATATCTACTTAAAAGCCTTCAAAAGCACCTAATCCGAATAAGGCAAAATCATACTTAATGGGGTCCTCGGCATCCATTTGTCGTAATACAGAATCTATCTCTTCTACGGCCTTCCAATCATTTTGTTTACGCTTTAGAATTTCTAGTTTTCTTGCGATATTACCGGTATGAACATCAAGTGGTAAGCTTAGTTTAGAAGTGGGGATATTTTTCCAAATCCCGAAATCTACACCTTGTTGATCTTGTCTCACCATCCAACGCAAAAACATGTTGATGCGTTTGCCAGAGGAGTTCTTTAAGGGCGAAGAAACATGCTTGGTGGTGCGTACTTCCTCGGCATTAAAAAAGGCATCTCTAAAGCGATTGATAGCAAATTTAGGATTAATTTCATCGTCATAAATTAGGAAATACTGTTCTAAACTATCCTCTTTTTCATACAATCTTTGTAAAGCCTGAACATAATAAGCCATATCAAAAGCGTTAAAAGTTCTGTGCACAAAACCATAGAAAACATGAAGGTCTTTTTCTTGTGCATTTAATATAAAATCATGTGGCGCTTCATCCATTCTCGCCATCATATCCTGCGCGTTTTTAATAATGGATTTACGGTTTCCCCAAGCAATCGTTGCGGATAAAAAGGCAGCAATTTCTATGTCTTGCTTTTTAGTAAATCTATGCGGAATTTGAATAGGATCGTGTTCAATAAAAAAATCTTGATTGTACTGCACAGCTTTTTCATCAAGAAATGTCTTGAGGTTTTCAATCTTATATGCTTTCATGGAAAGTGTTTTTAATGAGCCAATTAACCAATTTTTAGAGCTCTGGTGGGCGAAATTCTTTGAATCAATAAACTTGGGATTAAAAGAACAACGGCACTAATCAAAATACTACAAACATTAACCCAAAATACCATGTCCCAAGAAAGGAAAACCGGCGCCTTGTCAATATAGTAATTCTCTGGTGGCAGCTGAATAATTCCCCATTGTTGCTGTGCTAATAGTAAACCGATAGCGATAATATTTCCAGCTAACATACCTGGTAACATGATAAATACCGCGTAGTTTACAAAGATTTTCTGAACTTGCCAGTTGTTAGCTCCTAATGTTTTTAGGATACCTATGGCGTGCGTTCTTTCAAGAATAAGAATTAATAAAATCATCACCATGTTAATGATGACCACAATTAACATTAAAAACAAAATGACAAAAATATTCATGTCAAAAATGTTAATCCAATCCTCAATATCAGCAAAAATATCCGTGGCAGATTCGGCAACTAAATCATAACCTATGATGTCATTTACGAAACCTTTTAAAACATTAAAATCAGCTTCAATATCCTTAGCAAAAAGCTCAAAACCACCTACTTGTTGATTGTCCCATTGATTTAATTTTTGAACTTGTCTTATGTCGCCCAGAATATATAAATCATCGAACTGAGAAATATCGGTGGTGTAAATACCAGCAATTTTAAAATTACGATAAACAGGTTTTGAATTAAATTGATGCTCGTCTACGAACACCATCACAAAACTACTGTCAATATCTAAATAGAAATTGTTAGCAATCTTTTGAGAAACAACTACTTCGTCGCTGGTTTGATCTGATTTGAAATCAGGGAAACTACCTTTACTTAAGAATTTATCGAATCGTTCGATGTCGTAATTGGAATCAACTCCTTTGAATAAAACCCCATCAAAAGCATCTTCGGTTCTAATGATTCCACTTTTGGTGGCAATTGCTTGAATGTGCTCAATTTCTTTTAAAGGGAAATTTGGATAATACTCTTTGGGTAAGTTGATGCTATCAGAATTGTAGGACAAATTAGAACTATAAGGGCGAATAGTGATATGCCCGTTGAAGTCGGCTAATTTTTGTTTAATTTCCTTTCTTGCACCAATTCCGGTGGATAGGGTAACCAAGGCAACGATAATTCCAATCGCAACTGCCACTTGCCCAATTCTGATAATTGTGCGCGACAATTGGTTGTTGGAAGCCTTGCCCAATCCAATTTTCTTAGAAAAATACCAACTAAAATTCAATACGATCTATAATTTGTATCATTATTGTAACTTTGAAACACAAATAAAATAAACATGTTTCAAAATTCAGTCAAATATACATTATTAGTTTTTCTTTTTGCGATTTCATGTAACGCACAAGAAAATTCAAGCATAGGAATTTCTATCGACAATCAAAAGGTAGAAGTGGATCCTAAACAAAACTTAGCCAGCCGAGATAGCGAGTTTTGTCAAGTGATATTGGCTGCAGAACAAACCGACAAATACATTCCTCTATTGCAAGGGCAAAGAGTGGGAGTTGTGACCAATCAAACCGGGATTATTCCTACAGGAGAGGGTGATGTTCATTTGGTAGATCATTTAATTTCTCAAGGAATTGAGGTGGTAAAAATATTTTCTCCAGAACATGGTTTCCGTGGAACTGCTGATGCAGGTGAAATAGTGAAAGATGGAAAAGATATTAAAACAGGCTTACCGATTGTTTCACTGTATGGAAGTAACAAAAAGCCTAAAGACGAACAAGTAAAGGATTTGGATGTTATTTTGTTTGACATTCAAGATGTTGGTGTTAGATTCTACACCTATATTTCGACTTTACATTATGTCATGGAATCTGCGGCAGAAAACAATAAAAAAGTAATTGTATTAGATCGTCCAAATCCAAATGCGCATTATATCGATGGACCTATGCTAGAGCCAAGTCAAAAGACATTTGTGGGTATGCATCCTGTTCCGATTGTTTATGGAATGACGATAGGAGAATACGCTCAAATGATAAATGGTGAAAAGTGGCTAGATAATAGCGTCCAAGCTGATTTAAGTGTGATTCCTTTGCAGAATTATACCCACCAAACTCATTATGATTTACCCGTAAAACCATCGCCTAACTTACCGAATGCGCAGTCGATTAATTTATATCCAAGTATTTGCTTTTTTGAAGGTGCGAATGTGAGTGAAGGTAGAGGAACCGAGAAACAATTTCAGGTGTATGGTTCGCCTTATTTGAAAAATATGCCGTTCAAATTTACACCTAAGCCAAACGAAGGAGCTAAAAATCCACAGTATAATGGGGAGGTTTGTTATGGTGAAGATTTAAGTCAAGTTGAACCTTTAGCTGAAGTTAGTTTAAAATGGTTGATTAAAGCTTATAAAAACAACACAAAACAACCTTTCTTTACTAAAAACTCAGGTGCTTTCTGGATTGATAAATTGGCTGGTACGGCTGATTTAAGACATCAAATTGAAAAAGGATGGACCGAAGAGCAAATTAAGGCTACTTGGCAAGATGGATTAGAGAAATTCAAGAAAACTAGAGCTAAGTATTTAATTTATAAATAAAGTTCATTTAAAAATGATGAAGCTGAATTTATTCAGTGTATCATGGTTAACAATTAATTTAACAACAAATAAAAAGTATAATTCAATGTCTACAGAATTAGAAAAAAGTATTTCGACTGCCGAGAAGATGAACTTAAAATTTGAACAAGCTGAAAAAGATTTAGCTTATATGGAAGAATTTTTAGCGCGTTTTCCTGACATTAAAGAGAATATCAAAAGCCTCGAAAAGTATTATTTCGATACCCAAGAATGGATGCAAGACCGCAACCGAATTCTAGAAGAAAACCCATATTATCCCTTAGGAATTCTTAGCGAAGACGGTTTTTATAACGTCCATATAGGTATTTATGAATCTGTAAAGTATATAATAAAGGAGGGTGCTTTATTCTTAACGGAATAATTTAGGACTTAATTCCAACACGCTTTAATAAAGCATCTTGTTGGGGTTCTCTTCCTCTAAACTTTTTGTACAGAATCATCGGATCAACCGTTCCACCTGAGCTCAATAAAGTTTTGAATTTATTCGCTGTGGCTTTATCAAAAATTCCATTTTGTTTAAAGTAATCAAAAGCATCAGCATCTAAAACTTCTGCCCATTTATAGGAATAATAACCCGATGAATAGCCACCTTGGAAAATATGTGAGAAGGCGGTACTCATATTGGTTCCTTCGACTTTAGGATAAACTTGAGTGCCCTCAAAAGCTTTTATTTCATAAGCATCTACATCTTCTATATCCCTAATTTCCACGGCATGCCAAGCCATATCTAGTTTTCCAAAACTGATTTGTCTAGACATTTGATAGGCTTCTAGAAACTGCGCTGCAGCAATGATTTTGTTGATTAAAGTTTGAGGAATCACTTCACCAGTTTCGTAATGTTTGGCGAACAGTGCTAAAACTTCTGGTTCGTAACAGAAATTCTCCATAAACTGAGATGGCAATTCTACGAAATCCCACGAAACTTGAGTTCCTGCGAGTGCTTCATATTGCGTGTTGGCTAGTAAGCCATGCAATGCATGCCCAAACTCGTGAAATAGCGTTGTAAGCTCGTTAAACGTCAATAGAGAAGGTTTATCTTTAGTAGGCTGAGTGAAATTACAAACAATAGAAATTTGCGGAATCTTATGAACACCATTCATTTTAGATCCGTTTCTATAGCTAGTCATCCAAGCACCTGCACGTTTTCCTTGACGTGGGAAAAAATCAGTATAGAAAATACCTATAGTTTGGTTGATATTGTCTTTAACTTCAAAAACCTTTACGTCTGGATGATAAGTTTCAATTTCCTTGTTCGGAACAAAAGAAATATCAAAAAGTTTTTGAGCAATGCTAAAAGCGCCTTGCAAAACAGCATTTAATTCGAAATAAGGTTTTAATTCCTCATCGCTTAAATCAAATTGCTCTTTTTTAACTTTTTCTGCATAATAGGCATGATCCCAAGGCATTAATTCTTTAATTCCATCGGTTTTGGCAGCGTAATCCGCTAAAGATTGAACATCTTTTTTGGCAAATTCAATGGATTGCTCCAATAGGTCATTTAAGAAATTAAGAACTTTTTGTGGTGAATTGGCCATACGCTCTTCTAAAACAAAATCAGCATGTGTTTTGTAGCCTAATAATTGAGCTCGTTGGTATCTCAAGCTCACAATTTCTTTTATGATGTTTTCGTTGTTGCGCTCGTTATCCTGAAATGCCTTTGCGCCGCTAGCTTTGTATAATTTTTCTCTTAAATCTCTGTTGTCTGCAAACTTCATAAATGCCAAGAAACTGGGCATATGAAGTGTGAAAACCCAACCTTCTAATTCTCTTTTTTCAGCTTCTTGCTGCGCCATTTCTTTCGCGTAATCTGGCAATCCAGTTAAATCTGATTCCTTGGTAATATGAAGCTGATAATCATTGGTTTCTGCTAAAACATTTTCCCCGAATTGCAAACTTAATTTGGATAGTTTTTTATCGATTTCTCTTAAAGTCGTTTTATCCTCTTGCGAAAGATTAGCACCATTTCTAGTAAATCTTCTATAGGTTTTTCTTAATAATTCCTGTTGCTCTTCATTTAAATCAAAGCTTTCTTTGTTATCGTACAGCGATTTAACTCTCTCGAATAATTTTTCATTTAAAACAATGTCATTGGAGAATTCTGAAAGTAATGGCGAAACCTCTTGAGCAGTTTTTTGAATCTCCTCGTTGGTTTCAGCAGAATTTAAATTAAAGAAAATAGAGGTTATTCTATCTAATTTTTCTCCACTTAATGTTAATGCTTCAACTGTGTTTTCAAAGCTGGGCGACGTTGTATTTTCAACAATTGCATTTATCTCATTTTTAGCTTCTTTAATGGCTTCTTCTATAGCTGGTTTAAAATCAGACGTTGAGAATTTTGAAAAAGGTGGAGTTTGAAAAGGTGTTGAAAATGGTTGATCTAATAGTGGATTCATAATTTTGTAGAATAGAAAATGGATGGAATGATATCCAATGAAATAAATTTAAATTTAAAAAGAGTGATTTATTCGAAGTCGCTTTCTTTGCTGAACATAAAGCCAACAAGTTTAAATAACCAATATCCACCGAACATGCCCAAACCAATTAAAAAAGTTTGCATTCCCTGGGGATAGGTCAAGAAAGCTCCTACCAAACCACCAAGCGTAATTAAAAAGGCTAAAATAATATAGGCCGTGACGAAATTGTTCCACGCATTGCCTTTTTTGAATCTAAACCAAAGAAAAGCAGAGTAGAACAAATAGACTAACATAGACACGGATGAACTCATCCAAATAATGGTTCCTAGATTTTCGGTCCCTGTCCAAGTTGAAGTTACCGCTAAAACCAATCCTGTGAAAAATAAAATCACAGTGGCTACAATCCAAACCAACGAAAATGAAATGTTTTTTGACTTAAGCATCGATATGTCCTAATTTTTTAATTTTTGCATGGTCAAGAATCTTAATTTTTCTACCATCTACCTCAATAAGATCGTCATTTTTAAACTCACTGATCAAGCGAATAGCAGACTCGGTTGCTGTACCGATCAAATTGGCCATTTCTTCTCTGGTTAGTGCGATTCTAATGAAATCATCATCATCTACACCCAATGTATTTTCTAGGGTAATAAGAACCTCTGCCAATCTTTCGCGAACTGTTTTTTGTGCTAAAATGGTAATGGTATCTGCTGCATCTCCTAATTGTCTCGAGATTAATTTGAGCATTTCGAATCCCATTTTTGAATTTTCTGCAAGCATTCTAAGGAAATATTTTTCTGGAATATATTCTAACTCCATATCCTCAATCGCCATGGCCGAAGAACCGATCGCCTCACCCGACAAAATAGAACGATAACCCAACAAATCACCCTTCTTACAAAATCTAATAATTTGTTCTTTTCCGGTGAATCCAACCTTGAATAATTTGGCGGTTCCTGATTTAACCAAAAACACCCCGTTGGCAGATTGTCCTTCTTCTATTATCAATTCACCTTTTTTAGGGAATAAAGTCTTCTTTTCTGATTGAAGTGCTTGAATTTCAGCAGGTGTAAAGATGCTTAAACTATCTGCATCATTGAAATAATTATATAAAATTGAAAAGTCGTTTAGTAACTCTGGCATAAAATGATATTTATCACACAAATGTACAAATATCTGCTTAATTTTGCAGTATGAACCAAAGTTGCTACCATTGTGGTCAGGAATGCGATTCAGAATTAATTGAATTCGACGAGAAAGCATTCTGTTGTCATGGATGTAAGACGGTTTATGAAATACTAAATCAGAATCAGCTTACAGATTTTTATGAACTTAATAAAAGTCCTGGAATTCAACCGGATAAGAAATCAGACGTGCAGTTTCAATTTTTGGACACGCCAGAAATATTTGAGAAAGTAATTGATTTTAATGACGGAGGAATTGCTAAAGTTACTTTTAATGTACCCGTAATACATTGTAGCTCTTGTGTTTGGGTCTTGGAAAGCTTAGATGAAATTAATCCACACATCAGCTATTCCGTAGTGGACTTCGTTCAAAGAAAAGTACAGATTACCTATAATTCAGATGAGATGAAATTGAGCGAAGTGGCTCAATTCCTAGCTAATTTAGGTTATAAACCTGTTATTAATCTTAGTTCTACCGAAAAAGTTGAGAAAAAACACGATCGTGAACTATTGTTGCAATTAGTTGTTGCCGGTTTCGCCTTTGGTAATATTATGCTTTTCTCATTCCCAGAATATATTGATGAGGATGCTTGGTTTGAATTTAATCAAGGATTCACACGTTGGTTTATGTTTGGTTTGTCTGTTCCGGTGGTTTTCTATTCTGCCCAAAGTTATATGCTCTCGGCCTATAATGCGATTAAGAACAAACGAATTAATATCGATATTCCGATAGCCATTGGTATTTTGGTTTTATTCTTCAGAAGTACATGGGACATCGCTACAGAATTTGGTCCTGGTTATTTTGATAGTTTAGCTGGATTGGTGTTTTTTATGTTAATTGGTAAATGGTTTCAGCGTAGAACTTATCAAAGTTTAGCCTTTGACAGAGATTATAAATCATTTTATCCTATTGCAGTAACTAAAATCAATGGCGATAGCTATGAAAATATTCTGTTGTCTGATCTTAAGAAAGGAGATAGAATCTTATTAAGAGATGAAGAAATTCTTCCTGCGGATGCCATCTTAATGAAAGGGGAAGCAAGAATCGACAATAGTTTTGTGACAGGAGAATCTAAGTTGATTTCAAAGAATATTGGAGATAAAATCTATGCTGGAGGTAAGCAAAGTGGTGCTGCTGTTGAATTAGAGGTTATTGAAGAATTAAACCAAAGTTATTTGACGAGTCTTTGGAATTCAGATGCATTCTCCAAAGAAGAAACACAGTTTGATACGCTTGTAAACCAAGTGAGTAGATATTTTGTTTGGGTAATTCTGGGAATTGCAATTGTATCAGGTATTTATTGGTATTTCCAAGATATTTCTAAGATGTTTCAGGTGGTTACTGCCATCTTAATCATTGCTTGTCCATGTGCATTGGCTATTTCTGCTCCGTTTACTTTAGGGAACGTAATGCGAATTTTAGGAAGAAAGAAATTCTATGTGAAAGATGCGCATACGATTGAAAATTTAGCTAAAATTGATACGATTGTTTTCGATAAAACAGGAACAATTACCGAGTCACAAAACACTTCGGTGGATTATATTGGAACAGATTTGACCGAACTGGAGAAGGCGGCAGTTTATTCAGTAGTTCATCAATCAAATCATCCCTTGAGTCGTGTTCTTCAAATGGAACTAAGTAAGCAAAAAGCTGTTGAAATCAAGGAATATCAGCAATTAAAAGGTAAGGGTCAACAAGCTATCGTGGCTGGACAATTAGTTCAGGTAGGAAGTAGAAATTGGTTAGGTGTTGATAGCGATGCTAAGATCAATCAAACCGAAGTTTGGATTAAGATTGATGATGTGGTTAAAGGTAGATTTGTGTTTAATAATAAATACAGACGAGGTCTAAACCAAACCATAGATGACTTGAATGAGTTTGATTTAGGTGTGTTATCTGGTGATAATGCTTCTGAGAAAGCCAACTTACAAGAGATTTTCCCTGAAAAAACAGCTTTAAACTTCAACCAGTCGCCACAAGCTAAGCTGGAATATATTCAATCACTTCAAGTAAAAGAAAACAAAAAAGTGATGATGATAGGTGATGGATTAAATGATGCTGGAGCTTTAAAGCAAAGTAATGTAGGTGTGGCAGTGGCAGAGGATATGAATAGTTTTTCGCCATCCTGTGATGCTATATTAGGAAGTGATTCGTTCTCTTTATTGCCGAAGTTCATTAAAATGAGTAAGCGAGGTACAAAGCTTGTTAAAACTGCTTTTGTGATTAGTTTTATGTACAACGTGATAGGGCTTTCGTTTGCTGTAACAGGTAATTTAGAACCGGTAGTAGCAGCTATTTTAATGCCGATTAGTTCTATTTCTATCGTGTCATTTGCTACGTTGAGTACTTGGATAAGTTCTTACTTTATTTTTAAAGAGAAAGTTTAAACAGATTTTAGTTTGAACCTAATTTATCTGTAGTTTAGTCAAATATTAATTTTATTTAAGATGCTTTGTTGGTTCGAACTTAAGCATTTCTTAGATTTGCTTTAAAATCCATAACTATGCAATTATCTCCACGACTGCAAAACTTAAAACCATCGGCTACTATAGCTATGTCTGTTAAGGCCAGAGAATTAAAGGCTGAAGGTAGAGACATCATTAGTTTAAGTTTAGGAGAACCAGATTTCGAAACGCCCGAATTTATTAAAGAGGCAGCGATTCAAGCAATCAGGGACAATTACAACCAATATACACCTGTTGGTGGTTATTTGGAGCTGAAAGAAGCGATTTCAAAAAAGTTTAAAAGAGATAATAATCTTGATTATAAACCATCACAAATTGTAGTCTCAACGGGAGCAAAGCAGTCGATTTTCAATATTATCCAATGTATGGTGAGCGAGGGCGATGAGGTGATTCTACCTTCTCCATACTGGGTGAGTTATGCAGACATGGTGACCTTAGCCGGAGCTACAGTAAAAGAATTTAGAACTGGTTATGAGCAGGATTTTAAAATGACACCTCAGCAATTAGAGGATGCAATTACGCCGAAGTCCAAAATTCTTTTATATAGTTCACCTTGTAATCCAAGTGGAAGTGTTTATTCAAGAGAAGAATTAGCCGAAATAGCTAAGATTGTAGCAAAACATCCAAATCTATTGGTAATTTCGGATGAGATTTATGAGCATATTACCTTTGACCAAGAGCCGGTGAGTATTGCTTCTTTTCCAGAGATTTATGACCAAGTAGCTACGGTGAATGGTTTAGCGAAAGGATTTGCAATGACAGGATGGAGAATCGGTTATATGGGAGCTCCAGAATGGTTAGCAAAAGCTTGTGAGGTTTTTCAGGGACAGGTTACTTCGGGAACCAACTCTATTGCACAAAGAGCTGCTATTACCGCTATGGAAGCAGATCCTAGCGAGATTAAATACATGACCGAGGCTTTCCATAAAAGAAGAGATATCGTTATCGAATTAGCCAGAGAGATCAAAGGTTTTGATGTTTCTGTTCCACAAGGCGCTTTTTATATTTTCCCAGATGTTTCTAAACTTTTTGGAAAAACATTGCAAGGTGTAGAAATTAATACCGCCAACGATTTAGCCATGTATTTGTTGGAATACGCCAATGTAGCAACAGTTTCTGGTGAGTCTTTTGGTGCCAAAAACTGTATCCGACTTTCTTATGCAGCTTCAGAAAAAGAATTGAGAGAGGCTTTTAGAAGAATTAAAGAAGCCATCAATAATTACGGTTAAAAATAATTTAATCATTTGAGCTATAGTGAGCTAGAGGTTTTGACAAGCTTTTATAATTTTTCTTATGGATTTATATCAAAGGCATAGGGAAACAATGCTTTTATCTATGAAATACTTAAGAATAGAATATTTTCTAAAATTATTCTTAAAATAGATGCTTAAGAAAAGCCTATGATTTTAATATTTTGCTATATTTGAAAGTTGTGAATAAGACTATGAAACAAACTTTCTTATATATTTTCTGTTTTTTTACGCTTCATTTAGGCTTTGGACAGGAATTTACTTTAGACGAATTATTCAGGTTTGAATATTATCCAAACGCCGTTCAAGGAGGAGCTTCTATGTTAGATGGCGAACATTTTACCTTACTTTCGGATACAGGAATAGAAAAATACAGTTATAAGACTTTCCTAAAAGTCGATCAGATTAAAGATGGAAGATTCACCGATTATTTTTTTAATGCCGATGAATCTTATTTATTTTTAGAAACAAAATCAGAGCCTATTTTTCGTAGGTCAAAAAGATCGGTCTACACTTTATATAATCTTAAAACCAAAGATGAAACAAACTTGTTTGGTGGGAAAATGATTCAAGAGCCAACGCTTTCGCCAGATGGTAAAAGAGTAGCTTTTGTTTTTGAAAACAATATATACTATCAAGATATCGCAACGCAAAAAGTTAGTCAGATCACTACAGATGGGTCAGCGGGTGAAATCATAAATGGTGTTACTGATTGGGTGTACGAAGAGGAGTTTTCTTTTGTGAGAGCCTTTGACTGGAGTGCAGATAGCCAAACCATTGCTTTTATTAGATTCGATGAATCTCATGTGCCAGAAATTGGAATCGATATTTATGGTGACGATCAAGCCTTGTATCCTTCACAGTTAAAATTTAAATATCCCAAAGCAGGTGAGAAAAATTCGTTGGTTGAGGTTAAGATCTATGATCTAAAATCGAATAAAATTAAAACCTTGGATTTATCGGAGTACTCAGATTATTATATTCCAAGAATTCAGTTTAGTAAGAAAGCTGATGAATTAGCGCTTGTAGTTTCAAATCGTCATCAGAATAAATTAGATGTTTACTTGGTGAATACTACAAGTTTAGATAAAAAGAAATTGTTCACAGAAACAGACAAAGCTTGGATTGATACAGATAACCTTACCCTTGATTTTTTAGATGATAATTCATTCCTGTGGAACTCTGAACGCGATGGATACAGACATATTTATCATTATTCAGATAAAGGAAAGTTAATCAATCAAGTTACTAAAGGGAAATGGGAAGTAACCGAGTTCTATGGTTATAGCCCGGAGAGTAAAAGAATTTATTTTCAATCTACTGAGCCTGGAAGTATGAACCGCGGTGTATATTCGATTGGAATTAACGGAAAGAAAAAACAAACTTTAGCCGATAAACCCGGAATGAATAGTGCTAATTTTAGCCATAGTTTTGCCTACTTTATTTTAACGCACGACCAAGCCAATACCGTTCCTACTTATAGTTTAGCGAATGGTAAAAATGGAGATATCTTGACGGTTTTAGAAGATAATTCACGTGCTAAAGCTTATTGGAAACAGAAAAATCCTGCACCAAAAGTATTTAGTGAAATCGACATCAATGGTGTAAAGTTGAACTCTTATATGATTAAACCGAAAGATTTTGATCCTAACAAAGAGTATCCATTGTTCATGTATTTATACGGTGGACCTGGCTCTCAGCAAGCAACCAATCGTGCTGATACATTTAATTTTTGGTGGTTCCAAGTCTTAGCAGACGCAGGTTATGTAGTGGTTTGTGTAGATAATAGAGGAACAGGAGGAAAAGGAGCTGAGTTTAAAAAAGTTACTTATAAAAACTTAGGTCACTACGAGATCGAAGACCAAATGGCGGCTGCCCAATACTATGGATCATTGCCATTTATAGATAAAGACAGAATTGGAATGTTTGGTTGGAGCTTCGGGGGTTATATGACTTCTTTAGCCATGACCAAAGGTGCAGATATTTTCAAAATGGGAATTGCTGTAGCACCTGTTACCAACTGGAAGTATTACGATACGGTTTACACCGAGAGATTTCTACAGACGCCACAGGAAAATGAAAGTGGTTATAATGATAACTCACCAATTAATTATGTGGATTTAATGAAAGGAAATTTCTTAATGATTCACGGAACTGCAGATGACAATGTACACGTACAAAATGCAATGCAGTTTGCAGAGGCTTTAATTCAGGCCAACAAAGAGTTTGAATACATGGTTTATCCTGACAAGAATCACGGTATATTCGGTGGTAACACAAGACGTCATTTGTACAATAAAATGACAAAATTTATTAAAGAGAACTTATAAAAAAGATAGATTATGAGCGAAGAAAAAGATCCGCAATTAGTAGCGCATCTCGCTAAAAGAGGCGTAGATGATAAAATGGTAATGGGCCACCCAGCTGGTTTATTCGTATTGTTCTTCACAGAAATGTGGGAGCGTTTCAGCTACTATGGTATGCGCGCACTTTTGGTGATTTTCTTAGTAGGAGAATTAACTACAGGTGGTTGGGAATGGAGTCGTCAAGATGCAATGAATTTGTTCGGGCTTTATACCATGTTTGTATACTTTACTCCTTTATTAGGGGGAATTATAGCCGATAAATTAACAGGTTTCAAGAAGGCCATTATTATTGGTGCTTTATTGATGACGTTAGGTCATGGTTCGATGGCGCTCGAAGGAATGCATCAATATTTCTTCTATCTAGGTCTTATCTTGATGATCTTAGGTAATGGTATGTTTAAACCTAATATTTCTTCTATGGTGGGGCAATTATACCCTGACAATAGTACCAAGAAAGACGCGGGATATACCATTTTCTACATGGGTATTAACGCAGGTGCATTCTTAGGAATGTTATTATGTGGATACATTGGAGAGAAAATCGGATGGCATTATGGATTTGGATTAGCAGGTGTATTTATGTTCTTCGGAATGTTGCAGTTCTATTTCGCAACTAAATTATTCGGTGTTATTGGAGAGTCTCCAGAAGAAACTAAGCAAGGTTTGGCTTCAGGAAAAGAAGCAGAAGAGGAGGATACTACTCCAGCAAACGTAAGAAGAGATCGTTTGATTGTAGTTGGTGTTTTAATGTTCTTTAGTATTTTCTTCTTCTTATCATTTGAGCAAGCAGGAGGATCTATGACAATCTTTGCACAGGATTATACACAGAGAGTTTTAGAAGGTAATGCAGGAATTACATTTAAATGGGTAGATGCATTGCTTACACTATTCCCATTGTTGATTGTAACTTATGTTTTATGGGCATTAGGGAAAAAGATTTATGCTAAATATCCTACGACGATTTTATTTACAGCAATTTCATTTGCAATTGTATGGGGATTAGGTGTTTGGAAGATTGGTAGAGAATTCAGCGTGGAGGAAACAGAAGTTACGGTATCTTGGTTCCAAATCTTGAACTCTTTCTTCATTATTACATTGGCATCTGCCTTTAGTAAAATGTGGGAGAAAGTATGGAATCCAGTTGGGCCGATTAAGTTCGCCTTGGGCTTAATTTTAGTAGGTGTCGGGTTCGCTGTATTAGCTTTCGGAGCAAAAGATATTCCTCAAGGAGCAGCTACAGCATCTGTGAGCATGATCTGGTTGATTTTAGCATACTTCTTCCACACAACAGGAGAATTATGTTTATCGCCAGTAGGATTGTCTTACGTATCTAAATTATCACCTAAAAAATTATTAGGTTTAATCTTTGGATTGTGGTTTACAGCTTCGGCTATTGCTAACGGTTTAGCACAATTCTTAGGAGGTTATATCGATCAGATTGTAGCTGAGCATTCAATGACTTATTTCTTTGGTATTTTCGCAGTATTGCCAGCATCGGCAGGTCTTGTGTTGATTTTACTATCACCTAAATTAAAGAAAATGATGCACGGTATTCATTAATTTGAATCCACTAAAAACAATAATCTGATTTATATAAAATTGGAAAACTTTAAGGGAAGATTCCAAAGCCGATTTGGAATCTTTTCTGTTTTTAAATAACGTTAGATAAATAATAAAAGTCATTAAATATAAATTGACATGGAAGAAAAAAGGTCTTTTGTAGATACCGTCAAATCGCTGAACAAAACCTTCTGGTTAGCCAGCATTATGGAGTTGATGGAGCGTTGGGCTTGGTATGGTATTTTTACCTTATTCGGACTTTATTTAGTAGGTTCTACTGATGAAGGCGCTCTTGGGTTGAACCATATAGAGAAAGGTAAAATTATGGGTGATATTACCGCCATTCTTTACCTTTTACCCGTATTCTTTGGTGTAATTGCAGATAGAATTGGATACAAACTTTCCTTGGGAATAGCTTACGTTATTATGATTGTCGGATATTATTTAATGGGGGAAGTCAACACTTTCTGGATGATGTATATGGCATTCTTATTCGTAGCTATAGGTGCAGCTTTCTTCAAACCAGTTGCTTCTGCTATTGTGGCTAGAAACACAGACGACACAACAGGAACCTTAGGATTTGGTATTTTTTATATGATGGTGAATATCGGTGGATTCTTAGGTCCGGTAATGTCATCTTCTTTAAGAACCCAATATGGTTGGAGAATTATTTTTATTCAGGCAGCTTGTGTGATTACGATAAATCTTTTGATTTTACTTTTCTTTTACAAAGAGAAAAAAGAAGAAAATGCTGCGCCTAAAGAATCATTAGGCAAGGCATTGAAAGATTCGGTTTTAAACATTTTCACTGCACTTAAAGATATTCGCTTAGGGATTTTACTATTGTTGATGGTTTGCTTCTGGACCATGTTCAATCAATTATTTTACACCTTACCTAACTTTATTGATGATTGGGTAGACTCCAGACAAATCAGTGATTGGTTAAATACGAATGCTCCATTTTTAGGCAAACATATGACACAAGGAGGTTTGGTAAAAGCGGAGTGGTTTACACAAATTGATTCATTTATGATTATTATTTTCCAAATGACGGTATCTTTCTTTGTGACCAAAATGCGTCACATTAATGCTGTTATTAGAGGTGCTATTATCGCTTCTATTGGGGTTGGATTAACTTTTTATACCAACAATCCATTTTATACCATCTTAGGAACCATGATCTTCGCTATCGGGGAAATGATGTCGAGCCCAACAGTTTCATCTTTTATTGCGTTGATTACACCTAAAGGTAAAGAAGGTTTATACCAAGGAACTTACTTTTTGCCGGTAGCTGCAGGAAACTATTTCTCTGGTTTAATTGCAGGAGATTTATATCAAGCGTGGTCAGATAAGTTGAGCTTGCTTCAAAAAGAAATGACGCAACGAAAAATTGAAATGCCAGAGGTGGTTTCTAATACGGAATTTATTGAATCTGGATCCAAAGCGCTGGGAATGAGTATTACAGATTTTGAGAATCAGTTTGACCTAAAGGCTGAAAAGGTAGATTGGGATGTAGCAATTAATTCTTTCAAGGAATTTGCAGCAAATAAAGGCGCAGATATTTCTATGGTTAAAACTCCTTTCTCTAAGAATGATTATTTTACTTTGGCTGAGCAGCAGTTAAACTTAGATCATTGGGAAATGGTGAATATGCTGTGGGAAAACTACAATCCAAACAAAATTTGGTATGTAGTATTTGGGATTGGCATTTTTTCTGTCATTACTTTAACGCTGTATGATTATCTCATAATTCGACCAAGAGAAAAAAAATTAGTTGACTAAACGTTTTTTTAAATAAGATTTAAAGCCTACTCCTGAAAAGTAGGCTTTTTCTATAATTATAAACTCCAAAACGAAAAATATCCAATTCCAATCAAACTTTTTTATATTTACCATTCGAAAATACTAGAAAGACTCAGTTTTAAGTTTTTCTACATTTCTTCCAATAAAATAATAACATATGAGTAAACAAGATTTCTTTGACAGAGATTCTCAGGTACTAGGGCATCCAGCGGGTCTGTTTGTGCTGTTTTTCACAGAGATGTGGGAGCGTTTTTCATTCTATGGAATGCGCGTACTATTAATTAACTTCTTAACCATGGCAGCCATTGGCTACAACCCAGGATGGGAATGGTCTGCAGAAAACGCGGGAGCGCTGTTTGGTACCTATGCCATGTTACTGTATATCACGCCTATTATTGGTGGAATTATCGCAGATAAATTCACAGGGTATCGTTGGGCGGTGGTGATTGGTTCGGTGATCATGACAGCAGGACACGCGGCTATGGCATTCGAAACCGAACTTTCCTTATATCTTGGTTTGGCTTTACTAGTCTTGGGTACAGGTTTCTTTAAACCTAATATTACTTCTATTATTTCAGAAATGTACAAGGATGTGCCAGAGAAAAAAGATGGTGCATATACTATTTTCTACATGGGTGTTAACGCAGGGGCTTTCTTCGGAATGATGCTTTGTGGTTATTTAGCAGAACGTGTAGGTTGGTCTTGGGGATTCGGTTTGGCCGGTATTTTCATGTTGTTAGGTACACTACAGTTTTGGTTAGCTAAACCTCTATTCGGCGGTATTGGAGATAAGCCAGGTGCTGTAGAGGAGTTAGAAGAAATAGAAGCTGACGGTGTTATTACCGAAGAAGAAAAAGAAATCATTAAACATAATCCATTCACTTTATTAGATAAGATTTTAATTGTCATTACAGCAGTTATTGGATTAGGCTATGCGATCAATGATCCACTTTCTAAAATTGCGGACATTGACATGTTTAGCTTTGCGGCTGTGGGTGATTTCGATGGACAATATGTTGCGATTATAATTGGACTAATCTTGTTCTTGTACTTGGTGATTACCAGGATTGCGAGATATGCTCCCATTGTTCGAGATAGAATGATTGCTTTTATCATTTTCGCCTTTTTCACGGTATTCTTTTGGATGAGCTTTGAGCAAGGAGCAACTTCTTTGATATTATTCGCCCGCGATGGTGTGAATCGAACTTTAAGTGGGGATTCAGCGATTGCATATAACATTGTAAACACATTATTAACGGTGGTTCCATTAGCCATTATTACCTATGTTTTAATAAGATTATTTAAGGCAACCTTCAAAAGGATTCCAGGTTCTAATCTTGTACTAGCCATTTGTTTTATTGGTGTTTGGGGTGTGGTGCTATGGATGTTGAACCGCGATTGGAATGCTACAGCTTATGAGGTTTCTTACCAAGCCATTGAAACGCCTGTTTTAGAAGATGGCAAACAAAAAGTAGATGATTCTAATAATCCTGTTTATTTATACACTCCTATTTCCGATGAGACTAAATTGTCTGGCGCAGATAAGGTTGTGGCTCAAAAGGTAAGAATTAGTGAGCAAGAAAAATTTGCTGTTGGTGATAAAATCAACATTATTACCAAAGATAATACGAATACTACATTTGGATTCTTAAGTGAGGAAAGATTAGCAGAAGCTCGACTTCGTGGTAAGGAAATCGGTAGAGAAAGCGGTGTAATTCCAGCGCAGATTTCAGAAATTCAATCGAATCAAGTGGAAGTAACAACTTCGTGGTTTAGTATTCTGAACTCCTTTTTTATTATTGCTTTTGCAAGTTTATTCTCTAAACTTTGGGATAGTAAATACAATCCATCCGCCGCGGTTAAATATGGATTAGGCCTAATTATTATGGCAATGGGGTTCGGATTATTGGCCTTTGGGTCGTATGGCGTGGCAGAAGGCGTAAAAGTAAGTATGATTTGGCTGATTTTAGCCTACTTATTCCATACGCTGGGCGAACTATGCCTGTCGCCAGTTGGTTTATCCTACGTGAGTAAATTAGTGCCAGCGCGTATGATTGCCTTTATGTTTGGTATGTGGTACTTAGCTATTGCTATTGGTAATAAATTAGCAGCTGTATTAGGTGGACAAATTGAGAACATTACATCTCAATATTCACTTTCTACATTCTTCTTAATTTTCACGATTGTACCAGCGGCTGCAGGTGTTGTAATTATGTTGTTACACCCTGTTCTTAAGCGTTTGATGCACGGAGTTAAATAAGACGCGATAAATACAATTAGAATCGGCTTTCAATGAAAGCCGATTTTTTTTGGCATATTTTTAGCCTAAAACCAGGTCTTAATGTTTCTAAATTATTGTTAGATAACAAATTTTTAACATCTAGATTCAAACATCTCAATTAAGTTTGCAAATAAGAACAAGATTATGACGCGATATATATTTTTAATTTCACTTTTTTTAAGCAGCTTAAATTTCGCCCAAGAGATTAATTGGGTATCTATTAATGATGCAGAAAAAATGCAATTACAAAGTCCAGAGAAACCAATGTTTATCGATGTCTACACAGATTGGTGTGGGTGGTGTAAACAAATGGACAATACCACTTTCAAGAATGAAGAGGTAGTTGCTTTTATAAATGAATATTACATTCCAGTTAAGTTCGATGCTGAACAAAAGCAAGAAGTCACTTTCAAAGGACAGAAGTTTGAATACATGGAAGTGGGAAGAAAAGGAGTGCATCAATTAGCGGCGGCTTTATTACAAGGAAATCTGAGTTATCCATCTTATGTTGTAATTAATAGCAATAATGAATTAACGCATTTACTTAGAGGTTTTATGAAACCTAATGATTTACTGAATAGTTTCTAAATAAGCGCCACTTTCATATGTAACGTATAAACTATCTGACTTTTCTTTCAGATATTGAATTTGAGAAGGATAATTGCTGCCATCAGCGATTATCCTTTTAATTTTTAACGGAATTGAATCGGGTAAGCGATATGGTGCTTGGGTTAAGATGATCGCATCTACTTCTGGGAATTCCTTGATATGATGATCACTAATGTAGTAGACTTTCTCATTCAACTTAATTAAATTTTTAGTTTTAAGATACTTCGTACCTTTTTGCGTAGACATTAAATCATGAATGTTTAGATGTTTAATTTGTTCATGCGTGAGATAAGGGTTGATGACGTAATTTCTCACATTGATGGAATCTTCTACACGCCAAAAAATATCTAAATTCTTCCCTTCTCTTAATCCTATCACACTAGATTTGTATTGTTGAAATACAATAAGTTCCTGCTTGTTATTAAAGATATAATCATCATAAAGTCTAGTAACTTGAAATGCTAATAAGATCATGAAAACTGGAATCAACTTTCTCCATTTGAATTGAAGAAATAGCGGCCTTAAAAAAATAATTAGACTGATAAGTAATAAAACCTGTAGCCAATTCCATGTAATATCTCTAAAAATAAAGGATTCAAAGGACGTCAGAAAGTCGATGTATTCATTAACTTTCTCAAAAGCAAAATTTATAAAATCAACTAGAAAATCAGGAAATACACTAAAAGTTAAAGCAATAACAACCACAAACGAAAGCGCCACCATAATGCTCGCAAAGGGAAGAACAACCAAATTACCCAGCAGGAATAATCCAGAGAATTTGTTGAAATAATAAACACTAATAGGTAGAACTCCAATTTGTGCGACAGTCGTTAGGCAGATTAAATTAAAGAAATAATTCTTATAAGGTTTTCGATAATGAGGGAAAAGTTGGCGAACGGGTTGATATAGCCAGGCAATGAAGAAAACAGCGCTATAACTCATCTGAAAACCTACCTCAAAGAGTTGGTTCGGCTGAATAAATAATAATACCAAAGCCGAAAGCGCCAAAGTGTGGTAAATATTGGGATTGCGCTGAAGGCTTAAGGTTAAATAATACATACTAATCATCAAGGCAGCCCGAGTTACCGAAGGAGTAAATCCAACAAACCAAGCAAAAATCCAAATTAAAACTAAGGCAACCATCCAACGCATGATTTTACCATGACGTAGGTAGAGCAGTGGATAGAGAAGAATCATAATAAACCCAAAAATGATCCCCACATGTAGCCCAGATATGGCAAACAAGTGCATGACACCGGCCGATGATAGTTTTTCCTGAAAATCTTTATCTACATCTGTCCGGTCGCCTAATGATAGAGAAGAAATAAATATTTTACTCGTTTGTGAAAAGCCTTTAGCATTAAGTTCGCTTTTAATATTTTGCTTGAAAACCGATAGGCGATGTGCCATAAGATTTTTAAACGGATGCTCTAAGCCGGCTAAACTATCACTGAAAAGCTGAAGATAAATCTTTTTATTCTTCATATACGCCCGATAATCAAACGCATGCGGATTCTTTGGGGCTGGTATTTTATCCAAAATTCCGTAGACCCAAAATTCATCATTTGCATGAATAGGCATTTCTTGTTTTTTGAGGTATAATAAAAGATTTTGTCCAATGATAGCAGAATCTATAAACGTTTCAGAGGATTTAATCTTCACATCGTATTTATTGTACTTTTCAGATGGCTTCAAAATATCCTGAACCTCAACATAATAAATAGACTTTTGTTTGTTGAGTTCAAATACAGTATTAAAATGTGGGTTTTCTTGATGAAATCTAAGCGATCCTATTCCCATAACCACCAAGAATCCAGAGAAGAATATAAAGCCATTTTTTAGTTTTAGAAACCTAAAAACTAACATCAATAAAATAGCGAAACCTATAAAATAAAGAATATGCTCTTCCTTGGGTACATATTTAAAGCTCACCCAAATGCCAGCAACTATTGCCAATAGCCAATATGCAAATGGATGATATTTCATAACAGAAATAGTTTACATTAATTTTTGAATTTTTCTTCAAGTTCATCATGCACAACTTTCTCCATAAAATCACGAAGCGTTTTTATATGATTTTTGGCAATCCTCTGGCCTGCATGTGCTGCGATGTAGGTAGCAATCATTATAAATAATCCGAGCCAAGCAAAGTTCACCATCCATGATTCAACGTCTAATCGCATTTGTACAAACCAGATTAAACCAAAGAAGATAAAGATCGTTCCACCCAATATGTAAAGGAACATAAAGAAAGTCCAAACGCTGGGTCGAGGTCCAAAAACACCTCTAATTAATGTAATTTTGGGGTCATCTTCATCAGCTTCCGAACGTATTTGGAGTTGGGGTGCCCAATATTCATTTTTGTCTTTTCGCATTCGAATTACAGAAAACTCTTGTCCAACATAGCCGCCCAAAACTTTATTCTGAATCTGGAACTGTTTTCTTAATCTATCGGTGAACTCATCTTTACTCAGACGAGTTTTTATTTTAAAACGTGGACGATTTCTAATCGATTTAATGTCAATTTCTCTAGACAAAACTTTATATTTACAAATGCCTTTTAAAATTAAGTATAATTTATGATAAAAGCATCAAGTGAGTCATTTTTTTGATAAAGTATATGATGTTGTTCGTAGAATTCCACAAGGAAAAGTAGCGACTTATGGTGATATCGCAAAAGTCGTAGGGTCTCCTGGTGCAGCACGCATGGTGGGTTGGGCTATGAATGCAAGTCATGATAAGCCAAATGTTCCAGCGCATCGTGTGGTGAATAGAAATGGTTTACTTACCGGAAAAGCACATTTTGCACATCCAGATTTAATGCAACAATTGTTAGAAAATGAAGGAATTACGGTAATTAACAATCAAATTCAGGACTTTGAAAATAAAAGATGGATTCCACCTTTTGAAGTAGAAAGTAGAAAGTAGAAAGTAGAAAGGGCAGATTTTAGTTCACTGCCAAAGGTTCCTAGTTCACTGCTCGCGGTTTTATGATCTCAGTTCGTTTCTGTAATAAGTGTAGATTAATAATTTTTCTTTCTTCATTTAATTACTCATTTTCACTTCATAATCCAGCACCCAAACCAAGTAATAATCTTCCACCATTTTATAATAAGCAAAATACTTGCGACTAGAAATATCATCAGAAATCCAGCAAGTAATTTTGCTGTAAGGTTTTAATTCAAAAGGTTCAACTCGATAATGATTTAAGAAGTTCCAAAGATTTCCACCATTTAACTTATAAAGCCCTTCTTTAATTCCCCAGATGATATGTAAATAATGTGCATAATTTTCATCTTGTTGAATCCATGATATCTCATCTTCACGTAGAAATTTCCTAGCGATATTAATGATTTTTTCATCTCGCTGCTTTTCTATGTCAATGCCAATTTTATATTCGCTTAAGCCCACCGCAACTTTGCCATAGGAATGGGTGATAGACAAATGATGATTAGAATCTAGATAAGGTTTGCCTTTGTTGTCGTAGTTAACATCTAAATCAGAATTAAGCTCCATAAGACAAGCACGAAGCCCTAGAAACTCTAGACTTTGCTTCTCTGGCATCGATTCCAATTTAGCTATTCGCCGAGGTGTAAGATTCACATATTCTATGAGTTGCTCTTTGGTTTCTGTGACATCCCACACAACGATCTCTGTAAAATCGTCTTTAATTTTATCAATTAACGGCATCTTATTATTTTATAGATAGTTTGTACCTTTGCACATTCTAAAGTACAATAAAAATATTTATGATGGATACAAAAACCACCTATATTCCGTACAAAGTTAAAGATATTTCTTTAGCTGATTATGGTCGCAAAGAAATTAAATTAGCTGAGGCGGAAATGCCAGGACTTATGGCGCTAAGAGAAGAGTTTGGTGCTAAAAAACCTCTAAAAGGCGCTCGTATTGCTGGTTGTTTACACATGACAATTCAAACAGCAGTGCTTATCGAGACTTTGGTTGAATTAGGTGCTGAAGTAACTTGGTCTTCTTGTAACATTTATTCTACCCAAGACCATGCGGCGGCGGCTATTGCTGCGGCTGGAATTCAGGTTTATGCTTGGAAAGGTCTTACAGAGGAGGAGTTCGATTGGTGTATAGAACAAACCTTATTCTTTGGCGAAGATCGCAAACCATTGAATCTAATTTTAGATGATGGTGGAGATTTAACCAATATGGTGTTGGATAGATATCCTGAATTGGCAGAAGGAATCAAAGGTTTGTCTGAGGAAACGACTACGGGAGTATTACGTTTATATGAGCGCATGAAAAAAGGAACTTTACCTATGCCAGCTATTAACGTAAATGATTCGGTAACCAAATCTAAATTCGATAATAAATACGGATGTAAAGAATCAGCTGTAGATGCAATTCGGCGTGCTACAGATGTTATGATGGCAGGTAAAGTGGCTGTGGTTGCAGGTTATGGAGATGTAGGAAAAGGAACTTCGGCTTCATTACGTGGTGCGGGTGCCAGAGTGATTGTGACTGAAATCGATCCTATCTGTGCATTGCAAGCTGCTATGGATGGATTTGAGGTGAAGAAAATGGACGATGCAGTGAAAGAAGCTGACATTGTTGTAACAGCTACAGGAAACAAGGATATCATCAAAGATCGTCACTTCAAGGCGATGAAAGACAAATGTATCGTTGGAAATATTGGACATTTCGATAATGAAATCGACATGGCTTGGTTGAATTCTAATTATGGAAATACCCGTGATGAAATTAAACCTCAAGTTGATTTATACAACATCGAAGGTAAAGAAGTAATAATCTTATCTCAAGGTAGATTAATGAACTTAGGAAACGCAACAGGTCATCCTTCTTTTGTAATGTCTAACTCATTTACTAACCAAACTTTGGCTCAATTAGAATTATGGTTAAACCCAGAACAATACGAGAACAAAGTATATGTTTTGCCGAAGCATTTAGATGAAAAAGTGGCAAGATTACACTTAGCCAAAATTGGTGTTGAATTAGACGTTTTAACAGAAGAGCAATCTACTTATATCGATGTTCCTGTTGAAGGGCCATTTAAATCGGATATGTACCGTTATTAAGAATAACTTAGAACATACAAATTAAGAAAGTTGGAGTTTTTATAAACTTCGACTTTTTCATTTATAACAAAATAGGTAAGTGCGGAGTGTAAGGCAGATTTTGATTCAGAGTCTATCAAATCACTGTAAAGCAATATAAATATTTCATGACGAAACAATTCTTATCAGTCTAAGTGATTTTGAGAAACAAAATTGTATCGAAGACACCGACAGGAGTTACAAGACGCAAATCATGCAACTTATCTGTCTATATTTCGATGGATTTTTAAGTAAAATATGTAATGTGATAAAAGAAAAATTATATCATAAGAAATATCAAGAATCTGAATTTTCTAATCTTTTAATTCAAAGTAGATTATAAAATTTTAAAACCTACACTAATATTTTAAACTAATCTTAAACTACATTAAACACTTGTTAACCCACCATTAAATCACTTCAACACTACCAATAATCACCTTCTTCAACAAATTCTTTAAAGTCGGAATTCATAGCTCTGAAATATTCAGAAGTACCATCAATACAGGGTTTAAATACCGGAATTGGATTGCCATTTGGATCGAACCAATCTGCAAAAGACATTCCTGGATGTGTACCTTCATTAGTTGCTTTTAGATTTTTCACCTCAAAAGAATAGGCCTCGTCTTGGGCTGTAATCAAAACATCATATTCTAGCTCAAAACAGTTTTTGGTAGCAAACTTCTGATTAATATAACAAGCTTTATGATTCTCCGCTCCTTGAATATGAATTGAATTTCCAGCGTCTAACTTTATGATTTTAATGTTTTCATTCACCAAGTAATCTTCCGCAAAACTCTTTAATTTCTGATAATTTTCTGATTGGTTAAAGTCAGTTTCGGTCGTTACCTTAGTCACCCCCGATTTGTTCAACTCTTGGGCATGAGTGAATACAGATAGGAATAAAAAAGTATAAATTAAAATTTTCATTTTCTGTAATTTAGTGTAAAGATAATCTAAGTTTTGATGTGTGAAAGTGAATTATTGATGAATTTTAAATGAATGGAAAAGATATAGTTGAAATCCTACTCTTATATCGATAAAATCCACAAAATAAACCTAAATAAATACGAATTATGCATCTAATTTATTTAAAAATTAAAGAATGATTAAGTATTTAAGTTTAAAACCAAGAATTGAGATAAACTTAAGCGGTTTTATAATAAAATTGACTAACTTAAAGCCTTAATTCAAAGTTAGCTAGAGCTGTAGAAAATAAGTCATTAATCTTTGAATTAGCATATTTAAAATAAAAAAACTTATATCATGAATAAAGATCCATATAACATTAAACGAAAGCTGTCCGTCGGGGGCAAAGACTTCGACTTTTATAGTTTGGTAGAACTTGAAAAGCAAGGTCATGAGATTTCTAAACTTCCTTTTTCGATTCGTATTCTTCTAGAAAATGTATTGAGAAATTACGATGATTTTGCGATTACGAAAGAACATTTAGAAACCTTAATCGGATGGACGCCAAATGCCTCTGAAAAGGATATTCCATTTAAGCCTGCAAGAGTTTTGATGCAGGATTTTACGGGAGTTCCAGCTGTGGTAGATATTGCCTCATTGAGAGCAGAGGTGGCACGAAAAGGAAAAGATCCTAACAAAATTAATCCGATGATTCCAGTGGATTTGGTGGTGGATCATTCAGTGCAAGTAGATTATTTCGGTACAAATTATTCTTATGAAAAGAATATGGATGTAGAGTACGAAAGAAATAGAGAGCGCTATCAGTTCTTAAAATGGGCACAGCAATCTTTCGACAACTTTAGTGTAGTTCCTCCTGGAATGGGGATTTGTCACCAAGTTAACTTGGAATACTTGTCTAAAGGTGTTGTAGAGCGCAATGGACAGATTTTCCCTGATACCTTAGTTGGAACCGATAGCCATACGCCTATGGTGAATGGAATTGGTGTAGTTGCTTGGGGTGTTGGTGGAATTGAAGCCGAAGCCGCTATTTTGGGGCAACCTATTTATTTTATTATGCCAGAGGTAATTGGTCTTAAATTAACCGGAAAACTTCCTTTAGGTTCTACGGCAACGGATTTGGTTTTAAATATTGCACATCTATTACGTCAACATGGTGTGGTAGGCAAATTTGTTGAGGTTTTCGGACCAGGATTAGACCATCTTTCTGTGCCAGATAGAGCAACCATCGGAAATATGTCACCAGAATTTGGGTGTACGATTACGTATTTCCCGATCGATGACAAAACCTTGCATTATATGCGAGAAACCAATCGCGACGAAGCACAAATTAACTTGGTTGAAACTTATTGTAAAGCCAATATGTTGTGGCGAGAAAATGAGGATAAAATTCAATATTCAACGGTGCTTGAATTAGATGTTTCTAGCATTCAACCTACGGTAGCAGGGCCTAAAAGACCACAAGATAAAATTGCGCTTAAAGACTTTAAACCAAAATTCATCGACCTTTTAGGTGAATCATTTGGTCGTAGTTATATCGATCCAGACGATAGAGGTCAATTATTTCCTAATGGCGAAATGTCGGAGTCTATTGCTAGGTTTAAAGAAGAAGGTGGTGGAAATCAACCTACGACCGAAATGCGTTCCGAAAGACCAGACACATCTATTGAGGCAGATGAGAGTAAATTAAAAACAGTTTGGATTACGCAAGGATCTAAAAAGTTTGAACTCTCCGATGGATCTGTTGCCATTGCGGCAATTACTTCTTGTACCAATACTTCGAATCCATTTGTAATGATTGGAGCAGGTTTGGTGGCGAGAAAGGCGAGAGAGTTAGGTATTGATGTGAAACCATGGGTTAAAACATCGCTTGCGCCTGGGTCTAAGGTAGTAACCGACTATTTAGAAAAAGCCGATTTAATGAAAGATCTAGAAGCGCTCCAGTTCCATTTGGTGGGTTATGGCTGTACTTCATGTATTGGTAATTCAGGCCCGCTTCCTCCACAAATTTCAAAGGCGATTGATGAGTATGATTTAGTAGTTGCTTCGGTGCTTTCGGGTAATCGAAACTTTGAGGCACGAGTGCACCCACAAGTTAAAATGAACTTTTTGATGTCGCCTATGTTGGTGGTAGCTTATGCCATTGCGGGTAGGGTAGATATTGATTTATTGAATGAACCGATCAGTTATGATAAGAATCAAAAAGCGATTTATTTAAAAGATATTTGGCCAAGCGACGACGAGATACATAAAATTATGAGCGATGTTCTTTCTCCAAAGGATTTTGCTAGAAATTATGGAGAAATTTTCGCTGGAAACGAAATTTGGAGAAATCTAGAAGTACCTAAAGATAAAGTTTATCAGTGGGATGATAAGTCTACCTATATTCAAGAAATCCCTTTCTTTAAAAACATATCCAATGAGCCACATGCGCTACAAGATATTCAAAATGCTAAGGCATTATTGGTGTTAGGTGATAGTATCACAACTGATCATATTTCGCCAGCCGGAGCATTTAATAAAGATTCAGCTGCGGGTAAATACCTCTTAGAAAGAGGCGTTCCAGAGAATCAGTTCAACTCTTATGGATCGCGTAGAGGAAATGATGAGGTTATGGTTCGTGGAACTTTTGCGAATGTTAGGATTAAAAATAAATTGGCAGAGCAGGAAGGAGGATATACTACATATTTACCATCCAGAGAAGAAATGTCAGTTTATGATGCGGCACAAAAATATAAAGCAGATAATACGCCTTTAATTGTTCTGACCGGAAAAGAATACGGAAGTGGTTCATCGCGTGACTGGGCGGCTAAAGGAACCTTTTTATTGGGAGTGAAATGTGTTTTAGCAGAAAGCTACGAACGTATCCATCGAAGTAACCTAGTAGGATTAGGCGTTTTGCCCTTGGAATATAAACCAGGTGATACAGCTGAGAAATTAGGTTTAACAGGTAGAGAAAGTTTCAGTATTACAGGAATTTCAGAAGGCTTAACCCCGCACAAAGAATTAAAGGTTATTGCAGAAAATGAACAAGGTGAAAAGATAGAATTTGGTGTGATTGCACGTTTGGATTCTGATATTGAAATCGCTTATTATCAAAACGATGGGATTTTACAATATGTTTTACGTCAATTTTTGAATAATGAAGCTTAAGATAAATAATAACAATAAAAATATATTATAAAACGTACAGCATGCGCCATTTGAGGTGGCTCTGTACATGCTGAATGGATAAAAAGATGATTTTATTAAACTCTTTCTGCTTTGAATATTATAAAGTAGGATAAAATTAATCACCAAGAGCTTGACGAAGGTTTATAGTTCTTGGTGATTTTTCTTGTTGAAATAATTAAACAAAAAAATGCCCCGAAGAAAGTCGAGGCGGCTTAAATGTTTTCACAACGGAATAATCCTTATTGTGAATTGCTTTCAAAATTGTAAGTCAAAGATAAGTAATTTATTTTAAAACATATACATTTTAACAATTATAGTTTATTTGTTAAAGTTTTATTAAGTTTATAGTTCAATTTAATTTTATGAAAAGAATATTAGGACTGGATTTAGGGACAAATAGTATTGGTTGGGCGTTGGTTGAAATTAGCCACCAAAATAAAACTGTAAAAATTATCGGCTTAGGGTCTCGAATTTTACCGATGGATGCTGGTGAAATTGGTGACTTTGAACGAAGTGGAAAAATCAAAAGTACGGCTGCGCAGAGAACCGAAAAACGAGGCCCCCGAAGATTAAATGAACGATATTTACTTCGTAGAGATCGTTTGCACTTGGTTCTTGATTTATTGGATGCGCTTCCGAAGCATTACCAATTGGAAATAGATTTCTCAAATGCAAAAGGGGAGAAAAGTGGTAAGTTCAAGAAAAACAAAGAGCCGAAGCTGGCATATCTTCCAAAGCAGGTTGGAAAAAAAGCAGAATTTCTTTTCAAAGACAGCTATCAGGAAATGCTTGATGAACTTGGCATAGAGAATAAAAAGAAAAGCAGAATTCCTTATGACTGGACTTTATATTTTTTACGGCAAAAAGCACTATCAGAAAAAATTAGCTTGGAGGAGTTGGCTTGGGTATTACTGAGCTATAATCAGAAAAGAGGATATGAGAAGACGGAAGTTGAGGATAAATCAACAAAAGAAGGTGAGCAAGTTGACGAGCTAGATTTAAGAGTTAAGCGCGTAATCTCGAAAGTTGACAAAGAAGGCAAACAGTTCTATGAAGTTCATTTATACGGCAACGACAATTTTGTTTACAATGAATATTCTGATGTTCAAATGACATTTGAAAATGATTTAAAAGAACTTATCAAAACCTCTAAAGTTGATGAAGAAGGCAATACCGATTATAAAAAAACTGAATTTACAGTTGTTGATATTTACCCCTTGGAAATTCAAGATGTTCATTACGAAAAAGAAGACGGCAAACACAAATACACTTTAACATATCAAAATGGCTGGCAAGAAACAAAACAGCCTAACAATTTTACTTTTAAATATAAAAACGCATTGAATAAGTCCTATGACTACATTGTAGAAACTGTTTATGACTATCAAGGTAATTTAAAAACTCAGCAAGGTAAAGAACGAAAATTAAGAGAACCCGATTTGAGCGATACATCGAATGATTGGACATTGCTCAAAAAGAAAACTGAAAAAGAAGCTTTATCCTTCAACTATGACAATGGATACATAGATAAGGAAACCAAAGAACCCAAAAATTATATCTCTCCCAGAATTTACGATGTTCTAAAAAACGATGCACTTACCGGAAATCGCACAAAGATTATCGGTGGGATGTTTCAGGTGGTGGACAGAGATTTTTATCGGGAAGAATTGAAGCAAATTATTTCCACGCAACAAGCTTTTCATACGAGTTTAAGAGATAAAGAAATCTTTGAACAGTGTGTAAAAACCCTTTATCCAAAAAATAAAAATCATCAAGATGCTTTGTTGAAGAACAAAGATGCCATTCAGCATTTATTAGTCGAAGATATTCTGATGTATCAAAGATCTTTAAAAAGCAAGAAGTCTGAAATAGCAGATTGTAAATACGAAGTTCAATACTGGAAAACAGTTGAGGATAAAAATGGCAATCCGATACAAGAAGTTGATATAGAAACAGGCGAGGTTAAGGATAAGAAAGAACCTGTTTACGTCAAGGTTGTTTCGGCTTCGCATCCTTATTTTCAAGAATTTAGAATTTGGGATAAGTTACATAATCTACGTTTGATCCAACTGGAAAAAGAAGTTGACGGTAAGAAGTTAACCAACGAAGACGTTACCAAAGAATATTTTAAATCTGAAAAAGAATATCAAGAGCTTTTTGAAGAGTTAAACAATCGTAAATCTTTAAATCAAGCACAGTTTTTAGCATATTGCAAAAAGAAGTTTAAAATCGATTATAAGCCAAAGGAAAGTAATTACGCTTGGAATTTCCCTGAAGATGAAGAAATTAAAGGTAACGAAATACGTGTAAGTTTTGCTACCCGTTTTAAGCATCGTGGTTTTGCTAATTATTCAGAATTTTTAACGCAGCAAAAAGAAATAGAATTATGGCATTATTTATATTCTGTTAACTACAAAGAACGTACTGCAAACAACAATAAAAGCTTAACCACATTTTTCAATAATTATTTTAAAGGATTTGAAATTGCCGAGGACATCAAAGAAAAAATCATTGTTGACTTTGCAATTTATCCAAAGTTTCCTTCAAGATATTGTGCCTATTCGGAAAAAGCCTTGAAAAAACTATTGCCTTTCATTCGTTTAGGGAAGCAGGAATGTGAAGATAGCTGGGTGAAAGAAAGTTGGTATCAAAAATGGGTGAGTGGATTAGCTAAACGACAAGGCGAAATCTTACAGAGATTAAGTCAAATTGATTTTGATGCAGAAAGAGTTGATTTCACTAAAGTAGTTAACACAAATGTTGATTATCAAAAAGGAGAATTGCCATTCCCGAAAGGCTTGTTTAATGTTTTTAGAGATTTCCAAAGTACAGATGATTTTCAACAGTTGAATTTGACACAGGCATCCTATTTGGTTTATGGCAGACATTCAGAGTTAGCCCAAGCTAAGTATTGGACCTCTCCAGAAGATATTCGAAATCAACTTCATCAAGAATTAAAACAACACTCATTGAACAATCCAGTTGCAGAGAAAGTGATTTTAGAAATGATGCAGGTGGTTGCTGATATTTGGGATTACTATGGACAAGGAGCACCAAATTTCTTTTCAAAAATTAATTTGGAAGTTGGAAGAGAACTTAAGAAATCTGCCAAGGAGAAAGAAGCGGAAACGAAACGAATGTCTGGTAATAAGGCGCAAAACAAAAGATTGCGACAAATTTTAGAAGAATACCTGTCGCACAGCTCATTCAAAGCTAATCCCAGAAATCCTGACCATTTCGAAAGATTAAAAATAGCTGAGGAAGGTGCTGAGCATACCAAGAATAATGTCAGAAAGTTCTTCGACGAAAATGAGGAACTAAAAGGTGCCAAGATATCTAAAAAAGACATCGATGATATCCTCAAAAAGCCCCATATCACTAAAGAAGATTTTGAGAAGTATAAACTTTGGATTGAGCAAGGATATCGTTCGCCATACTCTGGTCAGATCATCAAGCTGACTGACTTATTTGATGGATCGAAATATAATGTAGATCACATTTTCCCACAAGCATCTATTACTAACAATTCATTAAGCAACAAGGTTGTAGTAGAAGTAAACCTTAATAAATTAAAGGACGATAGAACTGCAAGAGAATTTATTCAAGCTCAGCAAGGAAAATCTTATTTAGGTATTCCTGTTTGTACGGATGATGAGTATGTAAGTATCGTCAAAACGCAATTCTCGGGAACTAAAAGGCTGATATTACTGTCTAAAGAAATCCCGAAAGGGTTTATTAATAGTCAACTTAACAGTGCTCGTCACATTGCGCGAAAAGCAATGGAATTGTTGAGCCATATTGTAAGAGAGCCAGGAGAAGTTGAATTCCGCTCTAAAAATATACTTCCTGTTACCGGAATGGTCACGACAGAATTAAAACGGGCTTGGAAATTAAACGAAGTGTGGACTGAACTAGTCGCTCCAAGATATATACGTCTCAATGAATTAACCCAATCCAACTTATTTGGAAGTTGGCAGACCTCCAAAAATGGTACTCGTTACTTTGATTGTAATTTGGATGAAACTATTCGTGAAAAAGACAAGTCCTACGACATTAAGCGTATAGACCATCGTCATCACGCCTTGGATGCACTGATAGTAGCATTATGCACAGAAGATCACGTCAATTACATTAACAACATCAATGCAAATGCAAAGTCAGACAATTATGGGAAGCAAAAACAGATAGAAAAGTACAGACAAACGCTGAAACGAAAAATAAAATTTACCAAACGAGATGATGAGCGAGATGAAAACAACTGGTATTATATGTTGCCTGGAGAAATCCGACAAGTCGGTGCCGAAAATTCTCGTAGTGACACTGTGGTTCAAATGATTTATCAATTCAAAGGAGATGCAACTTTTGGTCAAGATTATAAAAAGATGGTTTTGACTGCCTTGCAAAGCACGATTACCACATTCAAGCAAAATCTACGGGTGATCAATAAGCGCGTGAATTATTATAAAAATGGTCCAAATTCTTTTGCACGACAGAATACCGATAACGGGCAGAAAGTAAATTGGGCAATTCGTAGAAGTTTAGGGAAAGATACTTTTTATAGCAAAATTGATATAGGAGAACGCGAAAATAAGCAACTTATTCCAAATGCTGAATTCTTTTATCACAACATTGACGCAATTGTCGACGTAACATTAAGGACTCAAATCCAAGAAATTAAGAATGGATTAAATTCATTGGATGAATTTAAAAAGCAGCTGAAAGCCAAGCTTAAAAATATGACGATCGAATGTATAGCGTATAAAATAGCTAGTAGGTTTAACAGCGAATTAAATATAAGTTTTAATAGGGCGAAAATAGACTCCATTTCTGATGTTGTGGGAAGAACGAAAGGAATTTTAATAAACCAACTAAAGCAATTTGATACGGTAGAATTGCCATTTGAAGAAGCTTTAAGTTATATAGATTCTTTGTTAGAAAAGCAAGAGTTTGATGCAATTGTAAAAGATCCTGAAAATGATTTCAGCTCTATGGAAGACTTTATAAACTATCTTAAACAACACAATTATAAATACAAGAAGGTTGATTACTCAAAGTTAAATGTCTTTATAGAACAAGTCCCTAATCGTGAATTTAGAAGTGAATTTGAAGATAAAATTAAAGAACATCCTGAAATTGCTTTCACACCTGAAGCTATAGAAGAAATGAATAAGCCAGAAAATTTAATAAAGTTAAACGGTGGGAAACCACATAAACCGATTAGGAAGGTTACGACATTCACAGGTTTTGGTAGACAAAGAGCGGTAAGTGAGAATAGTGAATCAATAAAATCGAAGCAATTTGTAGTAAATGATGAAGGCACCAACATTTATCTTGCAGTTTATGAATTGATTGATAGATCGAAAGAGTCAAAAAGCAATCCAAGAAGAATTTTTAAAGGAATTAGTCTTTTTGATGTAATAAAATATCAAACATCTACAAACACTAATAATATTCCGGTAGATGAAAAAGTTTTTAATGATACTGGTGAAGAGTATAGATTTTTGTTCACGTTGACTCAAAATGATATCATTAAGGTAGATAATGCTGGAGTTGACTTAATATTTGCCTTTAATCGATTTACGGGCAGTGCTATTTATTTTAGACCAATAAACCACGCATCAGAGATTTATAAATGTGAAGTTGATTTGAAAATAAATTCTAAAACTAGCAAATTGAGTGGGTCGCAAACCAATGAAACTACAAGTTTTAATGGAGAACAAATAAAGAATGTCTGCATTAAACTCAATGTAGATAGACTAGGTAACATTTCAAAAGCCTAGCATAATGATAAAACGCACTTTATTTTTTGGTAATCCTGCTTATCTCAGCACCAAGAATAAGCAGTTGGTGATTAGTTTTCCAGAAAATGACAAGGAAGATGTTCATGTGCCCGTGGAAGATATTGGTGTTATGGTATTAGAAAACCCGCAAATCACCATAACGACTGGTTTGTTAACCAAGTTGGTGGAAAATAAAACCGTGGTCATCCATTGCAACCATCAGCATTTGCCAGTGAGTTTGTTGCAGCCTATGAGTGGTCATACACTGTTTACAGAAAGATTAAGATATCAACTGGAGGCAAGCGAGCCATTAAAGAAAAACTTGTGGAAACAAACCATTCAAGCTAAAATTGGAAACCAAGCAGAGCATTTGAGAATAGCTAGAAAAGATGCTAAAAAATTAGATTATTGGCTAAAAGAAGTTAAATCAGGCGATGGCGGAAACCACGAAGCTTATGCTGCGGCCTATTATTTTCAACATATTTTTGACTTAGAAATATTTTCGCGTAATCAAAAAGGAATTCCACCTAATAATTATCTGAACTATGGCTATGCTATACTTCGTGCGCTTACTGCAAGAGCCATTACTGCTTCTGGTATGTTGCCGGTATATGGCTTTTGGCATAAGAACAAATATAATCCCTATTGTTTAGCAGATGATGTGATGGAGCCTTATCGTCCTTTTGTGGATTTAATGGTGCGCGATATGCTGACCAAGTTTGGTGTTTCTGAGGATCTAACTACAGAACATAAAGCTGCTCTGTTGAAAATTCCTGCCATGGACGTTATAATAGATGGAAATAGAAGTCCTTTGATGGTGGCCATGAGTAGAACCACCAATTCGCTTTATGAATGCTTTGAAGGAACTTCAAGAAAAATTTTATATCCCAAAATGAGATAAAATAATGACATGGACGATAGATTTTCACGACTCAATCAATACAGGTGTATGTGGGTAATGGTATTTTTTGATTTGCCTACCGAAACTAAAATAGATAGGAAAAGAGCAACACGCTTTAGAAAAGATTTGCTGAATGATGGTTTTGGTATGTTTCAATTCTCTATCTATATACGTTTTTGTGCCAGTAGAGAAAATGCACAAGTGCACATAAAACGTGTGAAATCTAGTTTGCCCAAGAATGGGAAAGTAGCTGTGATGCAAATCACAGATAAACAATTTGGGATGATTGAATTATATCATGGTATAAAAGAGGTGGAAACTAAGCCACCACCACAACAGTTGGAATTATTCTAAAAAATCGATGTTTTAAATAGAAATATAAAATTGGCTATCAGCGCTGTGTTAAAACAAAAAAACCATTAGAATTTATGATTCTAATGGTTTTTCCAATAATCTGAATTTCAGCAATATACAAAGAGTATGTTGTCAATGATCGATTAAAAATACAATTTTGAAAGCAATTCACAACTACCCCCCGCTTGCAGAATATAGCGGTTCAGTTGTCAATGATCGATTAAAAATACAATTTTGAAAGCAATTCACAACAGATTGGAATAAAGTTCGTATCTTTACTAGTTGTCAATGATCGATTAAAAATACAATTTTGAAAGCAATTCACAACGCAGATAGCATAGTTACGGCTACCTATATGGTTGTCAATGATCGATTAAAAATACAATTTTGAAAGCAATTCACAACGCAATGGATTTTGTTGCTCCTATGATTGCTGTTGTCAATGATCGATTAAAAATACAATTTTGAAAGCAATTCACAACAAGGCTTTGTTCTTCTTCAATATCACGAATGTTGTCAATGATCGATTAAAAATACAATTTTGAAAGCAATTCACAACTGAGCCTATACAAAGGTATATTTTAGAATGGTTGTCAATGATCGATTAAAAATACAATTTTGAAAGCAATTCACAACTAAACTTCTCTAGTTCTATTTGCTTAATTAGTTGTCAATGATCGATTAAAAATACAATTTTGAAAGCAATTCACAACTATTAGGATTATACCTAACATT
>JBLWWH010000018.1:0-50040 GCA_048268105.1 Weeksellaceae bacterium
TAGTATTTAGTGCAATTAGTATTTCGAGTTTTACTCTCTTTCCAATTAAATTTTTACAATTACTTTTTAATAGTGTTAACTTATCAAAGATGCAGAGTGCATTTTTATTATTGTGTTTTCCAAAAGAAAACCGTTAACAATTAAAATTCATCATGTCAATTTTTTGTATATACAGCAATTACAAAAGTAAATTATATACAGATTATCTACAACAAAATAATAGTTTAAACTGTTGAGTTATAGAAAGATAATCATTGAATTGAAGGTGATTTGTATTTTAGGGAAAGTTGTGTATATTTGGGTGTTGTGCGTCATAGAAAAACTCACTCAAAATTAGAAAAATATAAAAATGACAAATGAAATAATAACTCACGAGAACAAAGAATTTAAAAATGTTGATTATTCTGGAAAAACATTAAGAAATAGAGAATTTTTTAAATGTAAGTTTATATCGTGCATTTTCGTAAAAAGTGACTTGAGAGGAAATAGTTTTGAAGAATGCACTTTTCAGGACTGTAACTTTTCAATGACAGAAATAGAAGGAACGGGTTTTAGAAACGCAAGCTTTATAGGAAGCAAAATTCTTGGAATTGATTTTACAAGATGCAACAATTTTGCATTTTCTTTCAGATTTGAGAATTGTATTATGGATTATTGTACATTTTTTGGGACAAAGTTAAAGAATACGCACTTTGTAAAATGTTCTCTTAAAGAAGCAGATTTTACTGAATCGGATTTATCTTCAGCAGTTTTTAATGACACAGACCTTACAGGAACGAGGTTTTTAAATACTATACTTGAAAAGGCGGACTTTAGAAATGCAAAAAACTTCGCTATTGACCCTGAATTTAACAAACTTAAAAAAGCAAAATTTTCTGCATTTCAACTAGAAGGATTGCTATATAAATATCAATTGATTATTTCTTGAACAAAAAAAAATAATTACGAACGCACAACACCGTATATAAGCTATGGCTCGTTCTGTGCCTATTTGGAAAATCCTGCGGTTTGCCAAAGTTAGTTTATATTTGGAGAGGTTCGTGCCGAGACACGCCACAGCTCATATACATAACGTTGTAGGTAAGCTGACAAAACTATGGATTTAAGCAAATTAAATAGTGATGAATTTCTTGAGTATGTGATAAAAGAACACAAGAAAAGAAATACTAAAGAATTTTACGAAACTCAACGTGTCAGAAAAAAGGAAAATGAATTCGTCGTAATGGAATTAAGAAACGCTGGATTTAAAGTTTCTGACTTATTTGACCTTATTAATTTCAAACAAACTGACTTCGGATATATAAATCTATTGCTCGACCTGTTGGACTCTGAAAAAGTTACTGACCCAATTATCAAAGACGGAATTATAAGAGCAGTAACTGTAAGAAAAGCCAAAGGTATTGCAGAAGAGAAATTGTTAGAATATTACCAAGGTCTTAAAACTGAAAAGGAAAAAGAACTAATTGGTTGGAGTGTTGGAAATTGGTTTGAATACTTATATTCGGATTCATACTTTGACCAAATAAAGAAAATTTCGGCTGACAAGAATAATGGAATATCGAGACAAATGTTTGTTCTTGCACTTGGAAAGACAAAAAAACACAAGGCAGAATCAGAAAAGTTGTTGCTTGAATTGACATTTGAAAATCAAGTAGCTTTACACGCAGTAATTGCTCTTGGAAAATTGAAATTGTCAAATTCGATTGAACGACTAACTGAATTAACAACTGACAAAAATAAAAATATAAAAAAGGAGGCAATTAAAGCGTTGAAAAAAATAATAGCGGAATAAAGCCTACCTACAACAATGTGTATAAGCAATGGCTTGTCCTCGCCTACTTGGAAAATCCTGCGGATTTTCCTCTGGCAAGTACTTGTTTGGAATTGTCCGTGACGTCCCACGCCACTGCCCATACACGAAACGTTAGCGGTAATGCTTACCAACGCACTCAACTAACTCGTTATATTCTTCAATCCACTCAATATTAATCTTTAATCCTGCATCATAATATCGTGCAATTGCCCCACACACTTCATTAAAGCGTTCTACTTTCACTCGTTCATCGTGAAATTTCTTAGGTATCAATCCTAATGGTGGTTTGATAGCACTACCGCTAACAGCACCTAAATCGCTATTGGCGGTTTCCGAGTAATTCAAATTTCCGTGTTCCATATTTACTTTATTTTTAAGTTTATGATTTTATGTTCTTTTAATCGCCAACAGCGTTTAGCTGCGGCACGTTGTGCGCAATTAAAACAGAACGCTAAATGAAAAAAATCCTAACTCAAATTTTCATTCTTATCTCAACGGTTTGCATTGGACAAGAATTGACAACGATTAAAGTTTCCGTTCCAAATAAAACTGATGAAGTTTATATTGTTGGAAACCAAGAAAGTCTTGGGGATTGGGAACCTGACAAAATCAAATTGAATAAAATCTCTGAATATGAGAGAGAAGTTTCTTTGAATTTGACATTTCCAGCCGAATTTAAATTTACTCGTGGAAATTGGGAAAGCGAGGCGATAATTACCAATCTTTCAGAACAACCGAATTTTATATTAAAAGAACAACCAAAAGAAACAGAATATTATAGAATTCAAGGATGGTCCGACCAAATTGAAAGGTTTTCAACATACAGCGATTTTAGTATTTTAGAAATAAATTCAAATATCTTAAATCAAAAGAGAAAGCTATATGTTTCTTTGCCAGAAAACTATGATGAAAATATAAAGTATCCAGTCATATATGTAACTGATGCCAACATATTAAATATTTATGAGATAGTAGTTCAAACAATAAGGCAACAATCTAATTTCTCAAATTTTCCACAATGTATTGTCGTTGGTATTTATATAAATATTCGAGACAGAAATAATGAATTGGATATTGAATTTGGAGAAAATGGCAGAAAATTTAAAGATTATATTTTTAAAGAGGTTATCCCATTTATTGATGCAAATTATTCAACAAGCGAGTTTAAAGCAATTTATGGACATTCAAACGGAGCAGAATACAATCATTATTTGATGTTTGAAAAAGACAATCCTTTTGATGCGTTTATTAACATAAGCGAAAATCTTATTGATTTAGAAAAAGGGCAACTTCAAAATATCGAAAACAAGTACAATTCATTTATAGATAATACCAACAAGCCAATGAAATATTTTGTAGCAAGTGCAAAATATGACGACCCAAACCGTCATCCAAGTGGAATGGAAATCGAAAAAATCATTAACAATAATCCAAATAAAAACATTGATTTTAAGCATAAAATTTATAAAAGCTGGCACATAGATTTAATTGGTTATTCTGTTTTGGATGCTTTTCAATTTATTTTTTCAGACTATCAAGACTATGGCTTATTTGAAGATGACGTAAAATCTAAAAACTTTGACTATAAAGAAAGTAAAGAAAAATATTTAATGCAAAATAAAAAGTACATTGAACCATATTTTGAGAATGACGCATCTTCAGTAGTCGTAGGTGAAATAATAAGAAACAGCAAAAACCCAGAAATACTAACGCAATATTTAGAATTTGAAGACAAAGACAATAGTATTTATAATCTTTATGTTAGGGCAATTCTATTTTACGAAATTAATGATTTAAATACCTCATTGTATTATTTAGACAAAATGGTAAAAGAAAATGACCAAAATTCAATTCAGCAACTCGTGAATTCAAAAGCCGAATCATATATTGAAATTTATAAAAAGGCTGATAAGTTGGATTTGGCACATAAAAATCTTGAAATTTTAAAACAAAAAAATCCTGAATTAAAAAAAAGAGATAAATACATTAAAAAAGGAAATAAAATAACTGCGCACAACAATGGCTATAAGTAATTGCTTGTCTTCGCCTACTTTTGAAAATCCTCGCGGATTTTCAGTTTGGTGTGTACTTGCAAAGTTAATCGCTAAACCACGCAACTACTCATAGCCGAAACCGTTATGCACAAGTTGACAAAACCGAATGAAAGCGCAAATCGAAAAACATAAAGTAAGCGGAAAAGTTTACGTTTGGACTTATAAAGACAATAACCGAAATTATCCGGGTTGGAATTTTACGGCTGACTTAAAAGCAAGTGAAAGTCTCTCGGAATTATTGAATTTAATGTCTGATTGCGAATGGTCGACTAAAAAGAAAATAACGACTGAATTGCCAACTCAAGCGCAACTGAACGTGCCGAATAATCAAAACGGAATTGCTAAATGGAAATCTAAACCGAATCTGACTCTGAATTACAAAACGTCTGAATCGGAAAATCATTGGCTGATTAATGAGCTTGATAACGGAATTGAAATTCAGTTCGGAAAAGAAAAACTGACTGAATTACAAAATGCAATAAACGGAATTCCAAAAGGGAATGGAGATTTTGCAATTTCAGACCAAAACGATGAGAACATTTTGTACTTCTGGTGGAATTTAGAAAAATAAAAAACCAGTGTATAATATTGGTTATAATTCAGCGTGGCTTATGAACTATTTTGAAAAATATAGTAAATTTAACCAAGCTGATTTCTCTGCGGACAAATCCTGCGGATTTATCCACGCCGAAATCATAGCCAAACCGTTGGGCAACATACAAAAAAGTCCACCGCACAAACAGCACATTTGGTTTTTGCCGACATCCCGATTGCTATCGGGACCAACGCTGAAATGCGAAGCATTCACGAACACCGATAAAAATTGAAGTGACGTGAGTAAAAAACCAAAAGAGCTGTTTTTTGCCAACGCTCTGACAGAAACTGAAGAAACAAATGACATTAGAACAATATATTGACAACTTAGACCAAAGATACAGACTTGGAAACGCAACCGAACATACTTTTCGTGGCGACTTACAGCAACTTTTGGAAAGTTTAGTGCCGACCATCAGAGCGACCAACGAACCGAAAAGACAGAGTTGCGGAGCACCTGACTACATTTTGACCAAAAAAGATATTCCTGTTGGATTTATTGAAGCGAAAGACATTGGCGACAAAGACCTTGACGGCACTAAGAAAACAGGTAACAAAGAACAGTTCGACCGATACAAAGCTTCTCTAAACAATCTGATTTTTACAGATTACATAAACTTTCATCTGTTTCGAGAAGGCGAATTTGTTACCAAAATTTCTATTGCAGAAATCACGGACAAGGGAATAAAACCTTTACCTGAGAACTTTGGAAACTTTGAAAATCTAATTAAAGACTTTTGCGTTCACGTTGGACAAACGATAAAAAACTCAAAAAAATTAGCTGAAATGATGGCGGGTAAAGCCCGGCTACTTTCTGATATTATTGAAAAGTCGTTGACCAGTGATGAAGAAAATCAAGAAAACAGTACACTGAAAGACCAAATGTTGGCTTTCAAGCAGATTCTGATTCACGACATCACACCACAAGGTTTTGCTGATGTATATGCTCAGACCATAGCATATGGTTTATTCGCCGCTCGATTGCATGATCCTACCCTTGAGACTTTTAGTAGACAGGAAGCCGCAGAATTAATACCTAAATCCAATCCGTTTTTACGAAAACTCTTTGGCTACATTGCAGGACCGGACATAGATGATCGTATCAAATGGGTTGTTGAAAACCTCTCAGAAATATTTTTAGCAAGTAATGTAGAAGAAATATTGAAGAATTACGGGAAAACCACTAAAATGGAAGACCCGATTATTCATTTTTACGAAACCTTCCTAAGCGAATACGACCCAAAGTTGCGTAAATCTCGTGGCGTTTGGTACACACCGCAACCCGTTGTAAATTTTATTGTTCGAGCAGTTGATGATATTCTAAAAACAGAATTTGATTTACCGCAAGGACTTGCCGACACCAGCAAAACAACCATAAAAGTAAACACCCAAACCGCAGATAAACGCTCAGCAACAGGATACAAACAAATGGAGCAAGAAGTACACAAAGTACAAATTCTTGACCCAGCCACAGGCACAGGAACTTTTTTGGCAGAAGTGGTAAAACACATTCACAAAAAATTTCAAGGACAACAAGGCATTTGGAGCAATTATGTAGAAACGCATTTATTGCCACGCTTGAACGGTTTTGAGTTGCTAATGGCTAGTTATGCAATGGCACATTTAAAATTGGATTTGCTTTTAACAGAAACAGGCTACAAGCCAACCACCAACCAACGATTTAGAGTTTATCTAACCAACAGTTTAGAAGAACACCATCAAGCCACAGGAACTTTATTTGCCAATTGGTTGAGTAGTGAAGCCAATGAGGCCAACCATATTAAGCGTGATACGCCTGTGATGTGTGTGATTGGAAATCCTCCGTATAATAGGACTTCTAATAATTCAAGTAAACTCATTGTTAGATTATTAGATGATTACAAGAGAGATCTGAATGAAAGGAATTTGGTTCCATTAGATGATGATTATATAAAGTTTATCAAATATGGTCAACATTATATAGATAAAAATGGAGAAGGTATATTAGCATATATTTCAAGCAATAGCTTTGTTGATGGTGTAACTCATAGACAAATGCGAAAAAACTTATTAGAAACGTTCGACAAAGTATATTTACTGAATTTACATGGAAACGCGAAAAAAAGAGAAAAAAGCCCAGACGGTTCAACAGACCAGAACGTATTTGATATTATGACTGGTGTTAGCATAAATATTTTCATTAAAACTAAAGAAAACAAAAAGAAGTTTGGAGAAGTTTTTCAATATGATTTATACGGTAAACGAGAGTCAAAATATTCGTTCTTACAAAATTCAGAAATAAGTAATATTGATTGGACAAAATTAGAATTGAAAACCTATTTCGAGCCTTGGATAAAATTTGATGGTTCATTAATCAACTATGACAAATATCTCTTGATATCTGATATATTTAATGACCAAACACCCTGTATTAGAACCCATAACGACAAAGAATTAGTTTCATTTAGCAAATTTGATACAGAAACAAATCAAAAATATCTTTTTAAAGCATTTGATAATAGATTTGTTGATTTCGATTTAAAAAAAATAGGTCGCTCTCGAATAAAAGTTATGCATAATATACTGAATAAAGATAATATTAGTTTGATATACCAAAGAGGTTGTTCGTCTGAATTTCCTCATACGCCATTTATAACAAAACTAATATCTGATCAAGGAGCAGTTAGACCTGGTACTACTTCGACTTCAACGATGGCACCTCTTTATATATATCCTATCAAAAAAGATACTATTTTTAATGAAGAGAGACGAAAACCTAACCTAAATCAACAAACAGTAATTGAATTTGAAAAAAAATTAGATTTATCGTTTACAAATGAAAAAGAGGCAACCGAAAACACCTTTGCACCAATTGACATTTTAGATTACATCTATGCAGTATTGCATTCGCCAAGCTATCGAGAGAAATACAAAGAGTTTTTAAAAATTGATTTTCCAAAAGTGCCTTATCCAAAAGACCAAGACACTTTTTGGCAATTAGTAAAATTAGGCGGAGAAATACGACAAATTCACTTATTGGAAAGCCCAACAGTTGAGCAATACATTACGCAATATCCAATAGATGGCGATAATTTAGTTAGTAGAAAAATTACAAAATCAAGTCCAGGTTATGTAGCAGTTACCAAAACACACGGCAAAGTATATATTAATGACGAACAATATTTTGATAACGTGCCTCTAACGGCATGGGAGTTTTACATCGGTGGTTATCAACCCGCCCAAAAATGGCTCAAAGACCGAAAAGGAAGAAAATTAGAGTTTGACGACATTTTGCATTATCAAAAAATCATTGTTGCCCTTTCAGAAACAGACAGATTGATGAAAGAGATTGATAAAATTGAGATAATAGAAAACAGTTAATGGCAGGATTTGACGACATATTAAAATCAGCTCAATGGCATCAAAGCATTCAAAAATCTATGGGAATTAGTTCTCAATTATCTGAAATGTTTAAGGTTCAAGATAGTATTGCAAAAAATCTTAGTGGTCTAAGTATGGCATCTGAAATTGCCAAGAATATGCAAATACATCAAAAAATGTTTGAAAACCCTACTCTATCCGCAATTCAGCAAATGTCAAAGAGTTTAAACCTTCAAACAAAATTTGCCATACCTCAATCAACACTTGATGCACTCGCCTCAATTAATCGCCAACACGAACAGTTATTCGGTGGATTAAGAGCAATGACAGAAGCTCTTAAAATTCAATCACCTGTAATTGCCCAAATTAACAACCTAAATTTTGCTTTAAGTGGCATTTCAGGACAAATTGCAGCAATAGCCGCACAACAAAAAAATTGGGCAATAATTGATGATTATGACGAAGTAACTGAACAAGCAATAGAATTTTCTGAGAGTCTGACTGAAGAAATAACAGAAGAACAGAAGAGACAGTTTCAAATATTACTCACATTAGTATCTGCTTTTGTAAAAAAGTATGGCGTTCAAGGTTTACTAATTATTGATATTATTTTACGATTTGCGGGTTTACATCAATATTATGACTTTCTGCAACAGAAACCAGAACTACCAACGAAACAAGAAGTTAATCAAATTGCAATCAAACAGGATTCAATAATTCAATTTATAGGAGCAGTAAATGAGCAATTAAAAAGTGTAAAAGAATACAGAATCACAAACAGAAAATGTGAAGTAAAACTGAAACCCAAGCATAAAACCTTGACAGTTTCTAAACTACCTAAAGACTTTGAATTAGTCGTTTTACAAGTTAATCATAAATGGGTTTTAGTAAGCTTCTTTGACCCAAAAGACAACTTGCCACAAACAGGTTGGATAATGAAAAAATATTTGAATAAACCTAAATAAAAATGATCGATATGCCAACGCTAAAAGCCATACACATTGGCAAGTCGCACCAGAAGACACACAAGCCAAAACTTGTAAAAGCGCATGTCTTTGCCAACGCTGACAGCAGGACGAAAAAAAAGTACGATTGCCCACCATTGGCTATACGTAATGCGGGCGAAATTGCTTATATGAAAGTAATTACATTAATTAAACTAACTACTAAACGGAAAATGAAGTTCCTAGAAATCCCGCACTACGCATAGATGAGACCGTTAACTTTCCAACCAAAAGACAACCCCTAACCGCATGGAAAACTTAGTTAAAGACAAAAAACTTGAATTAAAATACGCACCAGGAAAAGGTGCGTGGACCTACCATATTCAAATTCCGAATACAAAACATCTCGTTGGAAAGTGGGGTTCTATCAAAGTTTCAGGTACGATTGATGGGTATAAAATAGAAAGTATCAATCTCGCCAAATTAGGGGACGAAGACAAACTAATTTCGATCAACGCTAAAATCAGAAACGCCATAAACAAAAGTGGCGGTGATCTGGTAACTGTAAGCCTCTACTTATTGACACCACAAAAGCAAATTACGGAGCAGCAGGTTTTAGAGACATTCAAGGATGCAGGGGTAATAGAGACCTATCAAAAACACACCAAAGAAGAACAAAAGGAAATGATTGGGAAGATCATGTCGCTAAAATCGGAAGAAAAGCAAGTTAAAATGATTTTAAGATATATTGACCAACTATCAAAAAACAAAGATTAGGTCAAAAAAAAAGTGGCGACAGGATGGGCTATGAATAATGGCTTGTTCTCATCTACTTCTTAAAATTGCCATCTTCAGTTCGCTTCGCTCTTTTCTATCAAACTTTAGTTTGATGTGGGTTTGAAAGGTTAAATACAGGGCCATACCCTTTCTCATGTCAACCGATAAGCATCAGCAACACCAACTCAAAGCATCCCTTGGATAAAAAGACGGAGAGTAGTATCTTCGGATAGTTTAAAACATTGAGATTATTGTACAAATGAAAAATATCAAACTCAGATTATGAAAAATATGCTACAAATTTTATTGATTATGTTGATGACTGGATGTACCTCAACTAATAGTTTGGTTAACGATGAACCACATAGTTTGGTTGACAGAGAGTCATATTTATATACCTTGGAAAACTCTGATGGTTCGAAAACTGAAGTAAAGAGCCATTTGACAGGAATCTTAACCAATATGGATTACGAAAACCTTAAAAGCCACTTGAAGGATATTTCTAACAAGGAATTGGACTTTAACAAAAGAATTATCATAAACTATATTGATAATGACCCAAGGATATACAGAAAAAACTATCAAGTTCCTTGGGACATTTTTTATGGAAATATGGAAGCTGATTTAGCCAAATTTGGAAAGGCAAACCATTTTTGGGTTATAAACAAAGGCGTTACAGATTTGCACTATTATCACGGCGATAAAATTAAGTGGATAGAAGATAAAAATAACGTCGTTAGAAAATTATTTTTCGCATATGATGGCTTGAATGGGGGTTTTGTAATAATTAAACCTAATGGTGAATATTTTCTTAACATTGGTGAATATACTAAATCTAATTTTCTGGAAACTCATAAGGAGTTTTAAATAGAAACAATTTTCAACAATGCACATATCTTAAATTTTCAAGATAATACTGCACTTTTAAAAATTAAACAACCTCTTTTGAATCGCTTTCAGAGAGGTTTTTTTTTGTAGGTTGGGGATAAGCAAAAATATCGTAGAGAAGATTATAGTTTTTAACATAAAATTAAAGAAATGTGAAAGATAAATTAACGATTTTAAGTTAAAATTTGTTAAACTTAAGAACTTCTGTATATTTGAGATTCAATTTAATAATAAAAAAATGAAGACAAATCTGACAATCCTTATTCTTTTCATTGCTTCTGCATTATTTGCGCAAACAAAATTATATGTTCATCCCGATGCAAAAGAATATGTGGCAAAAACTCAAACATTAGCAATTTTACCATTGGATACATCTGTAAAGTTAAGACCAAAAGAACTAAAAGATTTTACTCCGGAACAGATAATTGAAATGGAAAATGCCGAAGCCTTAAGCATACAAAAAGCAATGTATTCATGGTTCTTAACCAGAAAAAAACGAGGAGATTTATTGGTTGACGTTCAGAATCCGACTGTGACAAATTCCTTATTAAAAAAAGCAGGAATTGATGTTATGAAAGCATATGAAGAACTGCCTAATGATATTTGCGAAATATTAGGTGTTGAGGCAGTCGTTACAGGAAAGTTTTCAACCAATAAGCCCATGTCAAATGCAGCGGCTATGGGATTAGCCTTAATAGGTATCGGAGGAGTAACCCAAAATGCAACTGCAAATTTGGATTTTATTCATAAAGACAATGAAGTTGTAGTTAATTACTTTAAAAATGTTAAGGGTGGTCTTGGTTCATCATCTGATGATTTGGTAAATGTTCTAATGCGAAAGACTTCAAGAAGAATACCCTACACCAAATAACATATTTACATTATTTTCAAATATTGATCGCATGAATCTGGGTTATAAACATCTCTTATGAAGCGAAAAAATTTATTTAAACCCCTTCATATTAGTAAGAAGATTTTTTTCTTTTCAATCATTTACTTTTCCTATACTATAAAGTTAGAAGAAGCCTGATGAAGAGATCCTTTAAAAGAAGAATAAACCTCCTTTGAATCGCTTAAGGGAGGTTGTTTTTTTTGGTTGAGGAAAATTGTGCAGATTTTAAGGTGGAATAAGATCATTGACATCACAAGCTGCACCGTCTGATTAAACTGACTTCCTGTCCTGCTTATATCTCCACATAATGTCTTTCAACAAAATTTCTGGTCTATGCTTTCTGCGTTGGATGGTTTGACGGCGCCGCTGAAAAGTTAAAAATTACATTGCGCCAAAATCAGAGCACCCATACGAATCTCCTACTTGGTGTATGCTTCAGCGTGCTCCTTCTTTTTTAATGTTCAGACCTGATTTCAGCATTTTTTTAACCGCCTTAGAGGGTTGAAAGTTCAGGTGAAACTTTCTGATGCTTTTTTTGGAGAGCTTGTCGGGGTGATCTTCGGCTTTGCATTGAAACCCGATTTTATAGCGGCCCAAATCTCCCAGTTCCACGATACGTCCTTCGGCCAAATGAAACTGATAGAGTTCTGCCAGCTCGTTAGCGGCATGTTTCACATCGCCCGGCGAAAGAGAACACCGCTCCCCCACCTCACGGCAAATCTGGTCGAAGGATACAATACCGGTATGCACCGCCTGCATGATGTATTGGTCTTTTTTATCACCAATGCTGTTGGTTCTTTTGGTGATGCGGTAGCGAAGACTTGCGTCAAATAATTTTTCCATAGCGATGATATTTAGTACAAAGAGAAGAGGTTTCATTTTTATGCCGCATTAAAACATGCAATGACACGGATAAAACACTGCAGTCATGCGGATAAAACAGTACACTGCTCCGCATGAATTGGTGAAAACTTCTTGATTAAATATAAATTAATACTAGTAAATTTAAGGAATTTTACTAATATTTAGGTGAAGATTTAGTACTTAATTTAACATGCCCCGGAAAGACCTTCTAATGAAGCGAAAGGAAAAGAATCAATCTGCTATGATTTAACTGAAAAACCGATGCAGGATTAACTCCAAAGGGTCTCACCTCTAATATAAGTAATTATGGTAACATAGACCACATTCATTTAACAAAAAAGAGAAAAAATTATTCTAGCAGAAAATAATTTATTCATGCTTGCAGTGCAGTTTCAATAACTGCGACCAACCCACCAAAAATGTTAAGATTTTTTTGTAATATGGGTAGGTAGACTTTAACGATTTGTCAGCTGATGTTTATCGCCATTCGGTAATGCTTGATTTAAAGTAAGTAGATTAACGAATTGAGGTAATTGAAGCGTTTCTTGCCTGAATGGTTAGAAAGTACTATTTTTAGATAAAATTAACATTAGAGCATGTTGTAGTAATGGAATATATCAACAATAAACCAGGTTGACATGGCTTATATACTAATGTTGTCAGTAATGTTGAGAAACATCGTAATCCAAGATTATTTACTCATTCAAATTAACTGTTAACTCATTTCTATTATTCTAATTCTGGAAATGTAATTAGTTTAGAGAAAACGAAAAAAATGAAAAAACTCTTATTTATATTCTTACTAATATTTATTCATCTAACTGCAAAAGCCGATAGTTGGAAAGACCCAAGTTGGCAAAAAATGATAACTGAATCAGATGCTATTGCGCTTGTTGAATATGTAAGTAATGGCGATTTTAGAGCGCAAGCAAAAATTCTAAAAATCTATAAAGGAAAAGTCAATTCGGATATAATCTGGATTTCAGGTTTTAGTAATCGTTATGGTCCGATTGACAAAATGAAAATTGGAGATAAATTCATTGTTTTTTTAAATAAGAATAAGCCTTCAAAAAGAAATCTTGAATATTGGGAAGAACAAATAAAAGAAGACAAAGAACTTATAACATATGTAAATGCTCTAAAAAACAACAATGCTTACTATGTTTGGACACCAACATCAGGAGACTTAAAAGTTAAGTCAAAAAAAGTACAATATGACTTGATACAAACTACATTTTATGATAATCAAAAATTCTATTCACTTAAAGAATTTGAAGAGTTTTTAAATTCATTTAATAGTAAAAAAAAGAGTTTTCATAATTATCTATTATCCGAACTTTCCGATAATTTATCTAATGATAAAACATCACAAGTTCTGATGATGCTATATCTAACATCATATAAAAAATATGATTCTATTTACGAAGATATTTATAAAACCGATTTAGATAATTCACTTTATGCTTTAGCTAAACTATTGGGTAATATAAAAGGTAATTCCTCAAGAGATTTGTTAGTTAAACTATTGGATAACAAAAATAGCATCGTACAAGGAGAAGCTGTTAGGCAACTATCAAGCGAAGGTTCTGACTTTATCGGTCCAATATTACTATCAAAACTCTCAAAGGCTGGAGAAGATGGTATTTATCCTCAAAACTTAATGGATCCTGTTCAAAATAGTGTTGACGGAGGAAAAATTGAAATTATAAAAACTTTGGGAGAATTAGAATACAAACCAGCAATTCCAAAATTACTGCCATTACTAAACACCGATAATGAATACTTGTTTATGACAACATTCAATGTTCTCAATAAATTAGGAACTAAAGATTATATACCTTACCTAAATAGTCATTTAGAAAAGGGAACAAATGACTTAATTTATGAAATATGTGATTTAATAACTGAAAATGACTTAACAGAATGTATTCCATCATTAATGTCATATATTTCAAATCACGACAAAACTGTTCACCCTAGCAAGGAGTTTACAATTTCTTGGTGTTGTGGACTTTCCAATTTTGACAATCAAGAAGTCAGACAATTTCTCATCTCAGATTTTAAGAAAGTAATGAAAATGAAAAGAGGTGAAAGTATTGACAATAAAAAAGACTGGCTTCAAGAATACATTTCATCATTCAATCAATTAAAAATGATAGAGGTAAAATCACTTGTCTATGATGCAATGTTTGAATATTATGGTTTCAATTCAAAATTCAGGAAAGACAACCTTCTTTTTGATAAGAAACAAAAAGTTGAGAACGAATTTAGAAAACAAATCTCATCAATGGAAAAAGATTCAGATATTAAAAGAATTGAATTTTTGTTACAAATCGACTCAAAAACTGATGCAATTATTGACTATTCGTTGAATGTAATAATAAACTCTAAAAAAGACGAGTGGAAAGAAATTGAACCGACTTTTAATTCTGTTCGAGATAAATTAATTGAACAAGGTTATAACAAAGAGAATATAAGACTTACAACAGGTTATATGGTTCAAAATTTAGGAGGTAGTGAACCTTTAGAATTTAAAGATGGACTAATGACAGAATTTCTAAAGTATATTTCAGCTAATCCCGACAAAGAGGATTTGATTTTTTTACAAAAGCTATCTGAATTTGAATATGCAAAAACGGATTATGAAAAGAGGAAGTTAAAAACAGCAATTGAGAGTTGTAAATCAAACCTAAACTAAAAAACACTACTGGCAACAACGTGTATAAAACATAGCTATTATAGGCTTTACGATAGGTTTTTACTTATTTACAAAGTACGCCAAATTTTTTATTTGGTTATATTTATAAAAGAAAATTAAACATAAAAATAAATAATTCGGCTCGTGCTAAATCTGAAAAGTTAGCGTTTATATATACGCTACGTTTCATACACAAGACCGTTGTGCTTCATGCTAAAAAGACCGTGCTATATTAAAAAAGTTGAAAAATGATTAAAGAAAGTAAAAACATCAAAAAATTAAGTCGTTTTCTAATATTAATCGTAACAAGTGTCATACTACAATCCTGTGCAACATTATTCCCAAACTTGAACATTTCTGATAGTCCAGAAAAATCACGATTAATAACTTCTGACATTCAAAATTTTTACGAAGCATTTGATTTGGCAATTAAAGACACAGCCAATGCTAAAGAAATATTTAACGAAAGATATTTTTCAGTTGGTTCTAATGGGCTAAATGACTTTTATAAGAGTAAAATCCAGTCAAAAGAAAAGTTTTCAAACTTCGTTATAAATTTTCAAGATTTTTATCAATCTATAAGGCCTAATGTATCTGATATAACTGACTTGAAGAAACAAATTTTCATAAACTTCAATAAATTTGAAGCTTTATATCCAGATGCAGTTTTTCCTGATGTATATTTCTTAATTGGGCGTTTTTCATCCAATGGTACAATTTCAAAAAGAGGGCTTTTAATAGGCACAGAAATATTAGGCAGGTCAGAAAATTTAAATACCGAGAATTGGAACAAGGATATTTTGAGAATAAGTATGGAAAGAAATCATATTCCAGTTACAGTCAGCCACGAATTAGTTCATTTTAACCAAAACAAAATGAAGAATGGTAATAGCCTACTTTGGAAAAGTATTAGAGAAGGTTCTGCCGAATTCATTGGCGAATTAATTAGCGGAGAAACTGACGCAGATTACAAAGCATTTGATGGAAAAGAGATACAAGTTTGGAATGATTTTGAAAGCGATATGCATAAAAGTATTTGGCGCTCTTGGCAACAATCAAGTGAAAAACGTCCAAAAAACGCAGGTTATTGGATTGGATATATAATTTGCAAAGCCTATTACGAACAAGTTGGTAATAAGGATAAAGCAGTTTATGATATTCTGCACATAAAAGATTACAATGAATTTTATAAAAAGAGTAAAGTACAGGAGTATATTAAAGAACATTACAAAGAATAAAAACGCACTACAACAGCGTATATAGTTTATGGCGGATTTTGTGCTGAAACGGGAGTTTTGTGTATTTTTAGAAAGTAAAAAGTTTAACCGAAAGGCGGGCGGTTGTTATCCCGCCACAAACCATATACGCAAACCGTTATATGCCATTTTATCCAATCCGAACCTTGACCGAACTAAAAAATGAAGCCAAATCAGACATTAAAAATAATTCTTCTCATTTTTATAAGTTTTGCGACATACTATTTGCTCTTTTCAAATTTTAAATCAATAAAAATTGAAATTGACAAAATAACTCAACAAGGCTTGATTAGCTATATATTGTCGTATTTAATAGTTGGAATACCAATTTTCTTAGGAACATTTCTAATCGACAAAAGGACTTCAATTATTAAAAGCTTTGGACTTTCGGCAAACATTTTAACTGCCGTGTGGACAAGTATTCTGTTTACATTACCTATGTTTTTAGGCGGATTGTCTTTTTTCAAATTTAGCCAGCAAATTGATATTGAAAATTTAATTGCAGGGACTATTGTTGCAGGTTTTATGGAAGAACTTTATTTTAGAGGATTCCTATTTGGACAGCTATTCCGAAAAACAAATTTTGGCTTTATTCCTGCTATATTTTTTGGTGCGTTAATTTTTGCTTCGGGACATTTATATCAGAGTCAAAACATAAGTGAATTATTCGGAATTTTCGCAATAACTTTCTTTGGTGCTGTCTTTTTCGCCTGGCTGTATGTAGAATGGAATTACAATTTATGGGTTCCCATTTTTACACATACTTTAATGAACCTTTCTTGGCATTTATTTGAAGTGGATAATTCAGCATTAGGCGATGTGAAAGCAAACCTTTTTAGAGGTTTGACTATTTTAACTGCCATACTATTTACAATCGTGTATAAGAAAAACAGAAAAAAGAAGCTAAGGGTGAACAGGCAGACCATACTAAAAAAGAAAAACGGCATATAACAAGCAGTTTGGCAAAGAGCGGAGTTCCGTCTTCGATTTTCCGCTCCTTCGCCAAGCTGCAAAACGTTACCAGCAATTTTAGAAGAACTGCACAAAATGATAATCACGATAATAACATTTATAATATTAATTGTAGGGCTAAATTGTATTCCATTATTAATAAAAAAAGACTATCCGAAAACTAAAGGAATAATCATTAAATCTTTATTTATTATAACATTCTTATTGTTAACTATATTAATTTTTAATTTGTACGGATATAGACCAAAAGGCAAATTCACACTGAAAATAATTGGGTTAATTTTTATTTTTTTGACATTTACCTATTTTGCAACCCAAAAAAACACAATACAAAAAATCCTAACTTCAGCTTTTATTGTAACACCAATATTAGTGATGTTTATATTCACGTATATTTTTTTATTCACACAAACATTAAAGGAATTTAAAATAGATGACAATACAAAAATCATAACTACAGAAGGTGGATTTTTATCCTGCGGAGAATTGATTTATATAACACAAAATAAATTTTTGATTTTCGATAAAGAAGTCCATTATGAAAGCAGTCTTTGTTTGCGTGGAATTGAAAAAATAGAGACTGTAAAAATTGACGATAAAAACGTTGAGCTTTTCATATATCATAATGGAGAAATGGATTCAGAAAACCCTTATAAATATAATGTTGAAAGAAAAAACTGCTGGTAATGTAAGCTTCCCCAAAAGCGGGACTGTTTAAAAGTATATAAACATTATTAACTTTAAACAGTAAAATAATGAGAAAGAGTAAATATTCACCGCAGAAGATTGCATAGATTTTAAAAGAATTTGAGACTGGTAAAAGTGTAGAGCAAATTAGCCGAGACTATGGGATTAGTAGTTCTACGTTTTACAAATGGAGTAGCAGATGTCAACATTATATCAAATTCTGCACTAAATAGTAAAGAATTTGAATTCCCACCCAAGCCTTCAAAATTAATTACAGGATTATCCACAGGTCTATTAAACGAAATTTCCAAATTAGATATTCGATGTTTGCCTGAAGTGGATTTGGAATTCTGGTATAAGGCTGCCGTAAGTATCTTCATACTAACTGCGCTATTTTCGTTTAAACTTGTTCCAGTACCCACAGTAGTAGATCCAGCACTTGTAAAGTTATTGGCTGCAATACCAGCGGCTATAGCAGCTTGCGTTCTAAAAATACGTGGCGATCCCCCAGCTAATCCAGACTAACCTATATTCACATTCTGTCTCGTTGAAAGCTGCGTAGTTTCATAGTAATTATTTTATTCGAAGTTCTTTAAAGTATAAGTTGAATTTAAAGCTGGAGTAAATAATGGAAAAACTCTTTTTCTTATAATTTTTAAAATAGCACCCATATAATTCTTCTTGAATTACAAAATTAAACTACCTATCAAAAATTACAAATTTTATTTATTGTTAATGAATTCTATTTTAAATTAAATTATTAGCTTAAATCATATATTTTTTCCCAAAAAAATTGTCAATTATTAAAAAAAGCCAAAATTGAAATACAACCTTGGCCTTTACATTCTTTACTCAAGTTAAATTACTCCTGCGAAACACGAGGATCCATCTCTTCCATGAGTTGAATCATTTCTTCAAACTTCTTGTTCGCATAAGTACTATCTATATCCATTGCGTAGGGTAAAATACCTCGCTGTAAACTTAAATCTGTAGATAATTGGTTGTGTTCTTCATCAGACAATCCACCCAAACCTACCGTCTGAACTTTAGTTTTTATTTTCTTAATTCTATTCTCAATAGGCGTATAATACTCCTTGAAGTACTCTAAAGCTTTCATAGTATCCTTTTCTGTCTTTAAATAGTAATCAATCAAACCAGAAACAGAATACTGCTCCTGCCCCAACAATTGTTGCATTTCATTGTACACAGACATTCTATCATATTCATTTAATGACTGATAGTACTCTCTTTCTTCGGTAATTCTATTTTGTAAAAAGCTTTGTAATTCTTTCGCCTTCTCGTTTTCACCTAATTTATTGTAAATCGGCACAAAACTAAATAGCGTAATACCTTCTGAATAACGCTGATAAGGAATCTTCTCTTGAATTAAGTCCATAATCTCTTTGGCCTTGTCATTTTTTCCCTCTTTTATTAATGCTTCTGCCGTACGTGCTACTGCATTTCTATAGGTCAGAATATTATTCGTACTGGTCGGATCAAAATAAGCTTTAGGGTGATTGTAATTTGCCCATTCATAGTTCTTTATTTGCTTATACATATCATCGGCATTAATGATCCCACGCTCTGCATAGTCAGCCCCTCCTGATTTAATCGGAACTAATTTATACGTAAAACCTTCAAACTGTAAGTAATCGTTCATGTAGAAGATATTTACATCATCATACAAACCACCACTAGAGAAATACACCCCACGTGTCCAATCATAATTGGCTAGCATATCTAACATGAATAATTCATTTTTATAGCTAATCTGCTGACCTTTTAAATTAATCACCAAGTTCGGAACTATTTGATCAGCATACTTCTGATCAACGATGCCATGCTTTAATACATTCGTCTTATTGACAGGTACAATGATTTTCTTGGTTGGCAAAACATTATCTATTCCAGCATTAAAAGCCATTTTAAGCTCTGCTATCAAAGCCTTTTTAGCCGGGTTTTCTCTATCAAGAATCCAGTTCATGGCCTCTTTTGCTGTCATTCCATTGTCTACATAAGACTGCATAGAAAGCATGTGCTGATATAGATTAGGATTGTTTTGTTGTGCGTAGTTTTTAATCTGCTCCATTAAATCTGGAGAAAGTAAAATAATACCTTCGTTCACGCCCATTTTGTAATCATCTGGCGTCATTTGGGTTTTAATCGCGTCGGCATTATAAGTCTTACGCTGTACTTGAGAAATATTCCAAGGAGAACCTAATAACGTAAAGTTCGCAATCTTAACGTCATCTCTAAACAAGGTTGTTTCCTGCAATCCCCATAATGGATAAGTATCATTATCACCATACACAAAAAGTATGGCGTTCTTATCTAAATTCACTAGGTAATTATGTGCTAAATCGTGTGCAGCTCTACGCTCACTTCTATCATGGTCTTCCCAGTTTTGAGACCCCATTAACACAGGTGCAATCAAAGTTAGAGAAGCAACACCCATAGCAGCTTTAGCGGATACTCTATCTTTTAATAATGTGTAAATCGCTAAGACACTCATTCCAACCCAAATCGAATAAACATAGAAGGACGACACCACCGCATAATCTCTCTCACGTGGTTCAAAAGGCCTAACATTAGTATAGAGTAATATCCCTACGCCTGTTAATAAAAACAAGGAAATTAAGGCAAAAGTTCGTCCGAAATCTCTATTTAACTGGAATAAGAAACCAATTAAACCAAGGATTAACGGAATACCAAAATACACGTTTCTGGATTCTGTATCTTTAAAATAAGTTGGTAGATTCTCTTGATTTCCACCTACAATTATATTATCTATAAAGTTGATACCTGTAATGGCATTTCCTTTGGTAACCTGCATATTACCTTCAAAATCGTTTTGACGCCCCATAAAGTTCCAGCCAAGATATCTTAGGTACATATAACCGATTTGATAGCTCAAAAAGAACTGAATATTCTGTCCCAATGTTGGCTTTTTATAAGAAACCTGTTGCTCTCCTGTAGCAGGATTATATACTTGAATCTCTTCTGGTGGTCCCATAATAGCTTTATAGTTCTCAATGGCCTGTGGATTATACATCCTAGCAAATGGACCGATATGATCTTTGTTGTAAACATACTCGGTTCTTCGTCCTACCACTTCATAAGTTCCTCTACGAACATCTTTTTTATAAATCGGACCATTATCAATCATTTTATAAGAACCATCTGGATTGGTTTCAACACCATTAGGATCAATATGAGCTGTGTATAAAGGTCCGTTAAATACAGGCCAGTCACCGTATTGTTCACGGTTAAAGTAATCTAATAAACCAATCGCATCATCTGGATCGTTCAAGTTCATATGAGGATTAGCATTCGCACGAATCGGGATGACCAACCATGCACTAAACCCAATCAACATAAACATAGTTGCTAAAATAAAGGTATTCACTGTTGCCCAACCTCTTTTTTGTGTATAAGTTAAACCAAAATAGAAGATAGCAGCAAACAAAATAATGGTCACCAAGAAACCTGAATTGAATGGTAAACCTAATTCATTTACCATAAATATCTCTAAATTACCCACAAACGACATAGTCGTAGAGAAGATGATTTTAAATACAAAAACAAAGATGGCTAGCGTAACTACATTGGCGATTGCAAAGGATTTCCAAGTGAAATCATAATGTCTAAAATAGTAGATATAGCATAATGCAGGAACCACCAAAATTGCCATTAAGTGCACTCCTGTACTGAGTCCGACCAATAAGGCTATTAAAACTACCCACTTATTTTCTCGGTATTTACCAGCATCGTTTTCCCATTTACATGCCAGCCAAAGCATAAGTGCTGTGAACATAGAAGCCATAGCATATACCTCGCCTTCTACCGCTGAAAACCAAAACGAATCTGAGAACATAAAAGCCGCAGAACCTACTATTCCTGTTAGGAAAATGACCCATTTATTATTTCCCTCAATCACCTCATCATTAGACGTCATAAGGATTCTACGAGCAAAGTGTGTAAGTGTCCAGAAAAGGAAAAGAATGGTAAGCGCGCTACAAATGGCCGAAAGGGCATTGATTAAAATGGCATAAAGCGAACCATCACCAAAAGCTAATCCAGACCATACCGCACCAATCAATTGAAAAGTAGCCGCTCCGGGTGCGTGGGTTACCCCTAATTTAGCCGAAGAAACTATATACTCTCCCGCATCCCAAAAACTCAACTCTCTCTCCATTGTAAGCAGATAGACGCATGCAGCAATAGCAAACATCACCCAACCCACAATATTATTCAATTTCTTAAAACTCATACTAAAAATTTACCATGCGAAAATAAGGTTTTTTTTACTATTAAGTTTTGAGCATGGAACGAATCTATAAGTTTATGATTGTTTTAAGAAGTAATAAGTTAACAAAAATGCTTTTAAGGCGTTTTTAAAAGGAGTTCAATTCAATCTAGGGTGTAGAATTAAGCTTATTTAAGAAATAAATTAATTCTTGCTCAAATACATCAATCGGAATTCTATGTTCTAATCGATTTTGCCAATGAATCTCCATCGGAACTTCTTTATCAAACTCTCTGGTAAGGAAGTCAAAAGATTTTTGAGGCGACACATCCTCATCTCTAGCACCCAAAACAATATGCAAAAACTTGGTTCGCCGCGGTAAATCGGGTATATACTTCATGTAATGCCTAAAAGGCAAAGCTGGATTGAACAACAAGGCTGGTAATTGTTTAAGCCCAGAAAAATAATATCCTCCTAATCCACCCGCACTCGAACCTACAACCAAGTCAACTTCATAGCTGTCTAATAATTCTTGTAAAGCATTGGGATTGCCTTCGTAGTCCACTTGTGGCGCAAATATTTCTAGTTCATACTTTTCTAAAACTTCTCTCCTATCTTGGTGTAAGGTACTATTAAGCCCATGAAGATATAATACTTTATTCATTGAATAGTTGACTATTTTTAGTTGAATTAAACATAATTAATCTGGTCATCAACACCCAAAGTAAGTGAAGAATATTCTTTTTGCTTGGTAAAAGGATTTAAGTAAAAATCAATTCTACCTAAATATAATCCAGCCCACCCAACTTGATTCACAATCACCGTTTGTCCGGCTGCGTTCTGAACTTCTACAGGCTTCTTTAAGAAAGTATGTGTATGTCCACCAATGATTAAATCAATATCCTTTGTGGCTTTAGCCAATTTCATATCCGAAACTTTATCTTGCTCACCATAGTCATTTCCTAAATGCGATAGACATATGATTAAATCACATTTTTGAGCTTTTAATTCTCTTGTAACATCTTTAGCGACTTCAATCGGATCTAAATATTTAGTTTCTTCAAAATATTCTTTTCCTACCAAGCCTTCTAATTCAATTCCTACACCGAAAACACCAATCTTAACACCATCTTTTTTCAAGATTTTATATGGCTTAAAATAACCCTCTAAAATTGTATTAGAAAAATCGTAATTAGCAGATACAAAATCAAATTTAGCATGTGGTAATTGCTTTTTCAATCCAGCCAATCCATTATCGAAATCGTGATTTCCGATGGTGGCTAAATCATAACCCATTTTCGACATTAATTTAAATTCTAGCTCTCCGCCATAAAAATTAAAATAAGGAGTCCCTTGAAAAATATCTCCTGCATCTAATAACAAGACATTTTTTTCTTCGCTTCTAATTTTATCAATTAAGGCTGCTCTGCGCGAGAACCCGCCTTTATTGCTGTAGCGTTCGTCACTCGAATGTTCGAAAGGCTCGATTCTACTATGTTGATCGTTGGTGTGCAATATGGTGATCTTTTTGGTTGGCGTTTTAGCCAATAAATCTATCGCTGGCATTGCTACTAAACCTGTGGCTAAGGCCGATTTCTGTATAAATTTTCGTCTGTTTAACACGTGAATGGGATTATGCTTAGATTAATATTATAAATATCTAGGATTCTGATTGACTTGAATGGTATCAACTTTTTCGAAATGCTCTATAAACATATCTCTTAACTTAATTTGCAGAAACTCTACTTCTATTGGGTCTAAAAAGAAAGTCATTTGATCTCCTCCTTTTTGAAGATAATCATTGGTGAGCACACGATAATTTTTGTTCTCATCGATTAATTTTCCACCAATCATAATTTCTTTATCCTCGGATTCCTTTTTAAAACTAATTCCTGCAATCGGATGATTCCTTGGAGTTAATCTTAAGAAATTCACCATTTCCATCAGTTTTGTTCCTGTCATGGTTACTACAACAGCTTCGTTTTCGAATGGCATTAATTCATACATAGAACGAACGCTTAAATCACCTTTTGTAAAGGATCTTCTTAAGCCTCCTCTGTTCATCAAAACCACATCGATTTTCTCATTAGGATGACGTTTGGAATAGATTTTATTTCCTTCTTCTAACATCAAATCTGTGATTACATTCCCTAAAGGCGTATTCATTCCTTTGTAGCTTAAATCCACGGGCGCATAGGTAAGAACTCGATCGAGCTCATTGGCCATTTGAATTTTGTAGGGTTGAATCAATTGGTTTAAATCTTGTTTCTCCTCTAAAGAATCCGAAATAAATATTCGTTCAACCTGCGAAGTTTGAACTTGATATACTTTATGCGAACAAGCATAAAAGCCTAACATTAAGACCATAGACATGATGTATCTTAACTTAAGCACCGGCGCTGTATTCATATAATTTCTAATTATTTGTTTAGTTTAAGTTTAGGAAATGTATGGTGATTAGATTCTAAAAATATTTTACCTCTCACCAAGCTTTGAATCAAACTTTGCATTTCCTCTACAAACTTTAATCTTAATTGAGTTGAATGATAAATAATGCTAACTTCCCTCGATGGTACAGGCTCTTTGAAATTCTTAATATATTTTTGATCCTCTTCTTTTAATTCTTCTGCTTGTAGAAGGGGTAAAATTGTCATTCCAAAGCCATCTTTAGACAATTTAATTAAGGTGTGAAAACTTCCGCTATCTACAGCTAATGAATTTAATTTATCTGATTGGCCATTATTAAATATGTTACAAATGCTCAGCACGTTGTTTCTAAAGCAATGACCTTCTTCTAATAGTAACAAGTCTTTGAGATCCAAATCTGACTCGCTAATTTTATCCTCAATACTCAACCTATTTCCTGGTGGCACAAAAGCCACCATAGGTTCCTGATATAATGGCATTTCAATTATGTCGTCATGATTTAAAGGCGTAACTGCAATTCCAAAGTCTATTTTGTCGTTTGCCAAAGCTTCTAACATTTCTTCAGTCTTCATTTCTTTGATAGACAAACTAGCGTTTGGAAATTGAGTTTTAAAATTCTTATAAAACATCGGAATTAAGGTAGGCAAAACCGTTGGAATTACGCCAATCACAAACTCTCCCTCTAAACTATCGCGTAAATCACCAATCATGTGACTCATGCGCTTAGCTTCACTCAAAATTGTTTTTGCTTGGTCTATCACTTTTTGACCAACTGCAGTAATTTTGATCGGGTGCGTACTCCTATCGAATATTTCAATATCTAATTCCTTTTCTAATTTTTGAATCTGCATACTCAAGGTGGGTTGCGTCACAAAAACCTTTTCTGCTGCCAAAGTAAAGTTCTTACTTTCGGCCACTGCCAAGACATATTCTAATTGGATGAGTGTCATTTATAAATAATTTTGATAAAGATATTAAAACTTATGAATGAGAACCATATACTTTGCCATAATTCTTGCAATAATAGAAGTAATTGATTAATTTAGAAGAACATTAAAAAACTAAGAATATGACACTTACAACAATTGGATTAAAAGAAAATCAATCTAAAGATTTAGTAGAAAATTTAAACGAGTTATTATCTAACTTTCAAGTTTATTACCAAAACCTAAGAAGTGTTCACTGGAACATTAAAGGTGAAAACTTCTTTGCTTTGCATGATAAGTTTGAGGAAATGTACACAGAAGCTCAAGTTCAGATTGACGACATTGCAGAGAGAATCCTAACTTTAGGAGAAACACCATTACACACTTACGAAGATTATTTAGCAAATTCTAAAGTGAAAGTAGCTAAAAACGTTTCAAAAGACGCTGAGTGTGTGAAGGTTATTCTAGACTCAATAAAAGAATTATTAATTATCGAGCGTGAAATCCTTAAGAAGTCAGATGAACTAAATGACGAAGGTACTAACGCTATGATGAGTGATTTCATTTCTGGACAAGAAAAAACAGCTTGGATGCTGAACTCATGGTTAGATAGAGCTATCTAGTTCATAGCATTTTTTGAAAACACAAAAACACCTTGCTATGGCTAGCAAGGTGTTTTTTTATTCTATAATAACAACATCAGAATTTTTAATTTAACTACAGTTCATAAAACTTTAAACTTAGAACTTCGAAATCTAAACTAGAATCTCAACAATACACTTCCCCATGTAAATCCACTTCCAAAGGCAGCTAAACAAACCAGATCACCTTTTTGGATTTTACCTTGTTCTGCGGCTTCGCTCAAAGCAATAGGAATACTGCCTGCTGTTGTGTTTCCGTATTTTTGAATATTGTTAAAGACCTGATCATCCCGCAAATTCATGCGTTTTTGCACAAACTGACTAATTCTTAAATTCGCTTGATGAGGAATCAACATTTTAAGGTTTTCTACACTCTCTCCTGCATCCTCAAAAGCTTCTTGTATCGCCTCCGGGAATCTTGTGACAGCGTGTTTAAACACAAAATTACCATTCATGTGTGGGTAGATTTTCTCGATTTCAATGTTGAAATCTTCATTTAATAAATTATCGGCCCAACCATATTTAGTCCCCGGGAATTGCATTGTCAACTCCTCGGCGTATTTACCTTCTGAATGCATATTACAGCTCAAAATACCTCTAGACGTATCATCGGAAACACCAACAATAGCGGCTCCAGCTCCATCACCAAAAATAACCGAAACTCCTCTTCCTCTGGTCGTCATATCGAGACCAAAAGAGTGATTCTCCGCTCCCACTACCAAGATATTTTTATACATACCAGATTGCACATAAGCATGAGCTGTAGATAAAGCATAAATAAATCCAGAACATTGATTTCTAATATCCAAGGCTCCTACCGTATCTATTCCTAAATATTCTTGTAATTGAACCCCACATCCAGGAAAATATAAATCTGGACTTAATGTCGCAAAGATGATAAAATCGATTTCATTTTTATCTATACCAGCATTCTTAATAGCTTTTTGAGCGGCTTTATAGCCCAACACAGAAGTTGGTTCATCACCATCTCTACCCACGTGACGCCTTTCTACAATTCCGGTTCTCTCTTGAATCCATTCGTCGTTGGTGTCCATCACTTTGGCTAAATCGTGATTGGTAACTATATTTTCTGGGACATAATGCCCTAAACCTTTTATAACTGTTCTCATCTGTATTTTTATCGAAAACACAAATGTAGAAGAATAATTTTAAGAATTTAGGAAATGTCTCGGGGTAAACTATGCATGCATAACTAATATCGCATTTTAGCCATCGCCATTTGCCAAAAACGATAGAACAAAATACCAAATAAAACACCGATCAAAGTACCCGATGCTATGTCTAGTGGATAATGTACACCTATATAAACTCGGCTAAATGCAATCGCTCCCGCCCAAATCAATAAAACAGGCAAAACCCATTTGCTTTGTCTGAAAATCATTCCTACAAATACAGCTACTGCAAAGTGATTGGTGGCGTGTCCAGAGAAGAACCCAAACTGACCACCACAAGTATCTCTCACCAAGCGCATATACGGAAGAAGCTCCATATTTTTACAGGGTCGTGGCCGTTGAATTAAAATATCTTTATAGAATTTAGAAATCTGATCAGTAAATAGTATCATTAAGCCTGTTAAGGCTAAGGTGATCAGCAATTTTTTTGCTCCAAACTTTTTATAAATTAAAAATGCAAATAAAATATATAAAGGTATCCAAGATATTTTATTGGTAATAAATAACCAAAAAGCATCCCAGTGAGATGTTCCTAAATTATTAAGGTATAAGAATAAGTTTTCGTCCCAAGATATGAAATCCATTAAAGTCTTTTTCGGGTGACAGGTCCAACGGCATCGTCAATCTCTTTTTTAGCTTGATTGATTTCCGTTTCTATTTCTTGTTGTGCTTTTTTGATATCCTTAGATGGGTCTACTTTTTCGGCACTGTCCATTACCTCACGTTTAATTTCGTCGGTTGCCTCGCGCATTGCACGCAAACCTTCGCCTAAACCACGAGCAATTTCTGGAATCTTTTTAGGGCCAAAAACTAAAACAGAAATCACAAGAATAATGGTAATTTCTTGAAATCCTATAAAAGAAAATACTGTGAATATCATGCTACAAAGGTATTAATTTTTTTAGATGCAAAAGTCTTTTTTATGCATAAAACAAAAAGATTCTTTTTGAACCTTAGAGATAGTTCAGCTTTTATATAAAGTTAAACTCATGTCTAAATTTCATAGCTAAAAATGCAAATAACTTAGTTTTTATTTAAAGTTAACAATGTGCTCGTCTTCAAGGACTAAAACCAAGTCTTTCTCTCGGAATTATAAAACTTAATTTTTGGAAGGATTTCTTTCTTCTTTTTTCTTTATATTTGTTCTCGAATTATGAGTGATTACATTGTTTCTGCGAGAAAATATAGACCACAAACTTTTGATCAAGTTGTTGGCCAAGAGGCTATTGTTACTACTTTAGAACATGCCCTTGCAAGCAATAAGTTGGCTCAAGCCCTACTTTTTTGCGGTCCGCGTGGTGTTGGTAAAACAACTTGTGCTAGAATTTTAGCCCGAACCATCAACGAAACCGACAATCCCAACGATGACAATGATTTTGCATTCAATATATTCGAGCTAGATGCGGCATCTAACAACTCCGTAGATGACATTAGAAACCTAATCGATCAGGTGCGTTTTCCGCCACAAGTTGGAAATTATAAAGTATTCGTTATCGATGAGGTGCACATGTTATCAACCAGTGCTTTTAATGCTTTCCTTAAGACATTGGAAGAACCACCGGCACATGCTATCTTTATATTAGCTACTACAGAAAAGCATAAGATTCTACCTACGATTCTTTCGCGTTGTCAAATCTATGATTTTAAAAGTATTGGCATCCCCGATATTAAAAATCATTTAGAGAAAATCGCTAAGAAAGAAGGTGTAACTTATGAAGATGATGCACTTCACTTAATCGCTCAAAAAGCAGATGGTGCCTTGCGTGATGCATTATCCATATTTGATAGATTAGTTACTTTTGGAGAAGGAAGTTTAACCTTAGAAGGTGTGGCCGATACCTTAAATGTATTGGATTATGATACCTACTTCGCCATTACCGATGCGTGCTTAGAAAACAAAATACCTGAAGCCCTACACATTTTCGATAAGATTATACGAAAAGGATATGATGCCCAGTTGTTTATTTCTGGTTTAGGAGGACATTTTAGAGATTTATTAGTTTCTCAACATCCGCAAACCATTCAGTTATTAGAGGTGGGAGAAAATACCAAGGCTAAGTATATTGAGCAAGGTAAAAAATGTACACCTCAATTTTTGATGGATGCATTGGATATTTGTAATCAAGCTGATATTAATTACAGAGCTAGTAAAAACCAACGCTTGACGGTAGAAATTGCTTTAATGCAAATTGGATCGCTTACCCAACAAGCTGAGCCTAAAAAAAAAAGTATAGCATAATTCCGTCTTATTTATTTAAGACAGAAAAAACTAAGTCTGTAGCTCCACCAAAAACTAATACAAAAGCACAAACAGTAGCCAATTCTGCTTCATCTTCGTCTGCCACCCAATCTGTAGCAGATACACGGGAACAGACTAAAAGCACACCAATTCCATCTCCAGCTGTTACAAATAAAGCAAAGGAGGAAAAGAAATACTTTAGACGTCCAAAAAAATCTATTTTCTCTATCCGACAAAATGTGATAGAAGAAAAAGAGAAAGAAGAGGAGGAAAGTCTAGATGAAATCGACTATAGCTTGCCGCAAGATAAATTCTCGGATGATGAGTTTAAATTATTATGGGACGCCTATAAAACCAAACTTCAGAAAAAGAATAAGCCATTATTTAATGTTTTAGATACCGTAAATTGGCGTATCGATGAAAAACATCATGTACACTTGATTTTTGACTCAAGAATGATGCTTTTAGAATTCGAAAAGAGCAAGGAGCATTTCGTTAAAAAAGCTAGAAAGAAGCTGAACAACTATGCTTTGATGGTTGTGAGCGATGTGACTGAGGAAACTCAAACCGTAAATCATATAAAAACCAGAAAAGATATCTATCAAGAGTTTGTAGAAAGAAATCCCATGGTAGACAAACTTGCTCAACAATTAGGATTAGACATTGAAAACGAACCTAGTTAAGGCCAACTTAATTTTCATTTGCAACCGAAGGAATTCAAAACTCTTAAAATAAGATTTTCATAATTTTCACAGGTTTTAATTTTAAAAAACTTAAGTTTCAATTTAAATCGAAACAAAAGTCTTCTTTTATAGGACATAATAAGTGAAATAGGTCAATTTTATATTTAAAAATTCATAAATAGTTTTTATATTGGTGTTCGATATCGATTTTAACAATCGAAATTTTACTTTATTTTACTCAAAATTTAAATTTATATGGAAATTACAAGGTTATTTGATTTTCTAACACACCAGTTAGAGAACAATCCTTTGCCAGATGCTTTGGTATCTAAGACTTCGGGAGCTTGGGTTAAAACGTCTACACAAGAATACCAAGATCAAGCTAACCAAATAAGTCGCGGACTACTAAGAATGGGCATTAAGCCCGGCGATCATATAGCATTAATCACCACAACCAATCGTACAGAATGGAATATTATGGACATTGGGCTCCAGCAAATTGGTGTTGTATCGGTTCCGGTATATCCTTCTATTTCTCCAGAAGAATACGAATATATATTTAATCAGGCTAAAATCTCTTTTTCATTCGTTTCTGATAAAGAACTATATGAAAAGATGATGAAAACCAAGCCCAACACCCCAGATTTGGTAGGTGTTTACACTTTCGACGAGGTGGCAGATGCGCCTAATTGGAAGGAGATTATGGACATGGGAAAAGATGATAGCAACCAAGGCGAAGTTGATGCTATTAAAGATTCTATCAAGAATGATGATGTCGTAACGATAATTTACACTTCTGGAACTACAGGTAAACCAAAAGGAGTTGTCTTAACACACAACAATATTGTTTCTAATGTTTTAGCCTCCAAAGAACGTGTTCCAGATATGGGAGATAATGCACGTGCTATGAGTTTTTTACCAATTTGTCACGTTTTCGAGCGAATGCTGATTTATTTATATCAATACAATGCAATTCCTATTTATTATGCAGAAAGCATAGAGGCTATTGGTGATAACTTAAAAGAATTGAAACCAACTGTAATGACGGTTGTACCTCGTTTGGTGGAAAAAGTTTATGCTAAAATATACGATACAGGATCGAATGCAGGCGGCATTAAAACCAAATTATTTATGTGGGCTTTAAATCTAGTTAAAGATTACACCCCCTACAAGGAGATGCCTTTTATGTGGAACCTTAAATACAAATTTGCATCGGCCACCGTCTTCAAGAAATGGAGAGAAGGTGTTGGTGGAAACATGGTTTGTATGGTTTCGGGAAGTGCTAAGCTATCACCCAGATTAAATCGTTTGTTTTGGGCTGCTGGAATTCCCATTATCGAAGGTTATGGACTTACAGAAACATCTCCTGTTATTGCTGTTAATTCTATGAATGCCGAGGGTTTTGCCATTGGAAGTGTAGGTGCGGCATTAGATAAAGTAGAAATTCGCATTGCAGAGGATGGCGAGATACAAGTAAAAGGACCTAATGTATTCCAAGAGTATTATCAACAACCAGAGAAAACCGCTGAAGTATTCACAGAAGATGGTTATTTTATGACGGGTGATATTGGCGAAATCAAAGATGGTTTATTGTACATTACCGATAGAAAGAAACAAATTTTCAAGACCAGTGGTGGTAAGTATGTCGCGCCTCAAATTATAGAAAACGCTATGAAATCTATTCCGTTTATCGAACAAATCATGGTGGTGGGTGAAGGTCAGAAAATGCCTTGTGCCATCATTCAACCCAACTTCGACTACGTTAGAGAATTCATTAAGCGAAATGATCTTCCATTCGAGAATCCAACCAACGAAGAAATTGCCAACGCACCTTCTCTTAAGAGTTTAATCGAAGAGCAAATCAAGGTGGTAAACAAGCAGTTTGGTAAATGGGAACAAGTAAAGAAATTTGAATTAACGCCTGATGTTTGGACGATAGAAGATGGTTTGTTAACGCCAACTTTGAAGCATAAACGCAAAAACATTCAAGAGAAATATCAAGACTTGTATGATAAAATGTATGAGGAGGTTTATTAATCAAATCCTAAGCATTTAATATTAAATTAATTATAAAAAATGAGCTGGTTTTACCGGCTCATTTAAATTTAAATTCAATGGTAAAATTAGAAACATGAGCAAAAAACATATAGTTGTATTAACTGGAGCGGGAATTTCACAAGAAAGTGGAATCAAAACCTTTAGAGACTCCAATGGATTATGGGAAAATCATGACATTATGGAAGTCGCTTCCCCCGAAGGTTTTAGAAAAAATCCTGAATTGGTATTGAATTTCTATAATCTAAGAAGACGCCAGTTACAAGAAGTTGAACCCAATGCAGCACATCTTTTCTTAGCAGAATTAGAAAAGCATTATGATGTTACCGTAATTACCCAAAACGTCGACGATTTACACGAGCGTGCAGGGAGTTCTAATATCATTCATCTTCATGGTGAACTTAAGAAAGCACGAAGTGTAGCCGATGAATACACCACTTATGATCATCCAGGAGATATAAATCTAGGCGATTTATCACCAGATGGACATCAGTTGCGTCCACATATTGTATGGTTTGGTGAAGCCGTTCCAGAAATGTCTCGCGCCATGGAATTTACTCGCAAAGCCGATATTTTGCTCATTATTGGTACTTCTATGCAGGTTTATCCAGCGGCTGGTTTGATAGATTTTGTGGATAGCGATGTTCCAATTTACATTGTCGATCCAGAAAAAGTACCACAAAGTGGAAACTCTCGTGTCACCCATATTCAAGAAAAGGCTGTAAAAGGATGCGAAAGGCTAAGAGAAATATTCATAAAGGAATAAAATTTTAAATTCTTTTATAAAACATTTTTATCGTAAAAAATTGATTTCAAAACGCTTACAAATAGCTTTATTCGAAAATCAAAAAATTTCTTAAAAATTGGTGCATTGGATTTGGCTTTAACAAAAATATTCTCTTATATTTGCACCCGCTTGATACGAGAAACGAGCGATATGTAAAGGAGAGTTGGCAGAGTGGTCGAATGCGGCGGTCTTGAAAACCGTTGAGGGTCACACCTCCGGGGGTTCGAATCCCTCACTCTCCGCAAAAGGAAACCCTTGCAGTAGTTAGGGTTTTTTTTATGTTTAAAAATTATGTAATTATCTCACCAATTCAATACATATTCCTTCTCTCCCATCCGCATACTATTTTCTAAATACGATTCACCCAAGAATGCGATGATAGAAACCCTAAACTTCAATTTTATGAAGCAGTTTTAAATCCATTAAAAAACTCAAATAAGACTAAGCTATGTGAGTTGTTATATTTCTAACAGAAAAGTTATAATTTTTTGATAAGCATCATTAATCCATGCTTATCACCAATCTTTTACCCGGTTCAATTTTCTGATCCCATAATTGTTCTACATTCTCTATGGAATCTATCACCAAATCCATTTTTAATTTTCCTTTTGCAGCTAAATCAAACATTTTTGGTAAAACTTCTTGAATTAAGGAAGCTAAATCATCTGGAGATAAACTACCAAAACCTGAACCTAGCACCTCAATTGCAGAACTTCTCAGGATACCAGAAGCTAAAATAATATTTTCTCCTGCCATAGAACCCACCGATATAAATCTTGTTCTATGAGAGCTATGATCGAGTCCTCCACCCTTTAAAGCGGTTAGAATTAACTCTGCTGACTTTCCCCAGACATAATCAATCACTAAATCAATCGGCGTTGCTGCATGCACTTTTTGCAATTGCGCTACCATGGCATCATCCTCTTGTTTTAAGGAGATAATTTGATCAGCTCCTAGTTCTAGGGTTTTCTCTAAGTTCTCTTGGTTTCTACCGGTGGTAATAATGTTGTCAGCGCCGTAATATTTCGCCACTTGCACCGCCAAAAGCCCCGTTACGCCCGTTGCTCCATTGATTAGAACATTCTGGCCAGGTTTAATTCCTCCTCTCACTTTCAATGCCATCGCCGAACCTAAAACGGCATTAGGTAAAGCGGCTGCCAAATGATCATCTAAATTATCTGGAATGAGCGTATATTTATTTTTATCGATAATGGCTCTCTCAGCTATCATACCCGAGATACCTTGTGCATAGACACGCGTACCATCTTCTAAAACACCTACACCATCCATTCCTACCACAACCGGCAGTTCGGTATAGCTCGCATAATGCGTTCCGCCTGCTCTCTATTTATCTAAACTCTTAACTGCCGCTGCTTTCATGTGAAGCATAATCTGGTTCTTGTTTTGAATCTCTGGCTAAGAGAAGTCTAGGTATTTGGGCGCAGTGTCTAGTTACTTTAAAACTGCTGCTTTCATAGGTTTGTTTTAAAATGTTATTATATCTTGTTTTTAAGAAAAAGAGGCAGTGAATCATGCTGCCCCTTTTCTTTATCTAAATTAATTATGAATACTTTCTGAAAATTACTTTAATCTTTTCGAAAGCAAATAATCTACTGAGTACTTTCCAGCGCCAACAAATCCCACTGCTACAAACATAGCCGCGTAAAGTAAAGGTAATTCTTGTCTACCAATCGGATCATCGGCATGCACAATAAGAGCTGCAACCATCATAGTAATCACCAAAGGAATAACCGCCAATCGCGTTGCAAAACCAATGATTAGTAATATAGCACATAATACTTCTGCAAAAACAGCTAAAACCAAAGAGGTTTCTGCGCCTAATCCGATAGGATCACTGAACTGTATAGGCTCTCCACTGAATAAGGCTTCCATTTTGCCCCAACCGTGGGTTAACATAAATGCACCTGCTACCAAACGCAATACTAACATGGCAATACTAATGGTCTCGTTGCTAAGACCAGGGTTTGTAGATTTGCTTAAATTTTTCATCATTTATTATTATTTATTAAAACGTCTTGAATATCATCTAATTTTTTGAACATTGCCGCTGCAAATGGACATAATGGAGTAATTTTAATTCCTTCTTCTCTTGCCCACTCCACGATTTTGTAAAGCATCTTCTTACCAACGCCTTGACCTTTATACTCAGGTTCAACTTCTGTGTGGTCGATGATAATGTGATCTTCACTAGGTTTTCTAAATGTCATAGCTCCAGCTCTTTCTTCGCCTTCTCTAGCTATTGCATAACCACTATTTTCTTTTTCTTTTACAAATACTTCCATGTTAATTGATTTTTAATTCATAATATATTTATAGACTCCTAGGAACTTCCATCAGATGCACACGAGCATCATCTAATACGCCTAATACCCCAGAATGCATTCTATCTGGATTGTGATAGTTCGCAAAACTAAAAGTATGATTAGATTGCAAGCATCCATGGTTCGCAAAACCTCTGATTTCTGCCTTGTGAACTAGGCTGTTCATAGTTTCTATATTTTCGTTAGGTAAATGATTGTGCCCACTTGTTGCATCAATTTATCATAAGTCGATGAATTAGCTTCTTTATTAGATACACTCAAAACTTGAGGAGCAACACTTCCTACCAATCCTGTTAAAAAGATACTTTTTATAAACTTCTTGCGATTCATAATCTATGCGTTAACTTGAGCACAAAGATATATAACAACTTAAGTCTAGAGATTATCAAAAATAGAGTTAATAATGTGAAAATCCGATATTTTTTTTTAAAAATTTATCTTTTAAAATACCTATGATTCCACACATCGTTTGCTTTTGTATTTAATTTTAATCTTAAATGCTTTCTTCGATTCGCTTATCTGGTACCAACCACATAATGGCTACAATCGCATATAAAGCTAAGGCAAACGAGGTGTTTACAAAAGACAATATAACACCCATAGAATAACAAATAATTGAATTCTTTCCTTTAAGATCCGACCCTACTACCCTTTTGAGTGGGAAATTATCTTTATGATATTTAATGATATGAGCTTGTAAAACAAAATATGCAATCGCAAAGAACAACAGAATCACACCATAGGCAATCACTGGAAGCTTTTCGATATAGTTAATACCAATCCATGCCGTGGTAGAAGGAATCAAAAAAAACAAAAACAGTAAATGTAGATTCGGCCACAGAATTTTTCGTTCACACGTTGTGTGATTTGAAACAGGTGATGATGGTTGTTCCAATAAATCACGATTTAAATAAAACTAAAAAAATAACTATCAAAAACAGGTAATCTGACCAGCAAGGTATTTAAGGTAACTTCTTCTGGTACACCAATTTCTAACACCATAATCGTAATAATAATGGCGAATACACCATCGCTAAATGCTTCTAATCCACTTGTTTTCACATTTAATGAATTTAATAGTTGAGGCCGCAAGAATAAATTCTATTTATAATTATTCTATCTCAATTCCTTAAAAATTTAAGATTAAATCTTGTTAAATTAAGTCGCAGCCCAACGCAAGGCCTCTTCTAAATCTACTTTATCAAAACCTTTAAATTCGCCTGGCATTACATGACTAAAGATTTCTGTGAAGTTCTGAATGGCATCGCTATCCGTTACAATTGCTGATTTATGCCATTTGGTGATGTTTTTAATCCCTAACATCGCATCCTTAAACCAAGCACCCATGGTAAATTCTGATAAGTCAGCATTAAGTAAATACACCAAATTGATTTCATCTATATCCTCTATCAAGGCTTCTACAGCAGGTATCAGCTTTTGATTAAAATCCTCTTGAGTTACTTCACCAGTAAACTCAAAAGCTACGATATTCTCATACGTATGTTCTATCTTTTTTATCATAATTATATTTTAATTAAAAATAGAGATTTTAATTCGATAATTTTTATTTAATTACCCCTGAATCCAATTAATTTTAAATATAGCGTATAGAATTTTATGATTTAATAATAACTGATTTCATTTCAAGAATGGAGAACTTATTTTATCTTGCAAATACCTCAGCAAATTCACTAATTTGCAACTTCCTTTTTATAAAGTTGAACCATGAAAGTATGTATCGCCGAAAAGCCAAGTGTCGCACGTGAGATAGCATCTGTGTTGGGAGCAAATTCCAAGCACGATGGCTACTACGAGGGCAATGGCTATGCCGTTACCTACACTTTTGGGCATTTATGTACACTCAAAGAGCCACATGATTACAAACCGCATTGGAAAAGTTGGGACCTCAACAATCTTCCGATGCTACCCGAAAAGTTCGAAACCAAAGTAGTTCAGAATTCGGGGATACAAAAACAATTTAGAATTATAAAGAGTTTGTTCGATAAAGCCAGCGTGGTTATCAATTGCGGGGATGCGGGACAAGAAGGTGAATTGATTCAACGTTGGGTATTGAACGAAGCTAATTATAAAGGGAAAGTTCAACGTTTGTGGATTTCATCCTTAACGACAGAAGCCATAGAAGAAGGTTTTCAGAATTTAAAACCAGCAGAAGATTACGACAATTTATACTATGCAGGCTTTTCTAGAGCGATTGGAGATTGGCTCTTGGGTATGAATGCCACCAGACTCTATACCGTGAAACATGGTGGATATAAACAGGTGCTATCCGTGGGGCGTGTGCAAACGCCTACCCTCGCTATGGTGGTGAATCGTTTTAAAGAAATTGAAAACTTTAAACCTCAGCCTTACTGGGAATTGCAAACCCTTTACCGAGAAACCAACTTTAGCTACGAAGAAGGTCGTTTTTACAACAAAGAAGACGGTGAAGCCTTGGCGAATAAGGTGAAAGAAAGTGAATTTGAAATTATCTCGATTGAGAAAAAGAAAGGTAAAGAATACGCACCTAAACTCTTCGACTTAACCGGCTTACAGGTTTATTGCAACAATAAATTCAGTTTATCAGCAGACGAAACCTTAAAGATTGTTCAGAAACTCTACGAACAAAAATTGGTGACCTATCCAAGGGTTGATACCACTTTCCTACCTAATGATATGTACCCAAAAGTTCCGGGAATTTTAAAAAATCTAACCCAATACGTTGAGTTTACCCAGCCAGTATTAGGTAAGAAAATCAAAAAATCAAATCGGGTCTTTAATGATAAAAAAGTTACCGACCACCACGCGATTATTCCAACAGGTGTTCATGCGAATTTGTCGCACGCTCATCAGCAGGTGTATGATATTATTACCCGCAGATTTATTGCTGTTTTCTACGATGAATGTAAAGTTTCAAACACCACTGTTTTAGGAAGTGCAGCGGAAGTAGTTTTTAAAACCACAGGAAAAGAAATCTTAGAAGAAGGTTGGCGCGTGGTACTGAAGAATCCAAATGCCAAAGAAAAAGAACCAGACATTCTTCCTACGTTTGTGAAAGGCGAAAAAGGGCCACACGAACCATCGTTTTTAGAGAAAGAAACTAAGCCACCTAAGCATTTTACGGAGGCTACGCTCCTACGTGCTATGGAAACCGCAGGTAAGCAAGTAGACGATGAGGAGTTACGTGATTTGATGAAGGAAAATGGAATCGGTAGACCTTCTACCCGAGCCAATATCATCGAAACCCTTTTCAAGAGAAAATATTTAAAGCGAAATAAGAAACAAGTGCTTCCCACGCCTACCGGGATTCAGTTGATTGATACCATTCAAAATGAATTATTAAAATCAGCAGAGCTCACAGGTACTTGGGAAAAGCAGTTAAAGGATATAGAAAAAGGAGAGTTTAGCGCTGCCGCCTTCATCAGAAACATGAAACAGATGGTAGATGCTTTGGTGTATGAAGTGAGAAGCGAAAAAAAACGAGCTAATATCTCGCACGTTGTGCAAACCAAAAAGAAGGAAGCTAAGGCAAAGTCCAAGAAGCAAGCAGGAATTCTGGCCCATACTTGTCCGAAATGTAAAAAAGGTAACTTACTTAAAGGAAATGCTGCTTACGGTTGCAGTAACTACAATGCCGGATGTGATTTTGTATTACCGTTCAAATTCTTAGACAAAAAAATCTCAGAGAAGCAATTGATTCGCTTATTAGAAAAAGGAAGCACCATTAATCTCAAAGGTTTTAAAACCGAAGAAGGTAGCGTAACGGGTTTGGTGCGCTTTGACGATGATTTTAATTTAAAATTAGAACCCAAGAAAACAGCTCCTAAAGCTCCAGCTCAAGATGAAGACCCACTTTGTCCGAAATGTAAAAAAGGAAAAATCATAAAAGGCAAAACAGCCTATGGATGTTCGGCTTATAAGACTGGATGTAATTTTAAAGTTAGTTTTGAAACCCTAAAAGCCAAAATCGCTGGACAAAAGCCAACCAAGGAATTAGTTTATAAGATTTTGATGGAGGGGGTTTGATTAGGTTTTAATTTATTGATTGTACTTTTTATAGTTTTCAGCCTGTTCAAAGATTTCTTTATACACCTCATCTCTTTCCACAGGAGGATAGCCGTGCTCGTCAAGTAAAATAATCAATCCAACCTTTAAAGCTGATTTAATATCTGCTCTCTTATTCCAATCTGGATACTTAGCTTGTCCATCAACTAATTTTTTTACTGATTTTGCTAATTCTATTAATTTGTCCTCAGGATATGTGAACTCATACTTAGCGCACATCTCCAATAGAATATCATAAAAGGCTTTCTCTTCGAAATCTATACCTATGTCATTACCAGCATTAAACTCTTTATATACATCCCAGATTAAATCAGTTAATTGATTAGCCATTTCTTCATATACCTCACTTCGGAAAATATCATTTGCATCTCTATCATTGTATCTTTCTACAAGAGATTCCATCTTTTTAGTAAAGTCAACACCTTTTACTCTATTTACTTTTTTAATTTCTCCAATCGCCTTATTTAATAGTTGTTGTAATAATTTAATCTTGGTATTAGGGAGTTTAATTTTATTTATTTTCTCTATATAAGCTTCATCAAATAGATCTTGATACTTTTCATTCTCCTCCCCCATTTTAAAAATTTCTTCTACTCCATCACTTTGCAGTGCATTTTGTATCATATCACGAACCTTCGCATTCATTTGGGTCGAATCTGGAGCTTCGCCTTTGGTTAGTTTAAATATGATGGAACGTATAGCTAAGTAGTAATGTGTATAATCACCTTCTGCTTTTGTTAAACTTCCAGAACATAAATCATAAGCTACTTTTAGTCTTTTCACCAAGCCCATGAAACGAGTTTCCATTTCCTTAGTAGTCTGAGCATATTCACTCGCCATATTTAGCGTATGAAGTTGTTCCAAAGCAGAACCGGTAAAGTATTTTCTTCCGTCAAACTTATGCATTAATTTGGCTAGCAGGTCTAAATGATTTCTAGTAATCACCATAGATTGTTTAATATCCTCAACATTTTCTTTTTCCCCATCAGAAAATTGTTTCATCGCCAAATTCATCTGCTTTTTTATTCCAATATAATCTACAACTAATCCTTTATTTTTCCCCTTGAAAGTTCTGTTAACTCTAGAAATCGTTTGTATTAAGTTATGCTGCTGTATAGGTTTATCAATATAAATAGTATCTAAAAACGGAACATCAAAACCAGTAAGCCACATATCCACAACGATAGCAATTTTAAAATTTGATTTTTCATTTTTAAATTGTCGATCGAGCTCTTTTCTATACTCCTTAGTTCCTAATAATTCATATAATGTTTCATCATCAGAATCTTTATTGCGAGTCATTATCATTTTGATACGCTCCATTGGTTTTATTTCCCTTTTATCTTGATCTGTTAACTCTACTCCTTCTTCTGCTACCTTTACCTCATTCCAAGATGGTCTTAATGCTATCACCTCTTTGAAAAAACTATAAGCAATCTCTCGAGAACTACATACGAACATAGCCTTTCCTTTTACAGTTGCTCCTTCGTTTACTCTATTCTCATAGTGTTCAACAAAGTCTTTTGCCATAACTCTTAGCCTTTCAGAATTACCTAATATGCTATTCATACGTGCAGTTTGACTCTTGCTTTGTTCTATTTGATACTCATTTGCTCCTTCAGCGGCAACAGCATCATAATAAGCTTCAATTTTTTCAACCTCACTGTTTTTCAAAGCCACTTTGGCAGCTCTTCCTTCATATACAATTCGTACTGTAATTTCATCTTTTACCGACTCCGTCATGGTATAAGCATCCACAACTTCGCCAAACACACTCAATGTAGCATCAATGGGTGTTCCGGTGAAGCCTACATAAGTTGCATTTTCTAAGGATTCGTGAAGATAATAAGCAAAACCATAACCCTTCTTCACACCATTTTTTGTAATCTTTACATTCTGGTCCGTATTGGTCTGACTTCTATGCGCTTCATCAGAGATACACACAATATTAGTTCTATCTGATAACTTATTAATGTCTTCTGTAAACTTATGTATCGTGGTTAAAAACACACCGCCACTTTCTCTACCCTGCAACATCTCTCGCAAATCTGAACGACTCTCAACACTTTTTATCATGTTATCACCCACAAAGTTCTTAGCATTGGTAAACTGACCAGAAAGCTGATCATCCAAGTCTGTTCTATCTGTAATTAAAACAATGGTCGGATTTTGAAAATGCTTACTTTTCATTAATAGACGCGTAAGGAATAACATGGTATAACTTTTACCACTTCCTGTCGCTCCAAAATAGGTTCCTCCTTTTCCATCACCTTCAGGTTTCTGGGCTTTCTTTATATTTTTGTATAAAGCTCGTGCTGCATAATATTGTGGATAACGACAAACAATCTTCTCCTCTTTATTTGATTTATCTGGCAAATAAATAAAGTTTTGTACTATATCTCTAAATCTATCTTGTTCAAACATACCTTCTAACAAGGTATTCATACTATTTATTCCATCAACTTCTTTATTAGAACCTGATACTCTACGCCATGCATAATAATAATTATAAGGTGCGAAATACGAACCCGCTTTATTATTCACACCATCGCTAATTACACAGAAAGCATTGTATACAAACAAATCAGGTATAGATTTTCTATACCTACTAGTCAACTGTTTATAAGCATCATGAATTTTACAGTTTGGGTTTATAGCTGTTTTAAATTCAAATACTACAAGAGGCAAACCATTGACATAAACAACGCCATCTGGTCTACTCTTTTCTACACCAACAATTTCTAATTGATTTACAAACTTGTATATATTCTGATTGGCTTCAGTATAATCTATTAAGTAAATCCATATATCTTTTTGATTTCGGTCTTCTCTTTTAAAACTAAACCCATCAGACAACCATTGCATGAACCTCTTATTCGAGTCATATAAATCAGATGCAGGTAAAGTTTTAACTTGCATCACTATAGACTTAGCTTCTTGATGCGTTAAACCTTGAGATTTATATTGATTCAATAAGAAACTAATAAGGTCTTCTTCTAACAAAACATCCTCTAAATCACGTTTTAATTCTTTCCCCGTGAAGTGAGCATATCCTTTCTCTTTAAAAGATTCAACAAAGACTTCTTCTAATTTAGCTTCTGTAAATTTTTTCATTCCTGTACTATAATTTGCCAATTTCCTTCTTTTCTACCTCTAACACGTTCTTTCCAATTGGCGTTTTTGAGTTTATTTAATAATCTTTTTATTATTTCAATTCCTTTCGCAATATGGTTTCTTCCTGCAAGCGAATATCTATTTTGATGTTGCCATCGTGATTTTGATATATGAGTATGCCACTATTCATAATGAATAAAATTTATCATCTGTCCATTTTGTAGGATTATTAATAATATAATCTGAAATGATATGATATGAATCGTCGTTGCGAATAATGTGTTCATAATAATTACGTTGCCACAATTTACCGTTAAATGGTTGCCATCCCAAATTTTTTACGCCTCGAATATATTCGTTGGTGGACATTGTTTTAAACCATTGCACCACCCGATGTAGGGGCGAACCTATGTGTTCGCCCATAATATCACGTTCACCCATCATACCATGTTCGCCCATTATATCATGTCCACCCATTATATCATTTTCGCCCATAATAATGTGTTCGCCCATTATATCATGTTCACCCATCATATTGCGTTCACCCATCATATCGCGTTCGTTCAATGTTTTATTTGATTTGATAATATCATTTGATTTGATATTATCATTAGGGCAGACACGCAGGTCTGCCCCTACGTTTTCAACGATACAATGAAAATGGTTGGGCATTACCACCATTTCGTGGCATTTTATATCGGAAAATTTATTTTCCAATTCATAATACCATTTTTCAATCATCGTTCCTGCATCATTCAAAACCAATTCTCTATTGGTGATTTCCCCAAACAAACATTCCCTATCCTGAACGCATATCGTAACAAAATACAATCCTGCCTGCGAGTAATCGTATCCTTTTAAACGGATAGACCTACGATGGTGAATTATAGGATTATATTTTGGATTGACGTTCATTTTCTAATTTCTTATTAATACAATCTCCATTCTCTCCACAACCCCACACATCAAAACAGGACAAAGCGGTTTAGTACTGTCTTTTAATTGTTCGTTGATACGTTCGCTGGCACGTATGGAACGCACACGCTCTAATAACTCCCTGAAGTAATCTTTACCAAAAGTGGTTTTACCTTGTTTATGGCGTTCATCGTTGAGCGTAAAGCCTTTGATGATGTACTCTTTTAACCGCTGGGTTGCCCAAATGCGGAATTGTGTGCCCTGAACCGACTTTACCCGATACCCAACCGAAATGATAACATCTAAATTGTAGTGGTCAATTTCTCTTTCTACGGCTCTCTTACCTTCCGTTCGAACCTGTCGGAATTTCCGACTAGTTCGATTTTGTTCTAATTCACCTTCTTCGTAAACATTTTGGATATGCTCGGTAATCGTATTCCTTGCTTTGCCAAAAAGTGTAGCCATTTGGTCTTGCATCAACCATACGGTTTCTTCGTGCAAGCGAACATCTATCTTGATGTTGCCGTCTTGGTTTTGGTATATGAGGATGTCGCTGGTCATACTTAGTATTTTTTATGATTAACTTAAACGGAAGGTAAACCTAGCTTGTCAAAAAATGCTTTATTCCTTTCTCTCGCCATATTTAACAATCTATCAAATGAAATCACTTCTATGTAGGAGTTATATGTTTTGTGGTAGCCAAAATATCCCATTTTATCGGCAGTTACCTGTAGGTCAAGGAAATCGCACCGATCCTTAATTGAAGGAGTGATATCACAAATTACATAACAGAAACCGGGAATCTGTTCTGAATTTGGAATTGGTCGCCCTGTGGCTGTAGTGACTTTTCCATTTCGAACCCTTTTTAAATAACCTAGAGCTTGTTCGATTGGGTCTTTATCTTCTCCTGCTTTTGCATCATTCCTCATTGGTCGTTTAATCTCAACAACAGTAATTGATGCTAGTGGCAGACTACTTCCATCATTAACCAAAAATGGATTGTCAAAAACATTTAACCCCAACAAGTCAGGCTCTTTAGTTTCATCTGAATCGGTAATTATTGAGGAATTCAAAGTTTTATCAGATGCTAGAAAATTATGAAAAGCCAATCTTTCATCCACTAACCATAGATTACTATCCTCAAAACGAATTTCATCACTAACTTTTTGCATTGGCATAATAAGTTTATGCAACACATCTTCTTTGGAGTATCGACCTTCAATGTTTCTTTGAATGGCTTTTCCAAGAAGATCTAGAATCACTTTCCTGTGAGCAACATAATTGGCTAAGTCAGATCGTTTCAAATCACTTGCTTTAGCAAGATATTCATCAATTCTCTTTGAATAATCTTCCTTATCCTCAATGCTATCTGGAATCAAAAGATCGTGACCTTCCGCAAGAAGTTGAGATTCAAAAGCCATTAGGTGTGAATGAAGTTTTATATCTAATTCTTTATCGGAAATAGTTGGGTCGACAATCTTCTCATCATCAGTCAACCTTCCTAATATTGGTCTATATCTAGGCGCTTTAGTATCGACAAAATTTGTAACCCTTTGAATCGCGTTTTGCTTATTTTCTGTAAGGTATTGATCTAAGTAAGTTGATATTTTATCAAATGCATTCCCTCGTATCTCAGAAAGTGAAATTTCATCATCTGCAAACATTCCTTCTACTGATTCTGAGATGTTAAATCCAACTCTTTCAGGATTTACTCTTTCAGTTAAATAGTCTGAGGTTAAGAAGCACATATATGCGAAGTTGTCCTTACCATCGTTTAGGAAACCAAATAGTCCTGGGATTTTCCCTTGCAAGGACTCTTCTTTTACAACTCGATTTGCAGCACTGAAGTTGATACTATGCTTATTCTGAAGAGATGATTTTAATTTAACGTGAGTGATTTCAAATTCTCTTGTTTTAATTACAAAACTGTCTCTTTCAGATGCATTAATCATTAAGTCATCGTACTCCTTCTGTAATGAAATTTTTTCACCTGAATCGATCATATATATTTCTGGGGCACCTCCATTTCTAATAAAATACCAAAGGATATGTTCGAGCAAGTCTCTTGCTATTGTCTCTGGCATTTTACGTAAGTACTTCGAATACTCTTTCCTAAGTGTTGATAGCTTTATAGAAGTCTCTACCTTTTTTTCCGGGGTTGATTTGATATTTTCATTGTGTATATCATTGGACACATTGAAGTCAAAACTTCTTGTTTTTATCTCACCATTGTTGTCATATGAGCTATTTACACTAACCTTATTAAAAGCTTTAAGCCAAAGTAAACGTCCAACGCCTCTGCATCCTAGCTCTATTTTATGTTCAGAATCTAAGGTTTGAAACGATTTGAAATTATCATCATTAAACCCTAGACCATTATCAATAATCTCAAAACCTATAATGTCAGATTTTACATCTTCAAAAGCTGACTTTTGGAAAGACCTCAATATTTTTATCGTAATTTCTCCTTCAATGGTAGAAGATAACTTCCCATTTTCGATAGCTGCGTCAATTGAATGAATAGAATTTACAACAGCTTCAAATAAAGGGTGCAATACGTTAGTCAGTGGTAAGTTTGTATTTCTCAAACGCCCCTTAAGGCTTGTATTTAAACTCATATGGCTTCAGTTTTAAGGTTTTCAACTTCCATTCTCTCCACAACACCACGCATTAAAACAGGACATAATGGTTTGATACTGTCTTTTAACTGCTCATTAATACGTTTACGAGTTTCTAAGGTGTGGTAAATGGTAACAATGGCTTCTTGTACTTTTATATCTGGAATAGGTAATTGAACTCTACACATTTCATCCCAATCGAAAGTTTCTCTTGCACTTCCCCAAGAATTGAAACGTGCATAACGGTCAAACTCACTTCGTTTAAAGAATAAAAACAGATACTCTGGAAGTAATACTGTTTTATCAATTACTTCAAAGACGGTGTAGGTGCTTGAAACAATACCTGCTTCGCCTTCTAATAAAGCTATTGAAATCTTTTCACCATTTCTTGAGGTAACAGACACATATCCAAATTGACGTTCTCTGACTATTTTATAGTTCGATAGATTTAGGCTATTTTGATTTGCTTTAGATGGCATAAAAACCTTATTCACACTAATTCCAAGCAAATTACCTATTTCTAAATCCGAATTACGTTCATCAGATTGTTGAATGTAAGCACCCAATGTTTTAGGCTCTTGGGTTTTGATTAAATCCTCAATGTAGGTATCACAAATCAGCTGTAAATCTTCTAAGCTACTTTCGTAAGTCTTTTGATTATTCAACAACCCTTTATAGAGGTTTACATATTTGCGTTGCTCATCTATATGAGGTATAGGGATTTCTATTTCGCATAGGCGCTCGTAATCTAAACTTGCTCTAACACTACTATCACTAATAAACCATCCGTACCTATCAGATTCGGGTCTTTGAAACCACATCATCATATATTCAGGCAGTAACTCATTTTCATCTATTACTTCAATTACAGAATAGGCGGGTGAAATGATTGCGGGTTCATCGTCTGTGTAAAGAGCTATTCTTATGGTTTCGTCTCTTCCAACTTGCATTGCGGAATAAGCAAATTGCCCTTTTTGAATAATCTTGTATTTAGACAAATCTGTTCCTGAAACATTTGCAACAGAGGGCATAAAATTTTTCGTAATGTTTATGCCCAATAAATTGGTAACCGCTAAATCTTTATTACGGTTATCAACCAGTTGTATGTATTTACCAATGGGTTTATAACTCATACCCTAAAGTTTTAAATGCGTTTATGAGTTGTTCTTGACTTTGCTTTTCTTCTTGCAATAGCTCCTTAAAATCCCCTTGAATACGTTTCATTTCGGTATCAAAGTCAATACCGCTATCACCATCTACAAACTGGATATATTTGCTTGGTACTAAAGAAAAATCGTTTTCAGCAATCTTGTCAAAATGTACTGATTGGCAATATTCAGGCACATCTTTATAGGTGTTTTTCCAATCTGTTTGCTGCCAATTGTGATAGTTTTCAGCTACTTTTTCTATATTTTTTGGAGTAAGCTCAATAAATTTCTTTTCATATTCGCTACCCCAACGTCTTAAATCTATAAAAAGGGTTTCCTTTTCACGGTCACGATAGTTTTTAACTCTATCATTAATTGTAATGGTACGTTGCTTTTTATTGCGGTTTAAAATCCAAAGCGTAACACTTATATCGGTAGTATAAAAAGTATCTCGTGGAATGATGATGATAGCTTCCACCAAGTTGTTTTCAACCAACTTTCTACGGATTTTATACTCTTCACCGCCACCGGATAAAGCTCCGTTAGCCAGAATAAATCCTGCTACGCCATTTTCAGATAGTTTGCTTACCATATTTAAAATCCAAGCATAGTTGGCATTACTCTTTGGTGGTACTTCATAACCTCTCCAACGGGGATCGTCTAATAATTCATTCTCTCCTCTCCAATCTTTTTGGTTAAAAGGTGGGTTTGCCATAATGAAATCTGCTTTCAAATCAGGATGCTGATCCTGTGCAAAGGTATCTGCTGCTTTCTCCCCTAGATTCGCAGATATACCTCGTATTGCCAGGTTCATCTTGGCTAATTTGTAGGTAGTATTCGTGTATTCTTGTCCATAAATAGAAACTTCTTTCTTATTTCCATGATGATTTTCTATAAACTTAATCGACTGCACAAACATACCTCCCGAACCACAAGCTGGGTCATAAATCACCCCTCGGTATGGTTCTATCATCTCCGCAATAAGTTTTACAATACTTTTTGGGGTATAGAACTCTCCTTTTCCTTTACCTTCTTTTAAAGCAAATTTGGATAAGAAATATTCATATACCTTACCTACAATATCTTGCTCTTCATCTAATAAGGTATCAACCTCATTAATTTTATCTAGCAAGGAAGCAAGTTTGGTTTTATCTAAACCTAAACGAGAAAAGTAATTATCAGGCAAAGCTCCTTTTAAGGATGGATTATTCTTTTCAATGGTATGTAATGCCGTATCAATTTTAATGGCAATATCATCCTGTTTAGCATTCTTAATAATATAAGACCAGCGAGATGTTTCCTCTAGGAAGAAAACATTCTTCATATTGTAGAAATCTCTCATTTCTACATACTTTTCCTTTCCATCGTCTACAAGCTCCTGTCTACGTTGCTCGAATTTATCACTAGAGAATTTTAAAAATATTAATCCAAGTACGACATGTTTATATTCTGAGGGTTCAACAGAACCTCTCAGTTTATCACACGCTTGCCATAGGGTTTCTTCAATGGATTTATTCTTATCGTCTTTTTTCTTAGCCATATAGGATTCTTAGTTATTGGGAATTATTAACTGACTAAGATAAGTATTTTAACATAATATTTAAGAATTTATTCTCCAATCCAATACGCGTGAACAGGTTAATATTTAAGATATGTAACTGTTTATACTGAATACCGATGCTCAACTTTTCAGATAAAACCCTAACTGATTAATCTATTATTCCCTACTTTATTAAATGATTATAAATTAATTGTATATAAATTCCTTAATTTTAGTCTTAGTTAATCAAGAATTCTATCATATCATGTCCACACCACGTGTCAACCTAAAAGTTCAGAGAAAGAAGAATCCGCGCGATTTGTCGGCGCCAGATCGTTATTATGTACAAGCCGTTAAAACCGGAACTTGCGATTTAGAACGCCCCGCCTACCTCATCGCTAACCAATCAACCGTAAGCGAAGCCGATTGTTTGGCTGTCTTGCATTCATTTGTGCATAATATGATGGACGAACTAGAACAAGGTCGCGTGGTAGAGTTAGGACATTTAGGAAACTTCCAGATCAAAGTGAGTTCTCTGCCTAGTAATTCACCCGAAGAAGTGGGCATAGAAAACGTAAAAAGCATAGGCGTAAATTATCGCCCAAGCCTGAGGATTAAAAAACGCTTGAAAAAGATAAAATTTAAATTGCAGAAATAAACACAAAAGCCTTTATTCATAAGGTATTCACTTGATGATTTGATTTTTTTATTTGATGAATCAAATGAATCATCCGCATGATGCAAAAAAAAGCTCTTGTACTTTTACAAAAAAGCTCTTGAGGTTTTTGGAAAAAGCTCTTGTACTTTTATAAAAAAGCTTTTGAGCTTTTTTTCTGAAGATGCGCATAATCCATCGCGATTATGCGCATCTTTTATCGAGAACATCTAGAAAAAGACGATTTGAGTGAATAGTGAATAATTAAATTTTACTGTGATGAGAATAAAGAGGAAAGAAGAAAGAAATGATGAATTTTAAATTCTAAATTTTGAATTATTCTGCATACTGCAGGTCAGCAAGTCTCGTCTTTCCTTACTTCTGTCGAGATTTCGATACCTTTTTTTCTATGAAAAAACTCCTCCATGTGATAGAAATCGGAATCTCTCTTGTCAGTCTGAGTGATTTTGTGCAACAAAATTGTATCGAAGACTTGGACAAGAGAAACGCGAAGCTCGTCTTTACTTACTTCTGTCGAGATTTCGATACATTTTTCTCCAAACAGAAAGACTACTCCATGTGATAGAAATCGGAATCTCTCTTGTCAGTCTGAGTGATTTTGTGCAACAAAATTGTATCGAAGACTTGGA
>JBLWWH010000019.1:0-48764 GCA_048268105.1 Weeksellaceae bacterium
AAAGTTTGGCTACATTAGTCCGATAGAAAAACTAAAATCTACTTGGCCAGTTGCACTTATAACTTGAACATGGCAAACTTATATGTGATGATGAAACAAAAAAAATCATTCAATAGCTTTACTTTAAAAGCTTAATTGAATGATTATATATTACGATTAAATCCTTCCGGATTGTTTATAGATTATCAAATTGGTTTATCGAACCAGTACCCAACCTTTTTCCTCTACATATTTCGCTTTAAATTCTTTGGTAATAAATTCTGAATTTGGGTTTTTATCTTTTCCAAAAGAATAAAATGGCGTTTTTTTCTTCAATAAAATCGCATTAAAACTTACAGATTTATCCGTTTTTCTTGTGAACAGTATATCTCTTGAATCATCAAGTTCATATTCTACGGTTTTAACTTCGGTTCTATTCTTAGCTTGTTTAACAACATAAGGCAACGCATCTCTGGTTAAACTTGGTGTAATCACAAATACACTGTCCTTAGAAAACCACTTTTTACGCGAATTCTCATCTACAATTTCTATTAATCCTCTATCTTCTAAATCGCGAATGGTTTCAATTAATTCTGCGTCCTTTTTAGAGATGAGTCTCATCTTGTTTGTCTCAAAATAAGCCGTTTCATAATGAGGATTTAAGACCAAATACTCTTCTACTAAGCCTTCTGCATGGGTAGATGTAATTTCTCCACTAGTATTACAAGAAGTGATGAATAAAAGACTAATGATTAATAAACTTAAATTTTTCATGATATTATTTTTCTTCTCCGAACTGTTTTTCATCCTTATTTCTCCACATCCAATACACTCCACCAATTAATAATAAAATAAAAATTATATTTGAAGATAAAGTAATTAAACTTCCTGTTTTAACAGATTGTGGATCAAATTTCAACTCAATTTCGTGTTGACCTTTTGGAATTTCTAAACCACGGACAAAGTAATTTGTTTTAATAATATCAACTTTCTTACCATCTATACTTGCTTGCCAACCTTTGTCGTAGTAGATTTCTGAAAATACAGCAAACCCATCATTCTTATTATTGGATTTATATACTAAACGATTGGGAGCATGATCCACTAATTGAATTTGACTTGTAGAATCTACTTGATAGGTTTTATCTTGTGCCCAATTCGCGACTGCTTGTTTAGACAGGTCTATCTTAGCAATGTCTAATATCGCTTGATTTGGATCCTTTACTGCCTTTACTTCTTCTACAAACCATGCATTTCCTAAAGCCCCTGGGTTTTGAATAATTTCAGAACCATTTTGACCGGTTACCAAAAAGTATTTGGTATTCATCATATCCAAAATATTCTGTCCTTTTTGCTCAACGCCAAGACGCTTTTCTATAACAGAATCTCTCGATAAATAAATATCTATGATATTCTGGAAGTTCTGCATTTTAGCCCCGTGATAACCACCAATAGAGTTTACGAAATACGAAGTTGACGCATCATTAAAAGTACTTCCTTCAGCATCAAACAATCTAAATCTCGAAGTATCTTGTTTCTTTAAATCAGCTAAAACTCTATTTTTGTCTACGCGATAAGCCACTTGCATTAAAGATGGATTTGCCTGCGCCTCGTTATATAAACGTTCGGTCATTTCAGTCGGAAATGGATAATCTACATATTGTTTTGGAATATAATTATCATCGTTTAAATAACGTCTATCTACCCCCCAAAGGTCAACTAAAGTTAATACTGCCAAGCCTATAATTACGATTTCCTTCATTTTAATCTTCTCGTAAACATAGCCCGCTAATAATGCTAGGGATAGAATCACAAAAATTAAAGTTCTAATCGCATCACTTCTAAACATAGAAATTCTATCTGCTCTAATTCCCTCTTGAATATAAGCTGGAAATTGTTTTTCAAAATCCGTTGAGAAATCAAACAATCCTCCACCTGCAATCAACAATAAAACAATGAAACCTACAACTCCTCCACCTACATAGGTTAAAATCTTCTTTTTATATTCTTGTGTCAATTCCTTATCATTAAAGAACTTGTAGACTCCCCATACTGCCAAGAGTGGCATAGTGAATTCAGCAATAACTAAGATAGAAGAGACCGCTCTAAATTTGCTATACATTGGGAAGTAATCAATGAATAAATCCGTGAGCCACATCATATTTTTACCCCATGCTAAAAGAATACTCATGATCGTGGCAGCCACAAGCCACCATTTATATTTTCCTTTTACGAAGAACATTCCTAAGAAAAACAATAAGATCACCACGGCTCCTTGATAGGCTGGTCCACTTGTGAAAGGCTGATCGCCCCAATATGTCGAAATATAATTTATCGCCTGAGAGAAATATTGATATTCCTCTTGACTTTGAGCTTTAGTTAAAGATTCTTTTAAATTTTCTTTATACGTATCAGGCTCAGCGCTCCCACCGCCCATAAAGTTAGGAATAAATAAGTTTAAAGTTTCTAATTTCCCGTAACTCCAATGTGTGATATAATCTTTGTCTAAACCATTTTGATTTTCACCTTCAATCAAAGAAATATCATTCTTACCACGCGTGGAAGCTTCCCCATATTCATAAGAAGTAATGGCAGCCGTTGCGTTCATTCCTAAACCTAAAATCACAGCAAATAAGGCCAATGCACTGGAAACTGCAAAAGATTTGACTTCACCTTTCTTAAAGCTCTCAATTCCTTCGATAATAACATATATAAGCAATCCTAAACCTAAATAATAAGTCATCTGGGGATGATTTGCTACCAGCTCAAGCGCCATAAAGAAGGCTGTCATTAAGAATCCTAAAATATACTTTTTTCTATATAAAAGTAGTACACCTGCCGTGAGCGGTGCAAAGTAAGCTATCGCATGAACCTTTGAATTGTGCCCAGCCTCATAAAGCTGAAAGAAATAAGTTCCCATTGCGAATAGACAGGAGCCCAGAAAAGCATATTTCCAATTACGAAATAAGACCATTCCTAAAATAAAAAAGCCTGCAAACATGATAAACATGTAGTCCGCAGGTCGTGGTAAGAAACGTATGGTTTCATCTATTTTTTTAATCCAATGATTGGGATACTGTGCTCCTGTTTGATAGGTCGGCATTCCACCAAACATGGCATCAGACCAGTAAGTTTCATTACCGGTTTTCTCCCTGAACTGCTGCATCTCTTGCGCACTGCCTTTGTAATTGACAATGTCCGGTTGCGAAATGGATTGATTCCCGGAGATCACCGGCGAATGATAAACCAAGGCGATGATGGCAAAGATGACCAATGCCATGACCGAAAAGAGGATGTTCTTTTGAAATTTACTCATGAGGTAAAATTAAAATTTTAAACCTGAATTAGCTTCAAAAGTAAAGGTTTATTCTTACAAATCAGGTTTTTTGCCAACTAAGTCTAGATTTGATCTAAAATTTGAAATTAAAACGTATTTTTCAAAAAAGAGTCAATGAAAAAATGTATTAAAAATTATATAAAAATCAATGGTAAACAATTCCACTGAAGATAAAATAAAACTCATGAATATTTGCGGTTGAGATGAGACTTTTGGAATTATATAACTTAATTGAAAATGAATTTTTTAAAAGTCAATCCAAAGAATTTCAACTGATCAAATCGTGTTTCATCGCTAAATTAATTAATTCTGCTACATTTTTCACTTGAAATTTTTGCATGTTATTTTTACGGTGCGTATCTACCGTCAAAGGGCTTAAAAAAAGTTCTTTTGCAATGGTGACACTGGTTTTGCCTGTGGCCAATAATTTCAAAATTTCTTTCTCGCGTTTGGTAAGTCTTGGCAATCCCTCTAAATCGGTGGAGGACGGTTGATTGATGATCTCTTTCACTTCAGCACAAAAGGCAATATTGCCGGATAGCGCCTCATGTATGCATTGATTTAATTCAGTGATCGTAGCGTTTTTCAATAAATAACCGCTGGCACCATTTTGAATGCATTGCATGATGATACTGCGCTCAGACCGGTTGCTGAGCATGATGATCTTGCAGTTGGGATGATTTAATTTTATCATGCGACACAGTTCTATACCGCTGATATCCGGCAGCGTTATATCTAATAAAATTAAGTCTAGATCATTGGTGTTTAAGAAATTGATTATGCCCTTACCGTCTACGAAAGTACCGATAATTTGGTAAATGCTGTCATTTTCCAACATCAATTTCAACCCTTGGATCACAATGGGATGGTCATCTACAATGGCAATATTTATTTTAGGCTGCATGCGTATTAAGTTCTATATTGATGGTGGTGCCTTGATCTTGAATTGAGTGAATATCCAAATTTCCCTTCAAAAAATGCACCCGATTTTTCAAATTATTCAATCCCATACTATTTAATTTTTTCTCTTCTGATTTCAAAATACCTTTCCCGTTATCTTCAACCGTGATATAAAATTGACCATGGGATTGTGAACATTGCACCAAAATATTGCTGGCATGGGCATGCTTCACCGCATTGGCCAACAATTCCTGTACAATTCGGTAAATATTGATCTGGAGATTCAGGGGTAAATTAGGTTGAATATTCAGCGGCTGAAAGTCGATGGTAAGATTAGGCTGCTGGTAGAATTCACACAGATCTTTTAAAGCGATCTCTAATCCAAAGTTCAATAAACTTTCGGGCATCAGATTTCTTGCTACGCGGCGCAATTCAGAAACCGAAGAATCCAATTGATTTAAAATTCGGTTAAAACTTTCTATTTGATTTTCTTCTAAATAATTATTGGACCAAGTAGATAAATTGATCTTTACGCCTGCCAACATGCCGCCCAATCCGTCATGCAGATCCTTGGCAACCCTTTGTCTTTCACGTTCTTCGCCATCCAAGATCGCTTTGGTTAAATTCAATTCCTCTTTTTGTTCTTTCTCAATTAATTTTTGTTTCCAATTGATCTCTCTTTGTTCAGCGAGTTTTTTCTTGTTTTTAAAATAGAAAAAAGTAAATAAAGCACTACCCAAAAAAACAAGGGAAGAAATTAAAAATATCCACATGTATTGATTTTTTTCGTTTAATTTCAACTTATTGATAGCCAGTTCTTTTTGGTTTTCTTCAGTTCGGTATTTTACTTCCATCTCGTTGATGATCCGGTTTTGTTCAGAAAGGTTCAAACTATCAGAAAATGCAATTCTCTTTCTGGCAAACTGCAATGCTTCTTGATAATTACCTCGCTCTTCTTCCAGTAAAGACAAATCCTCATAGATGAGCGAGATATTTCTACCATATATTTTTACATACATCTCATCCTGCATTAAATCAAGTAACATTTGTTTAGATTCATCATACTTGCCCAAAGAACCTAGTATTTTGGATTTCATGAACTTCAATCTCACCATTTGATACATGTTTTGAATTCCTTGGCTAAAAGCAAGTCCTTCATTTACAATGGGTAGTGCTTTTTCCGGTTGATCGGTGTGGTTATAGTATATGCTCATCAAATGATACCATTCGCCTTTTATGTCATCATTGGGATACTTGTCTAACATGGATTTGGCCTGGTCCAAAGATGTTTTGGCGTGAGGATATTGTTCATCTTTCAAATAAGCTTCTGCCAAATAGATTTTTACAAGGATCAAGTATTTTCTAATATCCTTATTAGGCTCCAGTTTCATCAGTTGGTCTTCAGCCATGTGGTGATAGGAAATAGATTTATCCAAATTATTATCATTATAAAAGATCAAACCTAACATGAGATAATTATTGGATAAATATAATTTATTGGGAGCCTTTTGGGCCGCGGGAATGGATTGATTCAATAAATAATCAATAGCCAATTGCAATTGGTTGTTGCGCTGTGCATGGGCAGCGATGTTATAGTGTAATTTGGCGTTGAGATTCAGTGCTTTATCAGAATTTTCATTTTTGACCAATGCAATGCCCTTTTCAAAGTGTTGTTTTGATCGTTCGGGATCCTTGGTCATATAAAAAAAACCAAGTGAATTTTGAATTTCGGCTAAGCCTACCTTATCTGAGGTGGAAGTTAGATCTTGTGCAGATCTTATAAAATTCATGGCTTTGGCAGAATCGCTTTCGGCAAAGTAATTTACCAATCGCAAATAGATTTTGGCTTTTTCAGAGGGATTTGTAGTGATTTCAAGGGCTTGGAACAAACTATCTTGTTCTTGTGCAGAGACTATAATGCTAAAAATTAGGATGAATATAGAAATTAAACTTTTCATAAACCTCAAAGATTATGTACCATCCAAATTTACAATGAATTATGATTTAAATATATACCTGATTTTAGGTATAAATAATTCCTGAATTCAATGGATTGCAGGAAGTAGATTTCAGATGCAATTTTGTAATCAGAAAATATAAAAACAAATCGTTATGAAAACAAACATTTTTAAAACAGTTCAACAATTTTTGTTAATTCTCTTTTTAGGAGTATTTACTCTGTCACTTCTTTCATGCAGCAGTGATGATGGTGGTGGCACAAACGATCCCGAAGGTGATAACTTTAAGATCACCGTTACGCTCAATGGCGTTAGTGCAGACGATTATGTATCCATCTCTGCCGCGGGTACTGATGCTGCCCAAAACACATCTATTTGGAAAGTTAATGGCGAAGTTCAAAATGGTCAAATCGTGGTAGGCTTGAACGAAGATGATTTTACCGGCGAAACCAAAACTTATGTACTTGAAACAACGCGTGAGATCATTGCATTGGCAGCCGGAATCCAAATAATTACCACTGATAATCAAATTACCGGATCATTCAAAATTGAAAAAGGCGGTACAGTTGAGGTGAATGAAACGATAAATGTAAGCAACGGAAACGATTTTACCCGTCATTATAATCTTTAATCCAAATAATTCCTCATAGTTCAATGTTGGGAGCCGTCTCAATATTTTTTGGGACGGCTTTATTTTAAAGAAAAAATTTCATACTCATTTAAGTAATTAAAAAAACATTTTATGAAAAAATTAAGTTTATTATTATCCGTTATTTTGATGACATTGGCAACAATGACGCAAGCCCAGGCTGACTTAGGAGTTGGTTTTATGGCAGATTTTGGAGGAAATACCTCAGGTGGATCTTTTTATGGACCTCATGTGAAGTACAAATTAAGTACAAACAATGCATTAGAAGGTGCACTTTTGTTTGCAGATGGAGCCACTTTAATTCAAGGGGCTTATCAATATCATTTTCCATTTGCATCAACCAAAGGTTTAGCCGCTTATCTCGGCGGAGGTGTAGGTGCTTTTTTTGGCGATGGAGATACCGTTTTTACCATTCCGGTAATGGGTGGATTAGAATATTCGATTGTAGGAGCACCAATTGATTTATCCTTTGATTGGAGACCGCGAATGTTCTTTTTTCCCGGTACTGAATATTATGATGCACAAACTGAATTTAAAGCCGGTCGATTTGCCCTGGGCATTCGTTATAGATTTTAAACGTTGATTCCTCTTATTTGGTTTTTTATAAAAGAAGTAGCCGCCTCAATAAACGAGGCGGCTATTTTATTTTAATTGATATTCACTTAATAATTTGTGAAATAGATTGTATTTTAATTTCAGATTGAGACAAATAAATTTAAAATCAAATGAAGTTAACTTTCAACCAATATAGGTATTGAACATAAGTTGACGATAAAGCATTGTGAATTAGTCCGAAAATTTTTTATGTTCTTCAATTTCCTCAAACTCTATAGTTTCAGCATCCTGCACGTCCACCTTAGGTTTTTCCACGTCTTTACTCTTAAAAATCCTTACCTCTTTTTCATTTTGCCTTTTCTGTGGTGATGGCATAAGTAAATTGCGTAACCAAGTCAAGATAAAATAGGCTAGAAAAAAGAATAGTAAAAACTTAAAAAACGTTCCCATCGTTATTAGTTAATAGTAGTGGTAGATTTAGTTTCAGAAGAATAATTCATTTTCTGACCTTGGAATTCTTGCGTCATTCTGACGGTTTCATTCTTTTTCATTTCTGCATTTTTGACCCATCCAGACTTAACATCAATCTTAACATTTCCATTTACTTTACCTTCTAAACTTTGAAAAAGTTTCATTCCGCTTCCATTTGGATCTGTTTTAGAATCATTTCCGCTACTAGTCCCATTGATTTTAATGGTAGCAACACCGTCTTTAATTCCATCAAAAGTATAATTCACCTTCGAGCTAGCATTACCTTCAGATTCATTTCTAGACCAAGTATCCCCAGGCTTAACTTTTTTCTTCGGGTAGTATGCCATAGACTCTTCAAACTGCTGTTGCATAGCCTCGTCGCTCAATGCAGCTGCTAAAAATGAATCAAGTCCTTTTAATTCTTCTTCGTTTAATCCAGCTTTCATCGCGTTTTTCACATTCTGTCTTACTTTGTATAAGTTGGTAATGTTCTGAACTTTTCCGCTTTTACTCACTTCCATTTGGAAAGTGTTTCCTACAACAGCTTTATTAAATTTCCATCGTTGCTTTGCCTCCTCATTTGTTGGCTCAGCAGCATTGGTATCAAATCCTAATTTTTCCTTTCCATCTGTCATGCTTTCGGCAAACTGCTTATAGGTAACATCCAAAATAAAAACACTGTCTCTTATTTCCTTCACTTCATAAGCAACGGCTGTAGAAGATTCTTGGGTAATCGTTTGACTTTGCTTACCATCGGATTGTGAATTGGTAGCTGTGGTCTTAATTTTAAAAGGATATTCTTGACCTTTTTTAAGATTTAATTCAAACTTATAAGTCCCATCTTTCTCTGGCTTGATAGCAGCAACTTCATCCTTATCCTGCTCCTCAACTTCAGAGTTGTCGCTAACAGGCGCAACATAAACAACCGTATCTCCAGTTTCATTTACAACCAACTCCTCACCTTTTTCATTGGTTCCTACAACAGCTGGTTTTTCTTGTTTTTTACACGATGCTACCACTACAATTAGTGATAACATTACAAATATTCTATTCATTAAAAATAATTTTGTGCAATTTAAATATTATCGCATTAGTATGAAAACTATAGGCAAATGATTTGCCAAGCTTTATGGTTTTTCTAATTAATTCCTCTGATTCAGCTAAGATTTTGAATAAATTCCTCTAAACGTCTCTTTCTATAAAGTTCTTTTCAAATTTTGAGTTGAATTCAAAAGAAAAAACCGTCACAAAAATGAGACGGTTTCTTCATAAAATCTATACGTATTTGACTACGATAGGAACTATTATTTAACTTCTTCAAAGTCTACATCTTCTACATCACTGGCTCCACTGTCGTCAGATGATGATTGCCCTGCATTTGATGCTCCTTGTGCTCCAGCTGCTCCACCATCGTTCATAGCGGCATACATTTCTTCTGAAGCTGCATTCCATGCATTGTTGATTTTCTCCATAGCTGCATCAATTGCGTCTACTTCTTGACCTTCGTGAGCAGTTTTTAATTCTGCTAAAGCATCTTCAATTGGTTTTTTCTTATCGTCACCGATCTTATCACCATATTCTTTTAATTGCTTCTCAGTTTGGAAGATCATGCTGTCAGCTGCGTTCATTTTTTCAACTTTCTCTTTAGCTTTAGCATCTTGAGCTGCATTTTCTTCGGCTTCTTTCTTCATTCTTTCGATTTCCTCTTCAGATAATCCAGAAGAAGCTTCAATCTTAATAGACTGCTCTTTTCCTGTTCCTTTATCCTTAGCAGAAACGTGCATAATACCATTGGCATCAATATCGAATGTTACTTCAATCTGAGGAACTCCTCTTGGCGCTGGTGGAATGTCAACTAAGTCAAAACGACCGATTTCTTTGTTTTGAGCAAACATTGGGCGCTCTCCTTGACCTACTCTAATCGTTACCGCAGGCTGATTGTCAGCTGCCGTAGAGAAAGTCTCAGACTTCTTAGTTGGAATCGTAGTGTTAGACTCGATTAATTTTGTAAACACACCTCCCATTGTTTCAATACCTAATGAAAGTGGAGTTACGTCTAATAACAATACGTCTTTTACCTCACCAGTTAATACACCACCTTGAATTGCAGCTCCTACTGCTACAACCTCATCTGGGTTAACTCCTTTAGAAGGTTTTTGTCCAAAGAACTTCTCTACTTCTTCTTGAATTTTAGGGATACGTGTAGATCCACCTACCAAGATTACCTCATCAATATCAGACGCTTTTAATTTTGCATCATCTAAAGCTTTTTGACATGGTTGCATTGAACGCTTCACTAAATCTTCGGTCATTTGATCGAATTTAGCTCTGGTTAATGTTTGCACCAAGTGCTTAGGTCCTGTTGCCGTAGCTGTAATATAAGGTAAGTTAATTTCAGTTGATTGAGAAGATGATAATTCAATTTTAGCTTTCTCTGCAGCCTCCTTTAAACGCTGTAGTGCAATTGAATCTTTTCTTAAATCAAAGTCTTCTTCTTTTTGGAACTCATCTGCCAACCAATTGATAATATGATTATCAAAGTCATCACCACCTAAATGTGTATCACCATGTGTAGATAATACTTCGAATACACCATCTCCTAATTCTAGGATAGAAATATCAAAAGTACCTCCACCTAAATCATAAACAGCTACCTTTTTATCTTCTGTTTGCTTATCTAGCCCATAAGCCAAAGCTGCAGCCGTTGGCTCATTAATAATTCTTTCTACTTTAAGACCAGCAATCTCACCAGCCTCCTTAGTAGCTTGACGCTGAGCATCATCAAAATAAGCAGGAACTGTAATTACCGCTCTACTTACTGTGGTACCTAAATAATCTTCAGCCGTTTTCTTCATTTTTTGAAGAATCATTGCAGAAATTTCCTGAGGCGTATACTCTCTATCGTCAATTTTCACTTTTGTAGTACCTCCTGCACCTTTAACCACCTTATAAGCTACTGAACTAATATCATCTTCGTTTTGTGCGAAGTTTTCACCAATGAAACGTTTAATTGAATAAATTGTTTTCTCCGGGTTAGTTACCGCTTGTCTTTTTGCAGGATCACCTACTTTTCTTTCACCGTTTTCAACAAAGGCTACTACCGACGGTGTTGTTCTTTTTCCCTCAGCATTAGGGATTACTGTTGGGTCGTTACCCTCCATTACTGCAACACACGAGTTAGTAGTTCCTAAGTCAATACCTATAATCTTACTCATATCTTAATATTTTATTTTCTAATTTTTAAGTTAATTTTCCACATAAAAGACAAAAGATATACCAATCCCATTTTTCTGCCTTTTGGCAGTAAATTCTGTCATATTGTCGCAAATTATTTATTTACCTCTATAGAAAAGCTGTATTTTAGATACTTACAAGTCAATATTGTAATTAAACAATTTGTCATAATGCTCATTTTTAATGATGAAATGTATGACATATGATAATAAATTAAAGTTTCTCAGTTTTAAATCAATAGACAAATGCTAAGCCTACTTAAAGTTCATATTTTCAAACTAAATCTATTACATTTACAATAAATTGATATTCATGCCAGAGAAACAAGTCCTAAAACCACTTTTAACACGTCAATTATTTACTATTGCTAGTATTTTATTGTTAGCTGTTTTAATTTTCACTCCACTCATACCCTATATTTCAGGGATATTTGGAGCGATAATTATGTATGTGCTAACTTCGGGTTGGATGAGAAAACTTACCGATAAAGGTTGGAAAAGAACTCTATCAGCAAGCTTACTTATCGTTCTTACAATTTTCACGGTTTTAATACCTATTGCATTAATCATTTTTCTTTTGACCAACCGCGTTCAAGATGTAATGGAGAATTCAGAGAAATACTCCTACATGCTTAGGTCTACGATAGCAAGAGTTGAAAACTATGTTGGCTATAATATCACGGGGAGTTTTCAGGGTGAGAATTTGGAAGATTTAATCACAAAATTCGTGGAAGGAGCTGCGGGTAGCACTTTAGACATTACCATCATCATCGGTCTAATGTACTTTTGTCTTTATTATATGTTGATTAACTATGATGTCATAAAAGAGAGAATTCGACATTATATCCCACTGAGTGACAAAAACTTTGAGCGTGTAAGTATTGATTCTAAGGAAATGATAAAATCCAATGCCATCGCTATTCCTTTGGTTGCTTTACTACAAGGAGCTGTTGCCCTCATTGGGTTTTATATTTTTGGAGCACCTAATCCTTGGTTTTGGTTTGCTGTTACTACCATTGGGTCTATGATTCCTTTTGTTGGGACAGCCATTGGTATGGTTCCTATCGTTATCATTCTCTATGCTCAGGGGCAAACTTTCGAAGCCATTGGTTTAGGCGTATATGGTGTTGTAATAGTTGGACTGACAGATAACTTATTTAGAATTGTGGTACAACAAAGATTGGCAGAAATTCATCCGTTAATCACTTTATTTGGCGTGGTGATAGGAATTCCTTTATTTGGATTTTTAGGGTTGATCTTTGGACCTTTGATGGTAAGTTTATTTCTCTTATTAATTAAGATTTACAAAGAAGAATACTATTGATTGGTTAGAATAGAGAATTTAGAGATTAAATTTATTCCATATAATTCATTATAAGATTAATTTAGCTGGTGATTATAATTTTATATAAATTGATTACAAAATAATCCTGGTTTCTGAAATTATATAAAGTGAAAACTATCTATCCTTTGTCAGTTCAGCAATTTTCGATAATTTTAAAACTTTAAATCAAACCATGGATATTAAATTCAATCAGAGAGAAGACTATAACAAATTGGCTGTTAGCGACTTAAATAAAAAGCTAAGAAAAATAAAATTAGGTGGTGGCGAAAAGCGCATCGAAAAACATAAAGCAAAAGGTAAAATGACGGCTCGCGAGCGTGTTGATTATCTTTTTGACAAAAAATCTCGTTCCATTGAAATCTGCTCTTTTGCAGGATATGAAATGTACGATGAGCATGGTGGTTGCCCAGCAGGTGGGGTTATCGTTAAAATCGGATATATTTCCGGTAAGCAATGTATTGTAGTTGCCAACGATGCTACCGTAAAAGCTGGTGCATGGTTCCCTATTACAGGTAAAAAGAACTTACGTGCCCAAGAAATTGCCATGGAAAATAATTTACCGATTATTTATTTGGTAGATAGCGCAGGTGTTTATCTTCCTATGCAGGATGAAATTTTCCCAGACAAAGAGCACTTCGGAAGAATCTTTAGAAATAATGCGATTATGAGTTCTAAAGGGATTACTCAAATTGCTGCAATCATGGGAAGTTGCGTTGCTGGTGGGGCTTATTTACCGATTATGAGCGACGAGGCATTAATCGTAAAAGAAACAGGAACGATTTTCTTGGCAGGTCCATATTTAGTAAAAGCTGCTATCGGCGAAAATGTAGACGCTCAAACCTTGGGTGGTGCAGAATCTCAAAGTGATATTTCTGGTGTAACGGATTATAAAGCTGAAAACGATCAGGATGCATTAGATAAAATAAAATCAATCGTAGGTAAAATCGGTGATTTCGATAAAGCCGGATTTAACAGAGCTGAGGTTCAAAAACCTAAGCGTAAATTATCTGATATTTATGGAATCTTACCAGAAAGTAGAACCGAACAATATGACATGCATGACATGATTGATGCCTTAATCGATGCTAATTCTTTTGATGAGTATAAAGCAGATTACGGTCAAACCATTATTTGTGGTTATGCACGTGTAGAAGGTTGGGCCGTAGGAATTGTAGCTAACCAAAGAAAGGTAGTGAAATCTAAACAGGGTGAAATGCAGTTTGGTGGAGTTATTTACTCCGACTCAGCTGATAAAGCGACGCGTTTTATTGCGAATTGTAATCAGAAAAAAATTCCTTTGGTTTTCTTAACCGATGTTACTGGATTTATGGTGGGCTCTAAATCAGAGCACGGAGGAATTATTAAAGATGGAGCGAAAATGGTGAATGCTGTTTCTAACTCTGTGGTTCCTAAATTCTCTGTGATTGTAGGAAATTCATACGGAGCAGGAAATTATGCCATGTGTGGGAAGGCTTATGATCCAAGATTAATCTTTGCATGGCCTTCAGCCAAAATAGCTGTAATGGGCGGTGAACAAGCCGCGAAAGTTTTATTATCTATCGAAGAAGCATCTGCAAGAGAAGAGCTTTCGGCAGAAGACAAACAAGCTTTATTAGATAAAATCACGGACAGATACAACAAACAAACCACGCCAGAATATGCAGCCGCAAGACTTTGGGTAGATGAAATCATAGATCCTATCGAAACCAGAAAATGGATTTCTATGGGAATTGAAGCTGCGAATCACGCTCCGATTGAAAAAGATTTTAATATGGGCGTTTTACAGGTTTAAAGAGACGCTTGAATGATTTTCGGAATATCATCAATATAAATATCTATGGATGTTTGGATGAAGAAAATTAGACATACTGAACTAAACTCAGAAGGATAAACTATAGATATTACATCCAATAATCTTATCAAAACACAGTTTATTTTAATAAAATTTAAGTTGTGTTTTTTATTTAGACGACTTCTGATATTAAATTGAAATAAACCTCAGCTCTAATTCAGTTAGAAATAAATTACCTATTTTTAAGCAATTTTAAAATTAATATGAATGAATAAATTTATTTTTCTCACGGCTGTGTTCCTGGGATTCAACTTGGCTTCGGCTCAAGAAAAAATTGAGTTTCAAAAACCTTCGCAAGAAATCCTAGAACTAGCTGATTTTGAACGCGCTCCTTCAGTTTACATGACACAAGATAAGGAGTGGGTAGTTTATACTTATAGAAATACGTATAAAACGCTGCAAGATTTAAGTCAAGATGAAATGAAGTTAGGTGGATTAAGATTTAATCCAAATACGCATATTAGTAGTACAATTACTTATATCAATAATCTAAAGGTTCAAAAATTTGGAACCAATAAAATTACTGAAGTAAGTGGTTTACCTCAAAATCCACAAATTGGATATTTAGGATTTTCTCCTAATGAAAAAATGTTGGCTTTTACACATACTACTACGAATGATTTAGAGTTATGGTATGTTGACTTAGGCACAGCTAAAGCACAAAGAGTTGCTAGTGGATTGAATGCTGTAGGCGGAAGACCTTATGAATGGTTACCCAACAGTCAAGAATTGTTGGTTTCTTTTTTACCTGCCCATGTACCAGCATTTATTGATAAAACAAGCCAAATGCCAACCGGACCTACTGTTTCTACAGGAGACGGAAGTGTTTCACAAACCAGAACTTACCAAGATTTATTGACGGATGCGCAGGACGAGGAGAACTTCAAAAATGCGATTCGTTCAAGTTTAGATATTGTTACATTGAATGGTAAGAAAAAGAACTTCTTAAAAGCTGATTTATATACTTCAAATTCTATTTCTCCAGATGGTAAATATGTCTTAATTGATGTTTTAAAAGAGCCTTTCTCTTACTTAGTTCCTTATTCACGATTTGCTAGCACAACGAGTGTGTATGACATGAATGGAAAATTAGTTAAAGTAATCGACGAAGCTCCTTTAGATGAAATTAGACCTAAGGGTTTCTCTTCTACCAAAAAAGGGAAAAGAGGAATCCGCTGGAGAAGCGATAAAGCTGCAGAATTATATTTTGTAGAAGCCTTAGATGATGGTGATGCAAGCAAAGAAGTTGAGTATAGAGACCAAGTTTATGTATGGACAGCTCCATTTAACCAAGCTGCGAAACCATTCATTAAAACTAAATTAAGATATGGTGGGATTGAATGGGGAAATAATGAGATAGCGATGATTTATGATCATTGGTATGATACAAGAACCTTAAGAACTACCGCCTTCAATCCACAAAATGGAAAAGAAATAAAATTGATTTCTGAGCGTAATTATCAAGATAGATATGCTGATCCAGGTAACTACTACACAACCAAAAATGAGTTTGGGAAATCTGTGATGTATATTAAAAACAATAAAGGATATTTATTTGGAGATGGATTCACAAAAGATGGTCAGTATCCTTTTATCGACGAATTCGATTTTAAATCCTTTAAACCAAAACGTATTTATACGTCTGACAAAAAGAACCAAATCGAAAGTTTGTTTACATTTATTGATGTAGATAAACAGCACGTTTTAACTCAAGTTGAAACGCCAAGTCAATATCCGAACTACTATAGCTTGAATTTAAAAAACAAAAAATCTAAGCCAATTACCAATTTCGAAAATCCATTTAAATCGATTGAGAATGTAAAGAAAGAGGTAATTCACTACAAGAGAGCTGATGGAGTTGATTTAAGTGGAGTTTTATACTTACCTGCCGATTATGATGAAAAATCTGGAGAGAAATTACCTTTATTGGTTTGGGCTTATCCAACGGAATACAAGGATAAAAGCACGGCTGGACAAAACACCAACAATCCTAACGCGTTTACCTATCCATATTATGGAAGTTTTGTTTATTGGGTGACGAAAGGTTATGCTGTTTTGGACGATGCTTCTTTCCCGATTGTAGGAGAAGGAGAAACAGAGCCGAATGATAACTTTATTGAGCAATTATTAGCCAATGGTAAAGCAGCTATTAAAGCTTTAGATGACAGGGGAATTATCGATAAGAACAGGGTTGCCGTAGGTGGACATTCTTATGGTGCATTTATGACAGCTAACTTATTAACGCATGGTGATGACTTTAAATGTGGAATTGCGAGGAGTGGTGCTTACAATAGAACACTTACACCCTTTGGATTCCAATCTGAACAAAGAAACTATTGGGATGATCCAAAAATTTACAATACCATGTCTCCTTTTATGAATGCTGACAAAATGAAAAAACCTATGTTATTGGTACACGGTGAGGCAGACAACAATCCAGGAACCTTTACACTACAAACTGAACGTTATTTTCAAGCTTTGAAAAACTTAGGTGCACCGGTTAGAATGGTGATTTTACCTAAAGAAAGCCATGGCTATGCGGCGAAGGAAAACATTTTGCACTTATTATGGGAGCAAGATCAATTCTTAGAAAAATGCTTGAAAAACTAATTCTCAATGGTAATTAGATAAAATAAAAATAGACATCCCTGGATGTCTATTTTTTTATGATTAAATGTTAAAAAACAAGAAGTATAATGTATTAAAAATGGCAACTGTTATTAATTAATGTTACTCGACTTAATTTTAAACTCATCTTATTATATTTTATTTTTTAATGAATTTAATATTGAATTCTTTCTTATCTGAATACAGTTTTAAAACATACATATGATTATGAAGCTTGAACTTCTTTCTTTTTGAATAACTTCATCACCAAGTGAATCACTGGAACAGAGGCCAAGCCTATCACCAATCCAATCAAAGCTTCTTTGACTATAGATGGTAATTTTGTTAGAACATCATGAAAGAAATCGATATTGTGTGCGAAAATTCCACCAGCAACTAAGATTAATGCGATGGTACCAATCACTGAAAGCGATTTGATGATCCAAGGTAGTGCCTTAACCAAAAGCTTTCCAAGGCTAGTTAAAAAACCCTCACCTTTAGAAATTCTAATCAGCGTATACCCTGCATCATCCATTCTAACAATTAATGCTACCAAACCATACACTCCAACAGTAGCGACTAAGGCAATCACAGAAACCGTTAGGATCTGAATCAGCAACTCTCTATCGGTAACCGAACTTAAAGCAATGATAATAATTTCTATAGATAAAATGAAGTCGGTAATTACCGCAGATTTAATTTTCTTCTTCTCGGCCTCTGGATCCTCAACTATTTCGTTCAAATGTTCAGGCGTTTCAGCTACCTCAGCTTTATTTCTATGAAATAGATATTCAAGGATTTTTTCAGCGCCTTCGTAGGCTAAATAAACCCCTCCCAGGATGAGAATATATTTGATCGCTACCGGAAAAAACGCATTCAATAATAGCGCAATGGGAACAATGATCAATTTATTAACAAAAGATCCTTTGGTAATAGCCCACAACACAGGTATTTCTCTTGAAGAAACAAAACCGGTTGCTTTTTCGGCATTTACAGCAAGATCATCGCCTAATATAGCTGCTGTTTTTCTTCCGGCAATCTTACTGGTAATAGCCACATCATCCATTAAAGCTGCTATATCGTCTAATACTGCAAAAATCCCTGAAGCCATATGTTGTTCTTTAGTCGGTAAATTTAAAAAAATGATTTTAATATTAGTTAAACAAAATTAGAATTCAATTTTTCATTCAAACGTTTATGCTTATATAGATTATTACTTTCTGAATTATTTTTTTTTTGACTTAGAAAAGAATTGCTTGCATCCGATTGTTGATGAATTTACCCACCAAATGAAAGTTACCCAACATGTCATACAATAGAAAAACTAAGTAAATAAATATAGTTATTAACACAAATACTTTACGTATCTTATGTAAATAGAAGATAAAATTGAACATGAAGTTTTCACCATTCCCTCGAAAAAAGAGCGGTTTTTTAAGGTACAATTATATCCGGATGCGATGGATATAGTTATCTCTGATCAGAAAACCGTTGCGAAGTATTTTAAAGGTTTAAATTTTTTTTGCATACCCTTTCAAACAATAGTAAACGAATAAGGGCATATTTATTGTCTTTTTATCTGTAAATTAATTGATATGCGCAAATTTAGAACTTATCATTCCACACAGGGTCAGTTAGCTGAAAAAGTGTTATAAACGCTCAAAAAGCTGGATTGGAATTTTACGCAAAACGGGCAGAATATTACAGTGGATTTTGGTGCGTCTCTTTTTTCGTGGGGAGCAAAACTGCAAATTGACGTGGTTACGCCCCATGAGATCAATATCAATTATCGTCCTTCGTTTCCTTTGCAGATTGTGGATTGGGGCGAAGGCGAAAAGCGGATTAAAGCACTCATCGAAGAATTACAAAAGTTGGAGATCTAAGTCTTTAGATTAAAAAAGTGTTCTCCACAAAATTTGAAAGTCCTTTTTCAAAGACCAATTTTTTATATAATCCTTATTAATTTTTACTTTATCTGGCCACAGCATTTGATCATTTAACTCCATCGGATTTTCTGCCCTAGCTAACAGACTAGCTTCATCTCGGTACTTGATTTGTGCAGGTCCTGTAATACCTGGTTTTATAGATAAAATGACTCTATCATCTCCTTCTAATTGATCGGCATAACCCGCAACATCGGGTCTTGGACCTACAAAGCTCATGGTTTGATTTAGAATATTAAAGAGCTGAGGCAACTCATCTAATTTGTATTTCATCAAAAATTTACCAGATTTAGAAAATTGATGAGTTTGTTCGGTGGTAATAGGATTATCGTAAGTTCCTTTTAAGGTTCTAAACTTATACATTTTAAAAGGCTTGCCTCCTTTTCCTATTCTTTCATGAAGAAATAAACCATTTTGTCCTGTGTCTAAAGTTGTAATCATCCAAATGATAAGCATAGGTATGGCGAAAATAATCAGCAAAACCAAGGCTAAAAGATTATCGAAGATGGATTTTATGACTTTCAACAAAAATATTTTGAAGCAAATATAATTGACATTCAACAATTAACCTTCATTCAAAAACTTTTAGTTGAAAATATTTTTAGCAATTATAAAAGTTTGTGTATATTTGTCGCCCTAAGGCAAGTCCTACACAACCAGCTCCTGCTGAATCCCCCAGGACGGGAACGTAGCAAGGGTACGCGGTCGTAGCGGTGTGATGTAGGTAGCTTGCCTTTTTTATTTCAAATTTCTTCTTGTCCCATCCCAAATAAACCTTATTTTTGCACCTGAATTAAAATATTCAGCAGCAATGAAACAACCCAAATATATTTTTGTTACCGGAGGTGTAACATCTTCCTTAGGAAAAGGAATCGTTGCCGCATCTTTGGGTATGTTGTTGAAATCGAGAGGTTTTAGAGTAACTATACAAAAGTTGGATCCTTATATTAATGTAGATCCAGGCACATTAAATCCATACGAACACGGCGAATGCTATGTTACCGAAGATGGCGCCGAGACAGACTTAGACTTAGGACATTACGAGCGATTTCTAAACCAACCTACTACACAGGCAAACAACGTAACTACCGGAAGAATCTACCAATCTGTTATTGAAAAAGAGAGAAGAGGAGATTATTTGGGTAAGACTGTTCAAATTATTCCACACATCACCAACGAGATCAAAAGAAGAATTAAAATTCTTGAAAGAACGGGTGATTATGACATTATTATTACAGAGATTGGTGGAACTGTGGGCGATATTGAATCGCTTCCGTACATTGAATCTGTAAGACAATTAGGTTGGGAATTAGGTGAAAATAATTCTTTGATTATTCATCTTACCCTTATTCCTTATTTAGCAGCAAGTGGAGAATTAAAGACTAAACCTACACAGCATTCTGTTCGACTTTTAATGGAAAGCGGAATTCAAGCAGATGTTTTGGTTTGTCGTACTGAACATAAAATCCCAAAAGATGTAATTGCTAAACTTACACAATTCTGTAATGTTAAAGCAGGAAATGTAATCGAGTGTTTAGATGCAAGTACGATTTATGAAGTTCCGATGATGCTAAGAGATCAGCGTTTTGATGATGTTGTGTTAGAAGGACTTGATTTACCAACCGACTCTGTTCCAGACTTAAGGCAATGGACCAAATTCTTAGATAATTATAAAAATCCAAAACAAGAATTAACTATTGGATTGGTTGGGAAATATGTTTCACTACAAGATTCTTATAAATCTATTACAGAAGCTTTTGTTCACGCTGGAGCTAACTTAGAAACCAAGATTAATGTAAAATGGATTTATTCTGGAGATTTAAAAGAAGATAATCTTGAGACATATTTTTCTGATGTAGATGGAATTTTAGTTGCGCCAGGCTTTGGTGATAGAGGAACCGACGGAAAAGTTCTAACCTGTCAATATGCACGTGAAAATAACATTCCTTTATTAGGTATCTGTTTAGGTATGCAAATGATGGTAGTAGAATTTGCTCGAAATGTATTAGGCTATACAGAAGCAGAAAGCACAGAGTTTAATTCTCAAACTAAATTTCCTGTTATCAATTTAATGGACGAACAAAAGAATGTAACCCACAAAGGTGGCACCATGCGTTTAGGAAATTGGGAATGTGAATTAAAAGAAGATACTCTTATCCGAGATATTTATAAATCTGACACCATAAAAGAAAGACACCGCCATAGATATGAATTTAACAATGAATACTATGAGCAATTTAATAATTCAAATTTCACTACCTCAGGAGTAAATCCAGACACAGGTTTGGTGGAAATTGTAGAATTACAACAGCATCCTTTTTATATAGGAGTGCAATATCATCCAGAATATAAAAGTACGGTTGCAGAACCGCACCCATTGTTCAAGGCTTTTTTGAAAGCATCTTTAGAACATCAACAAATAGAAAATTAATCTATGCAAGAACGTAAATTTGATAAAAATCAACTCATAGGTTTTGGACTTATGTTGGTTTTATTTTTTGGTTATTATATGCTAACCAAGCCAACTGAGGAAGAAATTCAAGCTCAAAAAGCAAAACAAGAACTTGCTGCGAAGCAACAAGCAAAAGCTGAAGAAGGGTCTAGTTCTACTGCAATTGTAGACAATACAGAAATCGCTTTAGCCCAAGATTCACTATCGGAGAAAGTTTCTTTACAAACATATACGCTTGAGAATGACAAGTTATTATTGGAATTCACTAATCGTGGAGCACAACTTAGCAAAGTTCAATTAAAAGAATATTATGCTTATGATGATGTTTCAGAAGATCATGAAAAGCCTTTATATATCATCGATGGTGATAATGCACAATTTGGACTTAAATTAAATGATAACCAAGGTCGTCAGATTGATTTATCTAAAAGAAATTTTGAGGTTAGAGAAGAAGGAAATTCTATTATTTTCACAACTCGTGAGAATGGTGGAGTAATTCAATATGCTTATACCTTGAGCGGTGATCACGATCTAGATTTCAATATTAAATCTCAAGGTTTTAATAAAATCTCTACGGATCAAGATGCGCAGCTTTATTTCAACCTACAAGCACTTTCACAAGAAAAAGGAAAAGCTTGGGAACAGCGAACTACAGATATTCACTTTAGCTTAAATGATTTTAGCAAAGATGATTATACTACAAAGGAATACACTTCTGATTCAGACGACAAAATCGATTGGGTTGGATTTAAACAACAATTCTTTACTACTATTTTCGAGAAAGAAGAAGGTTTAAAGAATGTTCGTTTAAATGTGATTACCCCAGAAGAAACCGATACAATTCACTCTAAGTATTTTGAATTCAGTACACCTTTGGCAAACAAAGGAGAATTAAACGAGAATTATACTTGGCGTTTCCTTCCTTTGGAGTTTAATACTTTAAAAGCCTATAACAAGGAATACGAAGAAATCATTCCATTTGGTTGGGGAATTTTTGGTTGGATCAACGAATGGATTATTCTTCCTACATTTAGATTCATGGCCGGATGGGGATTACAATATGGTTGGGTAATTGCCTTATTAACGATTTTCGTTAAGCTAATCACCTCTCCTATTATGTACAAGCAGTATAAGCAAAGTGCTATGATGCGTGTATTAAAGCCAGATATGGATGAGTTAAGCAAGAAGTATCCAGATAAGGATGATGCTATGAAGAAGCAGCAGGAAGTAATGGCGCTATATCGATCTGCAGGCGTAAATCCACTAGCAGGTTGTTTACCGGCCTTGTTACAGATTCCTATTTTCTATGCTTTATTTAATTTCTTCCCTAACATCATCGATCTTAGAGGTGAAAGTTTCTTATGGGCGGATGATTTAACGGCCTATGATTCAATTTTGGAATTAGGATTTAATATTCCTTTCTATGGAGCGCATATTTCCTTATTTGCCTTATTGTATGTAATTACCATGGTTATTTACTTTAGAACATCTGGTAATATGATGAATACGCCAACGCAAGAAGGCATGCCCGATATGAGATTCATAATGTATTTAATGCCAATCATGTTTATCTTTTTCTTAAATAGCTATGCATCTGGTTTATCTTGGTACTACTTTGTTTCTAATGCTCTGAATATTGGTTTAGTCTTCGTGATTAAGAATTGGATGATTGACGATAAGAAAATTCATCAAAAAATTGAAGCTAATAAAGCTAAGCCTAAAAAGAAGAAAAAGAAAAGTAAATGGGCAGCTAGATTAGATGAAGCCATGAAACAAGCACAAGCGCAACAAGAGGCTGCTAAAAAGGCTAAGAAAAAATAAGTTTATGGCAGATGATGACAAAAAGCTAAAGAAGCTCTATCCTTATTTGAAGAAGCTAGAGCGCACCATGGAGGAAGCTAAAAATAGGCCTCCAAAGAAGTCGCATATGAGTAAGAAATACAACGCTGGAACTTCCCAAATTGCAAAGAAAATGGGCGAAGAAGCTGTTGAAATGGTAATTGCAAGTGGAAAAGAGAGCGATAAGGAATTCTTAGAAGAATCTGCCGATGTTTTATACTATTACCTACTAGCTTTACACGATCGAGGATTTGAGTTGCGAGATGTATTGTTAATTCTCAAGGAAAGAGGCAGAAAGTAAACGCTTGTTTCTATAATTAAAAAAGGCTTGAAAGATAAATTCTTTTAAGCCTTTTTTTATGGATATGAATCCTAGTTATTAAAATTCAAATGCTATTTTATTTAATTTTTTTACTCATATCTAGCATGCGTTGAATTGGAATTAAAGCCTGCTTTCTTAACTGCTCATCCATTTGAATCTCAGGATGCTCATATTTAAGTGCTAAATAAAGCTTTTCCATGGTATTTCTCTTCATAAAGAAGCATTCACTACAAGAACATGATTCATCCTCAGGAAAAGCAGGAATCAAGGTTTTATGCGGCGCTCTTTTTTGCATCTCATGTATAATTCCTTCTTCGGTAGCAACAATGAATTTTTGTGCTTCATCATGCTCAACATAATCCAACAATCTAGATGTAGATCCTACAAATTCGGCCATTTCCAATACTGTAGCATCACTTTCTGGATGCGCGATTAATTTCGCATCTGGATTCTCCATTAACTGTTGCGCAATACGCTCAAAAGAAAAGGCCTCGTGAACAATACATACGCCATCCCATAAAATCATGTCACGCCCCGTTTGTTTGATTAAATATGCTCCTAAATTCTTATCGGGAGCAAAAATGATCGTTTTTTCTTCTGGAATCTGATTGATGATATGCTCGGCATTAGATGAAGTTACGATATAATCACTTTCTGCTTTTGTTCCAGCATCACAATTAATATAAGTTACTACCACAGATCCAGGATGTTTAGCTCTTAGTTCTCTCAAACCTTCTCCTGAACATGCATCTGCCAACGAGCAGCCCGCCAATAAATCTGGAAGTAATACTTTTTTAGTAGGATTTAAAATTTTAGCAGCTTCTGCCATAAAATGAACCCCACAGAATAAAATCATATCTGCTTCTGTATTTTGAGCTTCACGGGCCAACTGCAAACTATCTCCTAAAAAGTCAGCAATATCTTGAATATCTCCGGTTTGATAATAATGCGCTAAGATGATAGCATTTTTCTCTTCTTTTAATCTTTTTATTTCTGTAACTAAATCGATTCCTTCTGGAATAGGTAAATCTAAATATCCTTTAATAGGTAAAGCTTTTTCTGCTTGTTCGAAAGTCATTTTGTAGTTTTTGGTTAAGCTGCTAATTGCAATTTATATACCGATTAATTCGGCGCGTCAAAATTACGTATAATTTTAAAAATTAATGGATAATACTAACTCATATAAGTTTCTAGCGTTTAAAGCATAAAAAAAGCCGCTATATTTCTATAACGGCTTTCGTATTCATATTAACTCCTAGGCTTCACCTATGGGTCCAAAATTGGTTGGCATGTTGTGAGGTGGATCCTGATCCTTGATATTACCAAATTGTCTTTCGAACTTATTGATATTATCTTGGAGTGCATTCATAAACCTTTTTGCATGCTGTGGGGTTAAGATTATTCTCGATTTAACCTGTGCTTTTGGCATGCCAGGCATCATCTGAATAAAGTCTACCACAAACTCTGAATTAGAGTGATTGATCATAGCTAAGTTGGAATAAGTTCCACTAGCAACATCGTTATTGATCTCTATATTAAGACCTTTTTTATTTTCTTCACTCATTATGCTTCAGTTTTTTGATCAACTAATTCTTCGTATTCATGTTTAGAACCAACGATGATGTTTTGATACTCTTTAAGTCCAGTTCCTGCAGGGATTAAGTGACCTACAATAACGTTTTCTTTAAGACCATTCAAGCCATCGATCTTACCTGCTACAGCTGCCTCATTCAATACTTTGGTAGTTTCCTGGAAGGATGCTGCCGAAATGAATGATTTAGTTTGTAAAGCGGCTCTTGTAATACCTTGCAATACTGGCTCTGCCGTAGCCGACATAGCTTCTCTTGCTACTACAAGATTTTGATCCTCACGTTTCAATCTAGAGTTTTCGTCTCTCAATTCACGACCAGATACAATTTGTCCTGGTTTGAATTTATCACTGTCCCCAGCATCTTCAACGACTTTCATTCCAAAAATTCTGTCATTTTCTTCGATAAAGTCAACTCTATGCTCTAAACTTGATTCTAAGAATCTTGTGTCTCCACCGTCGATGATTCTTACTTTCTGCATCATTTGTCTTACAATGATTTCGAAGTGTTTGTCATCAATCTTCACACCTTGTAAACGATATACCTCTTGGATTTCATTTACTAAGTATTCTTGAACAGCAGTTGGCCCTTTAATTCTTAAGATATCCTCTGGTGTAATTGCACCATCTGATAACGGCATTCCTGCACGAACAAAGTCATTTTCCTGAACTAGAATCTGATTAGAAAGTTTTACTAAGTATTTGGTAATTTCTCCTGTTCTAGACTCAACAATAATCTCTCTATTACCTCTCTTGATCTTACCGAAAGATACAACTCCATCGATTTCAGAAACAACTGCAGGGTTGGATGGGTTACGCGCCTCGAATAACTCAGTCACACGTGGTAAACCACCCGTAATATCCCCAGACTTAGCAGATTTTCTAGGAATCTTAACCATAATCTTACCAGACTTGATTTTCTCCTTGTCATCTACCATTAGGTGAGCTCCTACTGGTAAGTTATAAGTTACCAATAATTCACCGTCTTTATCCAAAATTCTTAATTCTGGAATCTGCTTTTTATTTCTTGAGTCAGAAATTACTTTTTCTGTAAATCCTGTCTGCTCATCTATCTCTAACTGGAATGTTTCACCTTGTTTAAGGTTTACATACTCTACTGTACCGGTTTGCTCTGCAATAATTACAGCATTATATGGATCCCAGCTTGCAATCATATCACCTTTGGTAATGCTTGCTCCTTGTTTTGTATGTAATACCGAACCATATGGAATATTATTGGTCATTACCATCGCTCCATCTTTATTCGTTAAACGAAGTTCAGCTGTACGAGAAACAACAATGTCAATTTTATCTCCTGATTCGTTTTCACCTTTAACAGTTTTCAATTCTTCGAATTCAACGCTACCAGACTGTTTTGCTTTAATCGATGAAATCTCTGATACGTTACCTGCCGTACCACCCACGTGGAAAGTTCTTAAGGTTAACTGTGTACCAGGCTCTCCAATGGATTGTGCCGCAACAACACCAACTGTTTCACCCATCTGAACCATTTTGCTTGATGCTAGGTTTCTACCGTAACACTTCGCACAAATACCAGATTTAGACTCACAAGTTAATGGTGAACGCACTTCAACCATATCGATTCCTGCTGCTTCAATTGCATCCGCAATATCTTCATCAATCATTTCGTCTGCAGCAATAATTAACTCATCGGTTTCGTCATTATATACATCATGTAATGACATACGACCTAAGATTCTTTCTCTTAAAGGCTCAACAATTTCCTCATTTTTCTTTAAGGCAACTGCTTCAACACCTCTCAATGTACCACAATCATCTTCGTTGATAATCACGTCTTGAGACACATCCACCAAACGTCTTGTTAAGTAACCAGCATCCGCCGTTTTCAAGGCTGTATCCGCTAATCCCTTACGAGCACCGTGCGTAGAAATAAAATACTCCAAAATTGAAAGTCCCTCGCGGAAGTTTGCAATAATTGGGTTTTCAATAATTTCACCTCCAGACGAACCAGCTTTTTGAGGTTTCGCCATTAATCCACGCATACCGCTCAACTGACGAATTTGCTCTTTAGAACCCCTCGCACCCGAATCAAGCATCATATAAACAGAGTTAAATCCGTCTTGATCCTCAATCATACGCTTCATTACAACATCTGTAAGGTTTGCGTTGGTGTTGGTCCAAACGTCAATTACTTGGTTATAACGCTCGTTGTTGGTAATTAATCCCATGTTATAGTTACCCTTAATGGTATCAACCTGCTCAATAGCATTTTGAATCATTTCAGATTTAACCTCTGGAATTAAAATATCACCTAAACTAAATGATAAACCACCACGGAATGCATTTGCGTATCCCATGTCCTTCATCTTATCAAGGAAATCTGTTGTGGTAGGGAAATCGGTAATTTTTAAAATTTTACCAATAACATTACGTAATGATTTCTTCGTAAGAACTTGGTTGATAAATCCAACTCCTTCTGGTACAATATCGTTAAATAATACTCTACCTACTGTAGTTTCAATTAATTTGAAAACTAGTTCTTCACCTTCACGAACGTTAGCTTTAACACGAATAGCTGCGTTTAAATCAACAACTTTTTCGTTATAAGCAATTTTAACTTCTTCTGAATCGTAGAAAGTTAAGCCTTCTCCTTTCACTTTTTTACCCTCACTTGAACGTCTCTCTTTGGTCATATAATATAGACCTAAAACCATATCCTGAGAAGGTACAGCAATTGGCGAACCGTTAGCTGGGTTTAAAATGTTTTGAGAACCTAACATTAATAATTGAGCCTCTAAAATTGCTTCTGGGCCTAATGGTAAGTGAACCGCCATCTGGTCACCATCGAAATCGGCGTTGAATGCCGTACATGCTAATGGGTGTAGACGAATAGCTTTACCTTCAATTAATTTAGGTTGGAATGCTTGAATACCAAGTCTGTGTAATGTAGGGGCACGATTTAATAAAACTGGGTGTCCTTTTAATACGTTTTCTAAGATATCCCATACAACTGGCTCTCTTCTATCTATAATCTTCTTAGCTGACTTAACTGTCTTAACAATACCTCTTTCTATTAATTTTCTAATAATAAAAGGCTTGTAAATTTCGGCAGCCATGTCTTTTGGTAAACCACATTCGTGTAATTTAAGGTCTGGACCTACAACAATTACCGAACGAGCAGAATAATCAACACGTTTACCTAACAAGTTCTGACGGAAACGACCTTGCTTACCTTTCAAAGAATCTGAAAGTGATTTCAATGGACGGTTACCATCAGCCTTAACAGCTGAAGATTTTCTTGTATTATCTAATAATGAATCAACTGCTTCTTGTAACATTCGCTTCTCGTTACGTAAGATAACTTCAGGAGCTTTAATCTCCATCAATCTCTTCAAACGATTGTTACGAATAATTACACGACGGTATAAATCATTTAAATCCGATGTAGCAAATCGACCACCATCTAATGGAACCAATGGACGTAATTCTGGTGGAATAACCGGAACTACTTTCATAATCATCCACTCTGGACGGTTAACTTTTCCATCTGCATTAGCATCACGTAAAGCCTCAACAACAGATAGACGTTTAAGAGCCTCTGTTCTTCTTTGCTTAGACGTTTCGTTGTTTGCTTTGTGTCTTAATTCATAAGACAACTCATCTAAATCAATTCTCTTTAATAATTCCTCTAAACATTCAGCACCCATTTTGGCGATGAATTTGTTTGGATCTGAATCATCTAAATATTGGTTATCGATTGGAATAGATTCCAAAATATCCAAATACTCTTCTTCTGTTAAGAAGTCAAGTTTATTCAACTCTTCTCCCTCTGGTCCTTTGGCAATACCTGGTTGAATAACTACGTATCTCTCGTAGTAAACAATCATGTCTAATTTCTTAGATGGAATACCAAGGATATAACCTAATTTATTAGGCAATGAACGGAAATACCAAATATGCGCTACTGGAACGACTAAATGGATATGTCCAATTCTATCTCTTCTTACTTTCTTTTCTGTAACTTCAACACCACAACGGTCACAAACGATTCCTTTGTATCGGATTCTTTTATATTTCCCACAGGCACATTCGTAATCCTTTACAGGACCAAAAATACGCTCACAGAATAGACCATCTCTCTCGGGCTTATGCGTACGATAGTTAATGGTTTCTGGCTTTAAAACCTCACCATGAGAAGCCTGTAAAATAGACTCTGGAGAAGCTAAACCAATTCTGATTTTGCTGAATTTACTACTTGTATTTTTGCTTATAGACATAGTCTAATCAAATATTTAATTAATAATTATCGGAGACCAATTAATCTTCTCCATCTAATAAGTCGATATCTAATCCTAAACCTTGTAACTCATGTAATAATACATTGAATGATTCAGGAATTCCTGGTTCTGGCATTGATTCTCCTTTTACGATAGCTTCGTAAGTTTTTGCTCTACCAATTACGTCATCTGACTTAACTGTTAGAATCTCTCTCAAGATATTAGACGCTCCATAAGCCTCTAATGCCCAAACCTCCATCTCACCAAATCTCTGACCACCAAACTGTGCTTTACCACCTAATGGTTGCTGTGTAATTAATGAGTATGGTCCAATGGAACGAGCATGCATCTTGTCATCAACCATGTGTCCTAGTTTCAACATATAGATAACACCAACCGTTGCTTTCTGGTCAAATCTTTCACCAGTTCCACCGTCGTATAAGTAAGTAGTACCGAACATTGGTAAACCTGCTTCCTCTGTTAATCTATTGATATCTTCTGCTTCAGCACCATCGAATACAGGCGTTGCGTATTTAACACCTTTTTTGCGACCTACCCAACCTAATACGGTTTCATAAATCTGTCCAATGTTCATTCGCGAAGGTACCCCCAGTGGATTCAATACAATATCAACTGGTGTTCCGTCTTCTAAGAATGGCATATCCTCGTCTCTTACGATTCTAGCAACAATACCTTTGTTACCATGACGACCCGCCATCTTATCACCTACTTTCAATTTACGTTTCTTAGCTACATAAATCTTAGCAAGCTTAACAATACCTGCAGGTAACTCATCACCTACTGAAATAGTATAACGCTCACGATTTAAAATACCTTGTAAATCGTTGTGCTTGATCTTGTAGTTATGAAGTAACTCTTTCACTAATTCGTTTAGATCTTCATCTACAGTCCAGGCACCACCGGTTAGGTTCAGGTAATCATCTACTGAATTAAGTAATCTCTGCGTATATTTCGCTCCTTTTGGAATTACTTCTTCTTGTAAATCATTATAAACTCCTTGTGCTGTTTTACCATTAAGTAATTGATATAACTTATCTAATAAAACATTTCTATGATCATCGAAATTCTTTTGGAATTCTTTTTCCAACTTTTCGATGGTTGCTTTATCCTTGGCACGTTTGGTTTTATCTTTAATGCTTCTAGCAAATAATTTCTTATCGATAACAACTCCGTGTAATGAAGGATTTGCTTTTAATGATGCATCCTTTACATCACCTGCCTTGTCTCCAAAGATCGCACGTAATAATTTTTCTTCTGGTGTTGGATCAGATTCTCCTTTTGGTGTAATCTTACCAATTAAGATATCACCAGGATTAATGTCCGCACCAATACGAATCATACCATGCTCATCTAAGTCTTTTGTTGCTTCTTCAGAAACGTTAGGAATATCATTCGTTAACTCCTCCATACCTAATTTGGTATCACGAACATCCATAGAATACTCGTCAATGTGGATAGAAGTAAACCAATCTTCTCTAACTACTTTTTCTGAAAGTACAATCGCATCCTCGAAGTTGAATCCTTTCCAAGGCATGAATGAAACTAATAAGTTTCTACCTAAAGCTAATTCACCATCCTCAGTTGCGTAACCATCACAAAGTACTTGTCCTTTTTCTACTTTATCACCAACTTTAACAATTGGTCTTAGGTTGATACAAGTTCCTTGGTTAGTTTTTCTAAACTTAATAAGATCATATGTTTTCTCAGAGCTCTCGAATGAAACGATAGCTTCTTCGTCTGATCTTTTATAATCAATAATGATTTTCTCAGCATCTACATACTTAACGGTACCTTCTCCTTCAGCATTAATCAAAATTCTTGAATCTCTAGCAACTGCACCTTCTAGTCCAGTTCCAACAATTGGAGATTCAGGTTTTAATAATGGTACCGCCTGACGCATCATATTTGATCCCATCAATGCACGGTTCGCATCATCATGCTCTAAGAAAGGAATCAAAGATGCAGAAATAGAAGCAATCTGGTTTGGAGCAACGTCCATTAAATCGACTTCATGTGGCTCAACCACTGGGAAATCACCGTCCTCTCGTGCAGTCACACGATCCGTAGCAAATTTTCCATCATCTTCTAATTTCGCATTCGCCTGAGCGATTACTCTTTCTTCTTCCTCTTCAGCTGTTAAGTGAATTGGTTCTTTACCAAATTGAACTTGACCATCTACTACTTTACGATAAGGAGTAGTCAAGAATCCCATTGGGTTTACTTTTGAGTAAACACAAAGTGAGGAAATCAAACCAATGTTTGGTCCCTCTGGAGTTTCAATCGGACAAAGACGACCATAATGAGTATAGTGAACGTCACGAACCTCAAATCCGGCACGTTCTCTTGATAAACCACCTGGCCCTAAAGCTGATAATCTTCTTTTGTGTGTTACCTCAGATAATGGATTGGTTTGATCCATAAATTGAGATAACTGGTTGGTCCCAAAGAATGAATTAATAACTGAAGACAATGTCTTAGCATTAATCAAGTCAATAGGTGTAAACACCTCATTGTCTCTTACGTTCATTCTCTCACGAATGGTTCTTGCCATTCTGTTTAGACCAACACCAAATTGGTTAGACATCTGCTCACCTACGGTTCTAACACGACGGTTAGATAAGTGATCGATATCATCCACCTCTGCTTTTGAGTTTACTAATTCAATTAAGTATTTAACAATAGAGATGATATCATCTTTAGTTAATACTTGAATTGCATCAGAAATATCTAAGCCTAATTTTTTATTTAATCTATAACGACCAACTTCACCAAGACTATAACGCGTATCTGAGAAGAATAATTTATCTATAATACCACGAGCTGTCTCCTCATCTGGTGGCTCAGCATTACGTAATTGTCTATAGATATACTCAACCGCTTCTTTCTCGGTATTGGTTGGGTCTTTTTGTAATGTATTTAAGATGATAGCATAATCTTGGGATTGCCCATCTTCTTTATGTAATAAAATCGTTTTAACTCCAGAATCAACAATCTCTTCGATATGTTCTTTTTCTAAAATAGTTTCACGATCTAATACAATTTCGTTTCTTTCAATAGAAACAACTTCACCCGTATCTTCATCAACGAAATCCTCATGCCATGTATTTAATACACGAGCAGCTAAGGTTCTACCCAAAACTTTTTTAAGGTTAGCTTTGGTTGTTTTAACTTCCTCTGCTAAATCGAAAATTTCAAGAATATCCTTATCTCTTTCATACCCGATAGCTCGTAGAAGTGTAGTTAATGGCAACTTTTTCTTTCTATCGATATAAGCATACATTACGCTATTGATATCGGTAGCAAATTCTATCCAAGACCCTTTAAAAGGAATAATTCTAGAAGAATATAATTTGGTTCCATTAGCGTGATAGGATTGAGCGAAGAATACACCAGGAGATCTATGTAATTGTGATACAATAACGCGCTCTGCGCCATTGATCACGAAAGATCCACTAGGAGTCATATAAGGGATTGTACCAAGATAAACATCCTGAACAACAGTTTCGAAGTCCTCGTGTTCTGGGTCGGTACAGTAAAGTTTAAGTCTTGCTTTTAAGGGAACACTATAAGTTAAACCTCTCTCTATACACTCTTCGATTGAATATCGTGGAGAATCCACAAAATAATCTAAAAACTCTAATACGAATTGATTTCGTGTATCGGTGATAGGAAAGTTCTCTGCAAATGTTCTATATAGACCTTCGTTTTTTCGTTGATCTGGTCTAGTTTCTAATTGGAAAAAATCTTCGAATGATTTCAATTGAATATCCAAGAAATCTGGAAATCCAGCCACGTCTTTCGCCGTGGAAAAGTTTACTCTTTGTGAATTATTTGTAGCCAATTTCTTTTGCATATTGGTTAGAATGGAGTTAAATGAATTCGTCGACTAAATGTCGATGTATTGTTATAATATCCGATGTTTTAAATCGGTAAGTGTCTAAAACCTAAAATAGGCTTAGACCTATCACACGTATGTGAAGGTCTAAACCTTAAGTTTTTATAAAGCTAAATTACTTAAGCTCTACTTCTGCACCAGCTTCTTCTAGCTGCTTAACTAAAGCTTCCGCTTCGTCTTTTGCGATTCCTTCCTTGATTGGAGCTGGAGCGCTATCTACTAATTCTTTAGCTTCTTTTAATCCTTTACCAGTTAATTCTTTAACTAATTTAACAACTGCTAATTTAGAAGCACCTGCTGCTTTCAAGATTACGTCAAACTCAGACTGCTCCTCTGCTGCAGCATCACCACCTGCTGCTGGTCCTGCTACTGCTACCGCTGCTGCTGCTGGTTCGATTCCGTACTCCTCTTTAAGGATAGTTGCTAATTCGTTAACATCTTTTACTGTCAAGTTAACTAATTGTTCTGCTAATTCTTTTAATTCTGCCATTTTTGTGTGTTTTTAAAATTGTAACTTATAAATATTTGAGTGTGTTTTATTCTGGACGCTCACTAAGCGTTTTAACCAATCCGGCGATCGTTTGACCACCTGTCTGCAATTGAGACACAACAGTTTTGATAGGTGATTGTAGTAACCCGATGATATCTCCAACCAACTCCTCCTTAGATTTAAGGGCAGCTAATTCTGTCAATCTCTCATCACCTACATATACCGCAGTATCAATCCATGCCGCTTTTAAAATTGGCTTTTGAGACTTCTTTCTGAAGTTCTCGATAACTTTTGCAGGAGCGTTTGCTTTTTCTGCAATCATTAAAGCTGTGTTGCCTTTTAAGCTATCGAACATTTCGTCATACTCCTTCCCTTCTACACGCTCCATTGCTTTTTTCAATAAAGTGTTTTTAACAACACGTAATTGAACGTCGCTCTTAAAGCAAGCCTTTCTTAGGTTGGTAGTTTCTGTCGCGTCTAATCCGGCGATATCTGTTAAATAAACCGTATCTGTATTGTTTAAGACTTCTTGTAAGTCCTCAATCATTTGTGCTTTTTCTGCTCTATTCATTCTGGATTTATTTAAGATTAAACACTTTTTGGATCAACTTGAACCGATGGACTCATGCTGCTTGAAAGGTAAATACTCTTCATATAAACTCCTTTAGCTGCAGTTGGCTTCATTTTATTCAAAGTAGAAATTAACTCCTTTGCATTGTCTTTGATCTTTTCAGCATCAAATGAAACCTTTCCTACGATTGCGTGTACAATCCCAGTTTTGTCAACTCTAAAATCGATTTTACCAGCCTTCACATCAGAAACCGCTTTTCCAACTTCCATAGTAACCGTACCAGCTTTAGGGTTAGGCATTAAACCTCTTGGACCTAAAATACGACCCAATGGACCTAATTTACCCATAACTGCAGGCATTGTAATAATAACGTCAACGTCTGTCCAGCCACCTTTGATTTTATCCAAATACTCATCCAAACCTACAAAGTCTGCACCTGCATCTTTAGCTTCCTGCTCTTTATCTGGAGTAACCAATGCCAAAACCTTAATATCTTTACCTGTTCCGTGAGGAAGTGAAACTACACCACGAACCATTTGATTGGCTTTCTTTGGATCAACTCCTAAACGAACTGCAATATCTACTGTTGCGTCAAACTTTGATGAATCGATATCTTTAATTAAAGCAGATGCTTCCTCTAAAGTATATAATTTCGTTTTATCAAATTTGGCTGCAACTTCTTTTTGCTTCTTAGTTAATTTTGCCATAATTTATCTTTTTATTCTGGTTTAGTACCTCCTTTTACAGTTATACCCATAGAACGAGCTGTACCAGCTACCATTTTCATTGCAGAATCTACTGTGAAACAATTTAAATCTTGCATTTTGTCTTCTGCAATTGTACGTACTAAGTCCCAAGAAACAGACCCTACCTTTACACGGTTTGGTTCACCAGATGCTGCTTTTAATTTAGCTGCCTCTAATAATTGAACCGCCGCAGGAGGAGTCTTAATTACAAAGTCAAAGGATTTATCCTCATATACTGTAATTACAACAGGTAATACTTTACCTTGTCTCTCTTGTGTACGTCCATTAAATTGTTTACAGAACTCCATGATATTCACACCAGCCGCACCTAATGCCGGACCTACCGGCGGTGAAGGATTTGCCTGGCCACCACGTACCTGCAGTTTTACAATCTTCTGTACTTTTTTTGCCATTTTACAATGTTTCTAATAAAATTAAGAAATTTACGAATGTGGAAGCATTTATAAATAATCATGTGAAATTGTGGTCTCACGTCACAACTCCACATTTTGGACTGCAAAACTATGAATATTATTTGGTTCTACAAAGATTAATACAACTAAATATAATAAGACTATAAAATAATTAAATTATGACAGCCTAAATCTTTAAAAATACAATTCCAAAAAATTCAAAATCTACTTTTTGATGAATTTAGCTTTATGGGTTCCTCCTTGTTTGTCCTTTAAGACAGCTACATAAGTTCCTACAGCTAGAAATGTAACTGGTGTAGATAATTTACTAGAATTTAAAAGCATTTTACCTGATAAATCATATACTTGTAAAGATTCAAAATTATCTAAACTGACAATTAGTTGATCTTTGACCAAAGTAGATGCTAAGACATTTTTCTTTTGATTGAAGACTTCACTTGTGCCTAAACTTGTTATTCCCTGAACCAAGAAAGTCATACCTGTTTCCATCTCCATCCAAGCGCCATTGGTATAAACTTGTGCTAAACTAGATCCTTCTACATTAATTCCAGGATAATTATGCCAATCGGTCATACTCGAAGGATAAGGTGCATCGATATAAGCACTAAATACAATCCAATATTTAACACCTGTCTCCAAAACTACATTAGCATCCGATAAGTCTATGATGAAGTTTTGATCATAGCCATTTGAAACTAATTCTACGTTATCCATATTCTGTAGAGACGCGTATACAGAATTTTCTTCAGATGGTGCAACTGTTAACTCCTCCGCTTCCAAAATAAAAACATCAACCGATTGCAATATCGAAGGAAGATTTTGAAAAATCTGAGCTCCAACTAAGGTTATTGTACTTGCTTGAGCTGACTCACTCAAAATAAAGTCATCAGCTAAATGTACTGTTCTTGCTTCTGTGGATGAAGCAGCAATCGCTGTACTATTTGGTAGCATGTACTGTTGAAATAATATTTCAGTTTGCGCAGAGGCTAACTGACTGATAAGAAGCAAGGCTCCTATGCCTAATGTGTAGAATTTCTTCATGTGTATACAATTAATTTAAGCGAATTTAATCAAACCCTTTGCTAATAAAAAGTATAGGCAAAAAAAAAGAACCTATAAAGGTTCTTTCTAATATTATTATAGTAAAAGATAATTACATCTTTTCTACCTGCATATAGTTTAATTCTAGTGGAGATTTTCTACCAAAGATAGATACCATTACTTCTAATTTTCTCTTCTCTTCGTTAATTTTCTCAATAGTTCCATTAAAACCATTGAAAGGACCATCTATTACTTTAACGGTTTCACCAACTACGAAAGGAATGTTAACCAATTGTTCTTCTTCAGACAATTCATCCATTCTTCCTAGCATGCGATTCACTTCTGACTTACGCATTGGGACTGGATCTCCTCCTTTAGTAGAACTTAAAAAGCTAATCACTCCGTTAATTCCTTTAATAATGTGTGGAACCTCACCAACTAATTCAACTTCGATCATTACATAGCCAGGATAATGAACTCTTTCTCTTTGAACTTTTTTACCGTTCTTGATTTGAATCACTTTTTCCATTGGGACAACAATCTGCCCAAGATGAGCTTCAAGACCTTGGTACTTGATTTCATCTTCTATATAAGCCTTAATCTTATTCTCCTTTCCATTAATGGTCTTTAAAACGTACCATTTCTTTCCATCACTCATATTAAGGTCTTAATTTTTTAGTAAAGTATACAGGCCGTTAATCGCCTCACTGAATAAGGTGTCTACGCCATAAAGGAACAAAGCCAAAATCAATGTAGCAACTGCAACTACAACTGTAGATGATTGCAATACATTCCATTTCGGCCATGTTACATTTTGTGTAAACTCGTAATAAGCACCTTTTACAAAATCTATCATAGTATATTCTTACTTGTGCACGGGCGGAAGGGATCGAACCCTCGACCTTTGGTTTTGGAGACCACTGCTCTACCAGCTGAGCTACGCCCGTAAGTATACAAGGTGTTCCCAAAATTGAATTAACATGGAAACACCTTGCATCTATTTTATTATATTATTATTCAATAATCTGAGTCACCTGACCAGCACCTACTGTACGACCACCTTCACGGATAGCGAAACGTAATCCTTCGTTCAATGCAATTGGTTGAATTAACTCAACTGTAATAGAAATGTTATCTCCTGGCATTACCATCTCTACTCCATCAGCTAATTGGATTTCTCCAGTAACGTCAGTTGTTCTTACGTAGAACTGAGGACGGTAGTTGTTTTTGAATGGAGTGTGACGTCCACCTTCTTCTTTTGTCAAGATATAAACCTCTGCTTTGAATTTGCTGTGTGGCTTAACAGAGTCTTTCTTAGCGATAACCATACCTCTACGGATATCATCTTTCTCAATACCTCTTAACAATAAACCAACGTTATCACCAGCTTCACCTCTATCTAAGATCTTACGGAACATCTCAACCCCTGTAATAGTAGAAGTCAATTTCTCGTCTCCCATACCTACGATATCAACAGGATCTCCAGTATTAATAATACCTGACTCGATACGTCCAGTTGCTACTGTACCACGACCTGTAATTGAGAACACATCCTCTACTGGCATTAAGAAATCTTTCTCTTGATCACGAACTGGTAATTCAATCCACTCATCAACAGCATCCATTAAATTCATAACGCTCTCTACCCACTGCTCTTCACCGTTCAATGCTCCTAATGCAGAACCTTGAATAACTGGTGTATTATCACCATCATATTCGTAAGAAGATAATAAGTCACGAACTTCCATATCAACAAGTTCTAATAACTCTTCATCATCTACCATATCACATTTGTTCAAGAATACACAGATTCTAGGAACGTTTACCTGACGACATAATAAGATGTGTTCACGAGTTTGAGGCATAGGACCATCCGTAGCCGCAACCACCAAAATAGCACCATCCATTTGCGCAGCACCAGTAACCATGTTTTTAACATAATCCGCGTGACCAGGACAGTCAACGTGTGCGTAGTGACGATTCTCTGTTTGATACTCGATGTGTGAAGTATTAATTGTAATACCTCTTTCTTTTTCTTCTGGAGCATTATCAATTTGATCAAAAGCTCTCGCCTCTGAATAACCTTTGTCTGCTAATACTTTTGAAATGGCCGCAGTCAAGGTAGTCTTACCGTGGTCAACGTGACCGATAGTACCAATATTTAAATGCGGCTTGTCTCTTTTGAAAGTTTCCTTTGCCATTTTAGTAAATTATTAAAATTCTATTTGTGTTAATATAATCGTTTCAATATGGATGTTTAAAAAACACCACAAGTGCGATGTATTACATACACTGCACTTTCCACTCTGAGCCAACGATGGGAATTGAACCCACGACCTCTTCCTTACCAAGGAAACGCTCTACCCCTGAGCTACGTCGGCCAAAATTTGAGCGGGAGACGGGATTCGAACCCGCAACAGTCAGCTTGGAAGGCTGAAACTCTACCAATTGAGCTACTCCCGCAGCTCTCAAAAATCTTAGCAAGCTAACTTACTAAATATTTTTGAGTAATAATTGTGGGCAGAGAAGGATTCGAACCTCCGAAGTCGAAAGACAGCAGATTTACAGTCTGCCCTCGTTGGCCGCTTGAGTATCTGCCCAAATTAAATTGTACTTTTTCTATTAAAATTGAGCCTCCAGACGGATTCGAACCGACGACCCCGAGATTACAAATCACGTGCTCTGGCCAACTGAGCTATGGAGGCTTATTTGTCATAGACTATGTTAAAGAACAGTCCGCTTTTTTGTTAAACGGACTGCAAATGTAATAACTTTTATATTCAATGCAAATATTTTTTCATCTTTTTTGCATTATTTTTTGGTCATTTTTTCTTTTCTCTTGATAATCAATCTTTTCAAAGTATCAGTCGCAAGATCTGTCGCTTCATAATATGACTCTCCTTTCTTGCTAACTACAATATCATCACCCGGTACTTCTAATAAAATCTCTACGATTTTGCTGTCCTTCTCACTCCCATTTTCTTCTTTAAGAAATACATTGGCTGCAATAATCTGATCATAAAAATGATCTAACTTCTCCAATTTCTCTTTCAAATACTTCTCTAAAGAATCTCCGGCTGAAAAGCCAATTGCTTGCATATTTATTTTCATACTGTAAATTTATTTAGACTCACGTGGATGAGCCTGGTTAAACACTTTCTTTAATTGTTCGATATCGTTATGTGTGTACTCTTGCGTTGACGCCAAACTAGAATGTCCCAATAGCTCCTTTACTGCGTTTAGCTCTGCTCCATTATGCAATAATTGCGTCGCAAAACTATGTCGCATCATATGTGGACTCTTTTTGTTTTTCTGTGTGACAAGACTAAGGTAAGATTTTGTAATACTATACACAAGTTCAGGATACAATCTTTTGCCGTTTTTAGCAACGAAAAGATACTCACTTAAATCAACTCCCTCGTCATCAGCTTTTTCCAAATAAAGTTCGACTTCATATAGTAGCTTTTGGTTAACGGGAATAATTCTCTCCTTATTACCTTTACCTAGAACTTTAATTTCATTTTTATCAAAAGAAATACTTGAAACCTTAAGAGATATCAACTCCGATCTCCTCATACCAGTGTGGTATAGCATTTCTAAAATTAGCTTGTCACGCTGACCCATATAATCGTTGGTGAAAAATTCCCCACTTAATAAGTTATCTAGTTCATTAGTCGAATATGGAATCTGAACTTTTTTGTTAAATTTTAGCGATTTAACACCTTCTGTGGGTAAACGCGTAATTTGCTCAACGATGAGCAGAAATTTATAATACGTTTTTAATGAGCTAAGCTTTCTATTAACACTTCGTTCATCTAGCTCCTGACCAACTAAATAAGCTAAATAGGCCTTAACATCCTTCTTATTTGCTTGCTCTAGATCAACCGGACTAATAAACGCTCCAAAATCCTGAACATCCTTGTGATAAGCTAATATTGTATGCGGAGAATATTTTAATTCTAAACTTAAATAATCAATAAATTTAGATATAGACATAAAAAAATCGTTTATCAAATTTAGTGAAATTTAATAAACGATTTCTAATAATTAAGATATAAAAATATCTATGCGTCTTCTTTACTTTGCATTTGCTGCTTGTATCTAGCTTTTGCTAATTGTTGACGTTTGATAACAGACGGCTTAGTGTATTGCTGTCTTGCACGTAATTGACGAACTACTCTTGTTCTGTCATATTTACGCTTGTATCTTTTTAACGCTCTATCGATAGCTTCGCCATCTTTTACTGGAATAATCAACATAATTTTACATCTCTTTTATTGGACGGCAAATATAAGGAGTATTTTTAAAGTGAAAAAGTCTTTAAACTATATTTATTAAAAAAGATTTAATAAGATTACGTAACTAACTTATCATTAACGTCTTAAGTTGGTTATTTATTTTATAATGATTAACAAATTTAAGGCATTAGTTTCAGTTCTAAAAATTTTTTATACCTATAACATATGTTTGCTGATTGTTAAATTTTAAAGTACATTTGTATATAGTTAGAATTAGAATACTAAATGATTTCTACAGATGATTTAATTACGGAGTTAGAAGATGTGATTCGCAAGCTACTTATAGACAAAAAGAAGGCTGAAGCGAATTTAGAAGACTTGAAAAATGAACGTAATGATTTGCAAAAGCAATTAGATCAATCATTAAAAGAAATTAAGATTTTAGAAAATAAAAATAAAGAAATGAAAATAGTGAGTGGTTTATCTGGTAATACAGAGCATAGACGACTCATGAAACACAAATTAAACAGTCTGATAAAAGAAGTTGATTTGTGCATCGCTGAAGTAAAAAAGAAATCGATTTAGATTTGTATGGCCGATAAAGTTAAATTAAAAATTACAATTGCTGGTAGACAATATCCTATGTCCGTTAAATCCGATGAGGAAGAGATTATCAGAAAAGCTGGTAAGCAAATCAATGAATTGATTAAGGATTTTGAACAGAAATATGACATAAGAGATAAGCAAGATGCACTTGCTATGTGTTCATTGCAGTATGTATCAAAAACTATTGGTTTAGAGAAAAATGAAGTAGATGGAGAAGAAAACACCCAAAAGCGATTGCGCAAAATAATCGACGAGTTGCAACAGCAGTTTTAATATTATTTAAGAAGTTCATTAAACAACACATTTCCCACATTGGTTCTAACACTATTTGGTAAACTCAACAAGCATTTCTATGCCGAGTGAATATTGATTGGAAGACAGGCCGTCACCTCTATGGTATTAAAGCAACGGATCTCTGAATGTCAAGATAGCTCAAATCCTGTCACCAGGAGTTTACTCAAATCAAATGAACTGATGTGGGATTTTTTATTATAAATACATATATATGGAATGGATATTTGCCCTTATTGGGGGCTTAATAGTTGGAGCGTTGATCGCGTATATTTTTACTAAAAAGAATATTAGTAACCAAAATGAGATCTTATTAGAAGAGGCAAAGAAAAAAGCGGATGAAATAGAGCAAATAGCTATTAAAAATAAGCTCAAATCTGAAAACTTGCTTAAAAATGCTGAATCAGAAGGCGAGAGAATTAAGAAAGAAAAGGTTCTACAAGCCAAAGAAAAATTTTTAGAACTGAAGTCTCAGCACGAAGAAAGCATCTCCCAAAAAGAACGAAAAACAGAAGAGCGCGACAAACGAAGTAAAGAAAAAGAACATAAATTAAACGATGGCTTAAGCGATCTTAAAAAGAAAAGAAAAGCTTTAGACATCGAAATTCAAAACTTTGAAGAAAGACGAGACGTCCTAGACCGTAAAATAGAGGAAGTTAACACCAATCATAAAAGACAGGTGGATCTTCTAGAAAAAATATCTGGTTATTCTGCGGTAGAAGCAAGAAAAGAATTAATGGAATCCCTAATTGATGAGGCTAAGACCAAAGCACAGAGTCACATTCAGGAGATTATGGACGAAGCTCAAATGAATGCCCAAGATGAGGCTAGAAAGATTGTAATTCAATCAATTCAACGAATTGGTACCGAACAAGCGGTTGAAAACTCGGTTTCTGTATTTAATTTAGAGAATGACGACGTTAAAGGTAGAATAATCGGTAGAGAAGGTCGTAATATTCGTGCGATCGAAGCCGCTACAGGTGTTGAAGTGATTGTAGATGATACACCAGAAGCTATTGTCTTATCTTGTTTTGACCCTGTTCGTAGAGAAATAGCTAGACTTTCATTACACAAATTAGTGACAGATGGTAGAATTCACCCCGGTAGAATTGAAGAAGTTGTGGCAAAAACGACCAAACAAATTGACGATGAAATCATTAAAATTGGTAAGAAAACTATTATAGATTTAGGTATTCATGGTCTCAACCCTGAACTAGTAAAAGTAATTGGTCGAATGAAATATCGTTCTTCTTACGGACAAAACTTATTACAACACTCTAGAGAAGTAGCACATATTGCCGGAACTTTAGCTGCCGAGCTAGGTTTAAACGCCAAATTAGCTAAAAGAGCTGGTTTATTACACGATATTGGAAAGGTTCCAGAACAAGAATCTGAACTTCCACACGCTATTCTTGGAATGCAATGGGCTGAAAGATATGGAGAACACCCAGAAGTTGTGAATGCAATTGGTGCTCACCACGACGAAATCGAAATGACTTCGCTTCTATCTCCAATTATTCAAGTAGCCGATGCTATTAGCGGCGCTAGACCAGGCGCAAGACGTCAAGTAATTGAATCCTATATCCAAAGATTAAAAGATCTTGAAAGCACGGCCTTAGGCTTCGATGGTGTACAGAAAGCCTACGCTATTCAAGCAGGTAGGGAATTACGCGTAATGGTGGAAAGTGAAAAAGTAGATGACACGCGTGCCAATGAGTTATCTTTCTTAATCACAGATAAAATACAGAACGAAATGACTTATCCAGGTCAAGTAAAAGTGACTGTAATTAGAGAAACACGAGCTATCAATATCGCTCGATAAACCTATATGATAGACATTTATCTTAAAACAAAAACTCCAAAATCAATGATTTTGGAGTTTTTTATTTTTTATTAGACAGATTAATATCCTACATCGACATAAAAACTTTTAATATTTCCGCATTAGGTGCCATTTTAGTATCTATTTCTAAAATCTTAGGTATATCAGAATTTGCATAAAATTCTCTCCAATAGTTCTTTAAATCATATTTATTCGCCACTTTCTTATACTCAAAATTGAACATAGCAGCCAAATGTTCTGCAGTGAGCTGGTGCTTGGTCTCAAAGAATTTCTCCAATGCATTTGTTGAACTTGGACCTGGAATAATCTTAAAAATATTTCCACCTCCATTATTAACCAATACAATTCTGAAATTAGCTGGAATATAATTGTTCCATAAAGCATTGCTGTCATAAAAGAAACTAATATCTCCTGTTACCAATATGGTACGTTCCTTAGCTTTAATTGCATGGCCAATCGCTGTGGATGTTGATCCATCAATTCCACTCGTACCACGATTGCAGAAAATAGAATTCGATGAATCATGTTCAAATAACTGAGAATATCGAATCACCGCCGAATTGCTATAATGAATGTTCGAAGATTGCGGAAAGTTTTCTATAGTGGTTTTAAATACAAATAAATCACTCCAAGCTACAGACTCCATAAAGCTATTCTGAAACTCCGAATTAATTCTATTTGTTAATAACCACAAATCTCTATAATTAGAATCCTGGAATTCTACTTTCTTATAAAACTCAGACACAAAATCATTCGCTTCTAAATAAATCTTTTGTGTAAGCGAAAAATAAGTATCAGGTTGCCAATATAAGTTTACATGCCAATGATACTTAGGTTTATTCTCTCTCAAGAAGTTTTTAATCTTTTTAGATATCACATTTTGACCCAATGTAATCAATAAGTCAGGCTTAAACTCAGAATAATTTGATATGGAAATATTCTTCAGCACCGAATCGATTTGTGAAATTCCTTTGGATATATTTAAATTAGAGGTAGTTTCGGTCAGGATTATTACATTTTTATATTCAGATAATTTATCTAAATGAAACTGAAGTGCATTATCCTTACTTTGCCCACCCACCAGAATCAATATTTTCTTTGTATCCGAAGCTTCAGATAACAAGGTACTCCAATCTACTGCCGGGTATTCAGCCTTGCCTAAGCTTAGTTTATCAAAGTCGATTAGCTTTTCGTCGATGGATTCATACAATGGCTCAGAAAATGGCATATTTATATGTACGGGTCCTTTCTTTTGCCACACCGCTTTCATGCAATCCTTAATTTTCAAGAAATTATCGGTAATCGTAGCATCATCCTCCTCTTCTTCTAACTGAATACTAGCATAAACATGCTTTTCAAACACATTCTCTTGACGAATAGTTTGTCCATCGAATAAATCTACATAATTGACTGGTCTATCTGCGGTAAGAACAACAATTGGAACGTTCTGATAAAAAGCTTCAGTAATTGCAGGATAATAATTTACTGCAGCCGATCCCGAAGTACAACAAACTACTACAGGCTCATTTAATTTCTGTGCCATACCCAAAGCTACAAAACCTGCACTTCTTTCGTCTACCACGCTATAACAATTAAATCTATCATCATTAACAAACTGCATGGTTAAACCTCCATTTCTAGAGCCAGGTGAAATCACAATATTAGATATTCCAGATTTGAGTAAAGTCTCAGCTATTAATTGAATATTAATTTTGGAAGAATATTTCGGCATTTTTTATTAAAATAAGAGGCAAAGATACTAAGAATCTTAGGATAATTTGGGCGTGCCCATGTTGCTATTTTTCAGATTTAACTTAAGTCTTTCATATCAACATATGGCATCACTATATAAAAATCAATGTACGCAACATGGTCAGGCTGTTACGGGGTTCCGTATTATGCTGCCATAATTAACTTCTCGTGATAATAAAGCAATTAGTCCACCTTTAATAATTACTTGCTTAAATCAAATAAATCAGCATAATACCGAGCCCTCCACATCCTTCACGCGACTTAAGCATATGCATTATGGTATTCTCTTATAAATGTTTGTAATGTCATTGCGATACATCCTCAAAAAACCCTACACTCTCACACACTCAACACTAAACTATCTGTTAAACACAAAGGAAAAAAAAATTACACAAGGTTCACAAGGCGTGAAAACAAGTGAAAAATGAATCGTTATTGCGAAAAATTTTCCCTAGAAAATTTTGTGGCAATCTGTGAACTCGATGCTACAATATTAACTAATTCCATTAAAAAGATTGCTTCTTCATTGCGTTGAATCCTAAAAAAACCAACACCCGCAACCCTAAACTAGCCAAAGCACAAAGCTCACAACACTTACTATAAACTAAAGGTTAATAGAACAAAAATAAAAAGTCCATCTATCTTTTGACGATGTTCTTATTAAAAACGGACTTTAATAAAAAATAGAAATATTCGAATTTAATAATTTGTTCAGCCGTAAAATCTTTCTCTTCCATAGGTATTCTATGTAAATGTTTTTCATATCCATCTATCTTTAAACCAGATACTCCAAACGAAAGTTTAATGTTAGCTTCCGAGTACATGAAATCGAAAAAATCATTTTTTATGTTCTCATCCCCAAATGGAAAAGAAAAATAAAAATCAGAAATATTCAATTCATTGGACAAATATGTGTTTACATTCTGAACTTGTTTCTTTTGTTCGTTGAAGGAAATATCCTTGAAGTTTTTATGATTTTCACTGTGATTACCAATGCTAAAACCAAGCTTCTTAATATCCAGCAATTGCATTTTGGTTAGGTAAGGTTTGTGCGTACGTAAATAATCATTAAAATCAATGTTCAACAAATCAGCAATTTCATCAATTTCATCTTCCTTTTTAAGGGTGTTAACAACTTTGTTCAGCACATCAACTTCAACTTCTAAAAAAGAGCTTAATCTATTTGTATCGCTTGCTGAGTTTTTAATTTGATTGAGTATTAAACTAATTTTATGACGATAAAACATCTGTTTATTATCAATAAAATCTGAATTAATAAAAAATGTCGCATGCACTTTTTCCTTAATTAAAATGGGTAGAACTTCATCATAAATTTCAGAAAGCCCATCATCAAATGTTATATGAAAAGCTTTCTCGCTAATACTCTCTAATTCCTCAATAGAAACACTTTGGTAATGTTCTTGAAAGAACGCTATATCTTTTATAAACTGATGCGTTTCTCTATAATACCCTATTTCTGAAACATGCGGCTTAGGGCCCTTTGTAACAATATGGTAAAAAGATAAAACTACCTTCTGTTGCGTAAAGTTCATATACCTATCAATGGAAATATGATCCGACAAGAACTTTACTCTTTTGTATAATTTACTCTTCAAATAATATTCTAATTAAGTTCAGGGCAATTTGCAGTATAAAATGTTTCGAACTCAGCTCCTTCTATTGTTTCAAACCCTTCATTAATTACAATTTCATCATTAAAATATAGTTCTTTTGATTCATTCTCAATAGTTATAGTTGAAATAGGGTCAATCGATATTGAATTTCCAATTGTTGCAATTAAAGGATATAATAATTGATCTTCATTTGTAATGATTATATCATTTATTACTTGATCACAAATACTATAAGGCTTCAATCCATTTTCTAAGCCAAAATGTAGTTTACTTTTCTGACAAGGACTAAGAGCTGTAGCTCCAGAGTAATCCATCCAATTATTTGAGCACCCTAAATCATTCCAGGTTGTCCAACCACAAGCTGGATGGTGGTTACTATTATAAATATTCTCCATTTCCCAAGGAGATGGTGTATCATCACATCCGTCATAATCTGTTTGATTAGTGGAAGGATAAGGTGTACCCCCATTATATCTAACTGTATGATTTAATCCCAATAAATGTAATATTTCATGCCCCATACCTTCAAATGTACCATGAGTAATCCAATCATATGGTTCAATGTCATTATCTTCTAACCAATTTTGATATCTACTAAATCCAAAGCCCATAAAACCATATTTATTAGAACTTGTCTGGCTTGTACTGTTTGCTGCTCCACCTCCTCCTCTTGTAACTACAAACAGTTGAAAAGACTTTTCAGGGTTTACTTTATACATATTGTATGTACCTGACCTATTATAGTACAAATCATTTCGTAAAGTATTATTATGAAAATAAACACCATCTACACTTGGTTCTGCACTACCGTCTAGGAAATGACTGCTTAACATTTTGCCGCCTTTTGAGGTAATTAAATCTGCTAATGTTGAGTTGTCACCACTCCAATCACCTTCAGTTGGTCCAAAACCGTAAATTCCTGCAATTACCGTATTTATCTTTCAAATTAATTCATGCGCCGTATGATTCAACAATCCCACAGTAAACCCAATGGTAGCGCCTTGCTCCCGTACGGACGGGACAGGCAAGTTGCCACCGGTGAGTTCTGCGTTCATGCCCGATACAACTCTGCCAAAGAGCAATTCTTTTTCAACTTTATAAAATTATTTTAAATTCATTTTCGAAATCAATTTCGTTATAATCAAACTTTTTTATAATCGTTTTTGTTCCTTTTGGAATTTTGAATTCAATCATTTCACAATTTCTTATGAATACTTTTGATATTCCATTTGAATCTGTTTTGTAATCTGATATCGAAGGTTCAATATTATTCTTAATTTCAGCAATTGAAAATTTGGAATTTGATATTGCCTTTCCATTTTTATCAAGTACTTTAACATCTAATTCTCTTGCCAATGAATTCTTTAAAATCATGTCTATTTCAGATGATTTTAAGCTTTTAATAATATATACTTCATTCATATTGATTTCTTCTCCTTCAAATTCATCTGTGGCATAACCTCTTCCTTGATTACTTTCAACAATTACCCTATATCTTTTATTTCTATCAATATTAAACTCGAAAACTCCTAAACTATCCGTTATTGTATCTAATATTGTATGTGAACCCCACAGTATAATACTTTTGTCTATAACCTTAACTTTTGCATTTTGAAAAGATAAAGGTTTGTTGGTATCACCATCTAATGCTTTTATTTTCAGTGTTTGATAGGTTTCGCTTTTTATATTACAACTAATAAAAACTGTAAAAAAGCACAGAATGATAAAATTGTACATATCAAAAAAGTTTAGTTAAAATAGTTTAATTTCTTACTAACATTAAAATACTCCCTATTAGTTAGACCATAAAGCTATTAAAATTAATCATGTTGCACCAGAGAGTTATCAATATTTCAATATAGGGAAAAAACCCTCTAATAGGTTTTTTTCCGTATAGTGTTGAAATGTTGATA
>JBLWWH010000020.1:0-48291 GCA_048268105.1 Weeksellaceae bacterium
TAGCACTTGGCTAATCATTGGGGGCTAGCCCCCAATGATTTAATTTGAGTTGCACTTATTTGTTGAACTTAGAAATTAATTTATTGAAATATTCTATTCAAATAACTCGATCTACCAAATATGAAAACAATAGAAGAAATAAAAAAATCTAATCATATATACGATTTGCTCCGTATTTTGAAAGATTCCGACAAGCTCGAAGATATTAAGGCCATGCAAGAAATATGGGAGGAGTGTGGTTTTTGGGCGAACTCAAAGGAGGAGGAGAATAAGTTTGTAGCTCCCTTTCAAGAAAATAGACGAAGTTTTGTTTTAACAGCTCCTGATGCATGGGAAAAAGGTAAGTTTCCTCCGCCGGGTGATTATTCTTTTGCATTAGTCATTAAAAATGGTACAGGTATCAGAGAATCTTATATTGAAACCACGGTGTTTTATTTTTACAATGAAAACTACTTCTCGTTAGCAAAATATCATAAAGGTTATTTATTCACATGTTTAGAAGAAAAAAAGAATTTGTGTTTATATAACTATTCTATTATTAAGGATAAGGATTCTCCCTACTATAAAAAGTCCATGCGGATGCAAAAGAGAGAACGAGAGGTAAAGCAAGAATGTGTAAAATTTATTCCCGAATTGGCACATTACCTATGGCCGGATGAGCTCGATATTTCAGGTAGTTGGGAGGAAGAAAAACTTTCACATCCTAACTTCTTTAAGAAAACATTTGAAATGTTAAGCAGTGGGTTTTACTCCTATGTAGATCGATGGACTTTTCTTTTTACTCCGCTTATGTGGAAGAATAAGGAGGCTCAAATCTCAAAGGAAATCACCTACCAAGACATCGATTATAATCATCAATACCACTATGGCATTACTAAAAAAAGAGAATTTAGCAAAGAAATCGGTATCTGGCTAAAGCAGGAAGAAAATTACATTAATTTCGAAGTCAAATTCAGAGATGGGGAAACTTCTTTCTCCGATTTTAAGGGTAAACTTTATCCTGATTATATCGAGTTTTCAATTCCGTTTTATTTAAAATCCCCAGAGGAAAAAGAACATTTAATTAAGCATTTTGATCAATTTGGACTCCGTATTATAAACTTATAAAATATAACAAAAAAGATTAATTATCGTTTAAATTAAAGAAGACAAAATTCGTTTACTATCCATTTAGCTTTCGGCCTTTGCATATTAATATCTCATTCTAATTTATTAAATTTATTATATGTGTAAGTGAATTGCTTATAAATTGAATTGTGCAACTTATTAAAACAATAAGCGTTTTAAAATAAACATTATGAAAAATATACTCTTTACTCTGTTTTTAGCTTTCGCTGTTTCTGTTGTCAACGCAACTGAAAAAGAAATTATTGCTGAAGTCATTATAGAAAATTTAACGGATAGGGAATTTACTTCAGGTGAATTGACCATCATCAATTTAAATAAAACAATTGAAGTTACTAAAGCTGAAAATTTCAATATTCGTTTACCAGAAAAAGGTAAATACAAATTCGGTTTTACGACGGATGATTTTATGGCTTTTATTTATTACCCAGCGAGAATTAATAAACGTAAAAACACCATTACCGTAAGACTTGTAGAAAAAAATGCTTTAAAGAATGGAGCTACGAATTCTATCCCAATGAATCTAGAAACGAATTTAACTGTTGAACAAATAGAAGTACAGATAGCAGAAGGAAATGTAAATTTTATAATGAATGGAATTGATAATTCAATTCCCGAAGAATATATTAAGTTTAAAGAAAAATATGGAATTGGGCTTGTGATAGAAAATTGTGCTATTGATCCTCTGTCATTCAAAAGAGCAAATGAGAATAACCAGATGATATTTGACTTTTTAAACAATACATACGGTTTTGATTGGTTAAATGAACTAGAAACAAAGCCATTGGGCATAAAATAAAACATTTAAAACCACTTGATTGGTTTATGTCTCATTTCTTCCTTACAGTTCGATTGATAGAGTTAGAGCAAAATCTAAAAAGCCGTTTTAGTCTAAACTAAAACGGCTTTGATATTATTAAATCTTAGCTATATTATATTTTAATATAATCCACAATCTCTAAATCATAACCACTCAACGAACGTTTCTTATTTGGAGATTGGGTAATCAATTTAATATTGGTAATCCCTAAATCTTTTATGATTTGAGCTCCCGTACCATAATCTAAAGAATCTGGTTTTAATAAAGGTGTTTCTTCATCTCCGGATTGATAATCTTTAAAGTGATTTACCTTCGCCTGGATTAAGTCAGAGCTTACAATGTTGTTAATAAAAACAATAGCACCTTTTCCTTCTTCATCTATGATTTCAGTAATACGCTTCAATAAAGGAGTCTCTCCAAATTGAAGTGATGAGAATAAATCGTAATATGAGTTCGTAGACTTAACTCGTACAAGAACAGCTTCATCTGCGTTCCATTCTCCTTTAACCAAAGCAAAGTGAATCTGCTCATTGGTCTTTTGCCTAAAGGTAATTAATTGATAATCTCCAAAATATGTCTTAATTGGGAATTCCTCAATGCGCTCAATCAAAGATTCATGTTGCAAACGATAAGCAATTAAATCTTGAATAGTAATCAATTTTAAATCAAACTTATCTGCAATTTCTCTCAATTGAGGAAGTCTGGCCATCGTGCCATCCTCGTTCATGATCTCTACAATCACGCCGCCTGGTTTCAGACCTGCTAAGACTGTTAAATCCACTGCAGCCTCGGTATGACCTGGTCGGCGTAAAACTCCACCTTTTTTGGCTCTCAGTGGGAATATATGCCCCGGACGACCTAATTGACCTGGTGTTGTATTAGGATCCATTAAGGCTTGTACTGTTTTGGCTCTATCTGAAGCGGAAATTCCGGTGGTTACTCCATGACCTAATAAATCCACCGAAACCGTAAAGGCAGTTTCTTTGGGATCGGTGTTTTTTCCCACCATCGGGTGTAGTTCTAATTCCTCACATCTTTCTTCTGGGAGAGGAGTACAATGCAATCCACGACCGTGGATAGACATAAAGTTGATAATCTCTGGTGTTATTAATTCTGCAGAAACCACAAAATCGCCTTCATTTTCTCTGTCCTCATCATCCACGACTATGACCATTTTTCCTTTCTTAATTTCTTCAATAGCCTCGGTAATGCTATCTAATTTAATATCATTCATGATCAAATTATTGGTATCTGGCATGTTCTTTTTTCTTGGTTCCAAAGATAGCAAAAAGCTTTCGGAATGGTTTGATATATGACTCAATATCGAAAATATCTGAATCCGTCATTGCTTTATACGTAAAATACAATCCCATTGGGAAGAATACGATGACGGGTGACCAAGATGCCCAATACGGGTCTAGTTCTCCGTTTTTAGCTAAATTCTCTGTGTACATATACACTAAGTAGAATAAGATGAATATAATAATCGCTACTACCACAGGCATTCCCACACCACCTTTTCGAATAATTGCACCCAATGGAGCACCGATTAAAAAGAAGGCGATACACATTAACGCATTGGAATAGTTTCGCACCAAAACCAAAACATGTCGAGCATTGTTTTTGTTTCTGCCTGAAATCTCTGTCTTAGTAGCATTGTAAAAAGTTTTATCTCTTTCCACTTCTGCAATTGCAGATTTATAGATGCTAATTCTATCTTCCTCTTTCACTTCTTCTAGATTGGGCAGAGGAATAGCTTCTGTTTGATGTTGACTCACCGAATCTAGCATATAATATCTAGGAAGGAGTGTTTGATATCTCTCATCGAACATCTTTACATAACTGATCGAATCATTCATTCTCAAGGTGTCAATCCTGTTCACTAAATCCTTTGAATTCATGAATTTATAATGATCAGTGACCTTTTCATCCTCGATGGCTTTTTCTACCAAAGCAGACACATCAATGTACTGCACCATGGTATCGAATTTAATCTGCCTGAAGGCTTGTCTTTTTAAATCTTCTCGAGATTTATTATGAATTTCATCTTCATAAAAAAAACCCTCAAAAAGAGAAAGCCTCAAGAATCGTTGATCTTCTGCTGGCTCAAAAATTCCTCTGCTGGCAACAATAGTTTGTTGATTTTCAAATGCATTTACATCTTTATGAATGAAAACATCTTCTACAAATTGACCGTCTTCTCCGGACTTGTCACCAACTTTCATAGAAAAACCAGGAATTCCCATAACGAAAACTCCTGGTTCAAAATTCACTGCAGGTTTTGTCCTTGCAATGTTAATTAACATATTTCTTGCTTTTTGCTGCGATTGAGGTACTACATAATCAGAGAAAAAATATAATCCCACTGATAGCATAGAAACCATTATAAACAAAGGCAGCATAATTCTACCTAAGGAAATCCCGGTTGACTTCATAGCAGCAAGCTCATAGCGCTCTCCAAATCCACCAAAAGTCATAATGGCAGCTAATAAGATGGTTAACGGCATTACCAATTGAACCACCGATAGTCCTAGATAGAATAGAAGCTCGAAGATGGTAAGCATATCCAACCCTTTTCCGGCAAACTTTTCCATTTCTTGCCAAGCAAATTGTACCATAAAAATAAAGAACAGTACGCTGAATATAAATATGAATGGACCAAAATAGGTTTTGATCGTGTACCAATCAAGCTTCTTAAGCATATAGATTATTAGATTTCTGAGATATAAAAGTCTTTATAGAAAGCTTTGTTAAAACTCAATAATGATTTAGGAACAATAATGTTATTTAACTGCTTATCAACTGTAATCGTTGTAGTCGTATTATTGGTGTTGGTTTCCACCAATTGAACCAACTCGTTGTTGGATTTATCAATACCTACTAGAATATGTTTAATGTTAGTTTTGTCGGTTGGAACTAACTTAACAAAAGTTAGATTTCTTCCATTGACTTTTCTTGTTTGATCCATAGAAAGCGTATAACCTTTTTTATACATATCCAATACTCGGGTAGGAGTAAACAACTCATCGCTATTTGCCTCTGGAGAAGTTACTGTTATTTCTTGTTGATCAGTAGCAATGGTATATAATTTTTTACCATCATAAATCTGCTTAATGTCCATTTTAGGAACCGTTAAGTTGTATTGGTTTCCTTTAATGTAAACCTCGCCATTATAAGAATCTTTGGTTTTAGCTTGTGTGTTTTCTAAGATACTGCTAAACTTAAGATACATACTAGATTTAGTTTGATAATTCGCTGAAACTTTATCTAAAAGGCTTTTAGCTTCTGAGCTATTTTGTGCAAATATTGGTGTAATTAGCAATACTGCGAAAAGTGTATAAATTAATTTTTTCATGATTTTAGATTTAACCTATGCCTCATTATTCAATATTTGTTCCAAACTCACTTCATCCTTTACTAGTACGTCACGCGCCTTGCTTCCTTCAAAGTTTCCTACGATTCCGTTAGCCTCTAATTGATCGATAATTCTACCTGCGCGATTGTAGCCAATTTTTAATTTTCTCTGTAGAAGTGAAGCCGAACCAGATTGTGTTGCTACCACAATTTTTGCAGCATCATTAAACAATGAATCCCTATCGTTGGGATCTATATCTAATGGATCGCCACTTCCACCATCTTCCCCTTCATATTCTGGTAGCATATAAGCATCTGGATAACCTTTTTGGCTTCCTATATAGTCTGCAACATCATCTACTTCTGGCGTATCAACAAAGGCACATTGTATACGTATTAATTCATTTCCAGTGGTATAAAGCATATCACCCTTACCAATCAACTGATCTGCTCCGCCTGAGTCTAAAATGGTTCTAGAATCTACTTTAGAAGTTACTCTAAACGCAACTCTCGCCGGGAAGTTGGCTTTAATAATTCCTGTAATTACGTTCACCGATGGACGCTGCGTAGCAATAATCAAATGAATTCCTACCGCACGTGCTAATTGAGCTAAACGAGCGATCGGTTGTTCAACTTCTTTACCTGCGGTCATGATTAAATCAGCAAACTCATCTACCACCAAAACGATATAAGGCATAAATCTATGTCCGCTTTCTGGACTTAATTTTCTTGCCTTAAACTTCTCATTATATTCTTTGATATTACGAACGTACGCATCCTTTAGCAAATCATAACGATCGTCCATTTCAATACAAAGAGAATTCAGGGTGTTGATTACCTTCTGGTTGTCTGTAATGATAGCATCCTCTGAATCAGGTAGTTTTGCTAAAAAATGTCTTTCAATCTTGTTGTAAAGAGCTAACTCTACTTTCTTTGGATCGACCATCACAAACTTTAACTCTGCTGGATGTTTCTTATATAATAAAGAAGTAATGATAGCATTCAATCCAACAGATTTACCTTGTCCTGTAGCACCTGCCATCAGCATGTGAGGCATTTTTGCTAAGTCAACCACCAAGGTTTCATTAGAAATGGTTTTACCAAAAGCAATTGGTAATTCCATTTTAGAAGTCTGGAATTTTTGCGAAGAAATCACCGAGCGCATACTCACCATAGTAGGATTTGAATTCGGAACCTCAATTCCAATGGTACCTTTACCAGGAATAGGAGCAATAATTCTAATGCCTAATGCGCTCAAACTTAAAGCAATATCATCTTCTAGATTTTTAATCTTAGAAATTCTAACACCCGCTTCGGGCACAATCTCATATAAAGTAACTGTTGGTCCAATGGTCGCTTTAATAGAATCGATGTTAATACCATAATTACCTAAGGTATCAACAATTTTATCTTTATTAGATTCTAGCTCTACTTGATCAATTGAAACATCATTTCCTCCTTCGTATTCTCTCAACAAATCTAGGGTAGGAAACTTATATTTCGATAATTCCAAGGTTGGATCAAACTCCCCAAATTTTTCTACCAATTGATTGCTAACACTACCATCAGTAACGGCCTCTTCCTTTGTGGTTTCAACCGTTAAAGCAACGTCACCTTCTTTATGAGGCTCAATAATAATTTCTTTAATTTCAGGCTCAAAAACAACTTCCTGTTTCTTTTCTTCCTTAGGCTGTGGCTTAGATGTAGGTTCAGCTTTTGGTTTTTCTGTTTTCTGAGAACTCGCAGATACTTTAAATGGTTCTAACTCATCATCAGCTGTAGTCGTGTCAAAAGACTTCTTGGGACTTGGTGTTGGTAAAGGCGTTTCTGCCGCCACTTCTTCTTGTGGTTCTTCTTGTATGAACTCTTTTTTATTTAATTCTTTTTCCTCTTTAATCTTCTGTTTTTTAGCTTCTTTCTCCTCTCTACGTAAATCTTTGGCTAAACGATCTTCTTTTATTTTATTAGCAATCTTTTCTGGTGTAATTCTCCATTCCATTACAGCAAATAACAAGAATGAGAAGACAAGTATTAGGATGATTCCTAAGAAATCTACCAAATCCATTAAATACATTTTTAATTCAAATCCCATGCGTCCTCCAAAGATTTGATGATTTGGAATAATAAAACTTAAGAATAAGGGTGACCAAATTAAAAAGAACAACATCGTTAAAGTTGTTCTTAATATAGGGAATTTATTAAGCTTAAAAATTATAAGTGCTCCGATTAAGATAAACCACAATGCTAAAAAAATAGAAATTGCACCTAATCCCTGATAAATAAAACTATCACCAAACCAAACTCCTAATTTTCCAAAGATATTCTTTACTTCGAATGCTGGGTCGTTCCATGTATTGAGCTGACTTTGATCTTCTTTCCAATTCAAAAGATAGGAGATAAATGAAAGCAACATGACGACACCCGTAAAGATTAAAATAATGCCCGAGACCATTCGTAGCATGGCCCAGTTTATTGTAAATTTAGGTTTTGATGTATCTTTAGTTTTCTTCGCCATTAAAAAGTTTATATTCTTGCAAAAATAAGAAATTTAAAGTGGTAGGTGAAAAAAGATTTGAAGTAATAATTATGGCATTTTTTAATTTCACACAAGTTTTAAAACCAAATTATTATTTAATACATCTAATTCCTATCTTAAAAAGATATTTTCATCAAAATTATAGGATTTTAGTATTTTTTTAAAGATATTGCTTGCATAATTAAGATACACCGTGAATTTAAAATTTAAAGTAGTTTTCAAAAGTGCCTTTGGACAGCAAATTTATTTAACAGGAAACTGTAATGAGTTAGGTAATTGGGACAAAGAAAAAGCAGTACCATTAAATTACACCAACGAGTCCGAATGGTCTGTAAACCTAGATTTCAAATCCAAGGAATTTGAATATCTATATTTTATTAAGGACGATCGCGACCAAAGTATTACCGAAGAATGGGCTAAAAGAAGTTTCAATAATCCAACGACAAAAAAGGAGATTGTATTGATTGATTCATGGAATTATCCCAATCTACCGGAGTTTAATCTTAGCACAGAATTCTTTGAACACATCGGCGCAAAACTTCCAGCTAAAAAGCAACGAAAGTTAAAGAAATATACACATCAATTCAGACTTAGTTTTAGGACTTTGCAACCTGATGAAGCTATGTTTATGGTGGGTAGTGTAGATGCTCTGGCAAATTGGGATGAGGATAAGGCTCTCCCGATGTACTGTGATGGCAAAGGAAACTGGTCCCTTTCTGTAGATCTTTCTTCAGCCAAAGAACCCATTACATACAAGTATTTGGTAGTAAACGCGAAAACAAAAGAAGTTAAATATTACGAGACAGGAAGCAATCGTGTAGCACAACCTGCTAAAGATGAGGAGTTTTTGATTTATCACGATACCGGATTTAGACAACCGCCACATACACAGTGGAAAGGAAGTGGAGTTGCTGTTCCAGTCTTTTCTCTTCGTTCAGAAAATGGAGTGGGAGTTGGTGAGTTTTTAGATTTAATTGACTTTGGTAAGTGGGCTAAGGAGGCAGGTTTCTCTATGGTTCAGATTCTGCCAATTCATGATACTACGGCTAAATTCGATTGGACTGATTCTTATCCATATGCTGCCATTTCAGTTTATGCCTTGCATCCAATGTATTTAAACCTAAGTAGTCTTAAGTTTAAATTAACTGCTGCTGAAAAGAAAGTAATTGAAGACCAAACTAAAAAGTTAAATGCTTTAGATAATGTAGATTATGAGTTGGTAAATAATTTTAAAACCGAGTTTTTAAAAAATTACTTTAAGAACAATAAAAATGAAATTTTAGCAGATAAAAACTTTAAATTATTTTTAAAAGAAAATGAAGATTGGGTTAAACCATATGCAGCCTTCTGTGTTCTTAGGGATAAAAACCAAACAGCCGATTTCACCCAATGGAAATTACATGCTAAAAGTTCTAAAGCTACATTAACGAGAATGTTTGGGGCAAAGAGCAAGGATTTAGATGCTGTTATGTTTTATGTTTTCGTTCAGTGGCAATTACACGAACAATTATCTAAAGCAGTAGAAGAGTTACACAAACTGAATTTAACTTTAAAAGGTGATTTGCCGATTGGTATTTATCGTTACAGTGTCGATGCATGGTGGAATCCGGAGTTATTCCACATGGATCAACAAGCAGGCGCGCCACCAGATGATTTTGCTGTTTTAGGTCAGAACTGGGAATTCCCAACCTATAATTGGCCTCGCATGAAAGAGGATAATTTTGCTTGGTGGAAAAGTAGATTCCAATTTATGTCAAGATATTTTGATGCCTTTAGGATAGATCATATTCTAGGATTCTTTAGAATTTGGCAGATTCCTTTAAGCGCAACTCAAGGTATTTTAGGTCGTTTTGAACCGGCATTACCTATTAGTTTAGATGAATTAAACTATCGAGGAATTCATTTAGATCTTGAGCGCTTGATTGAACCTTATTTACATTATGACTTAATAAGAATGTACTTTGGTTCAGAAACAGAAGAAGTAGTTAGTACTTATTTTGATTTTAAGAATGACTTTGGTGAATTAAGGTTTAAAGAAGAATTCAATACCCAACGAAAAATTAAAAATGCATTAGCTGCAGATCACGGACATTTAGAGCGATTGTTAGAATTAGCTGCCAATGTATTGTTCATTAAAGAAGATGTAGACGAGGTACGATTACATCCAAGATATGCTTTACACGAAACCAATAATTTCAAATGGTTAGCAAAAGACACCCAGGATAAATTATATGCGCTTTACTTAGATTATTTCTATAATCGTCAAGAACAATTCTGGAAGGCGAAAGGACTAGAGAAGCTTCCTGCTTTAAAACAAGCCACCAATATGTTGACTTGTGGAGAAGATTTAGGGATGGTTCCAAAGGTTGTTCCTCAGGTGATGCATGATTTAGCGATTATGTCATTACAAGTTCAGAGAATGCCTTCAGACGAAGAAATTAAGTTCTCTAATCCGCATCACGCACCATATTTGTCTGTTGTATCGCCATCTTCGCATGATACTTCTACACTGCGCCAGTGGTGGAAAGAGGATAGAGAAGCCACACAGTATTTTTATAATAACATGATGGGTAAAATAGGAGCTGCTCCGGAAGAATTATCTGAGGAATTGCTTTCGATTATAGTTGATCAACATTTATATTCGCCTGCTTTGTTGTCAGTAATTCCATTACAAGAGTTCTTGGGAATGCATTCAGAGCTTAGAAATCCAAATGAGGAAATTGAGCGAATAAATGTTCCGGCAGTTTTCCCACATTATTGGAGATATCGTATGCATGTAAATATTTCTGATTTAATCAATCACAAAGAGTTTACAAATATGCTAAAAGACCGCCACGCAAACGCGGGAAGAGGATAAACTGTAAATTTAGTTTATTACAAAAGGCTCAAAGTTTTTATAACTCTGAGCCTTCTTTTATTTATAATTGTTTAATGAAGTTAGTTAAAAATCTTTATTGAACGTCTTCTGAAAACTTTAAAACTTTATCTTTTAATAAAGGATAAGGAACTAATCCAGCTTGTCTTTCATAAACCTTGTTTTTATAAATATATAAAAGCGTAGGAACCGATTTAATCTCAAAATGCTTGGCCAAGGCAGGATTTGCGTCAATATCAACCTTGGCAATAAGTGCTTTTCCTTGCACATCTTCTTCTTTTACCAAACGATTGATGAGAGAAACCATCACATGACAAGGTTGACACCAAGTTGCGTAGAAGTCTAAAACAACTGGTTCTTCTGAATTAAAAACCAAATCATTGAAATTGGAATCTGTTATTTCAGTTGGTTTTACTTTCTTTTTCGATGAAAATAAGTTGAACATATAATATCAATTTTGGTAAAAATAAGATTAATAGATTATTTATCCCCATATATTATCAACATAATCCATCTGCAGCAATAAATATTCTCAAATTATTCATGTTTAAACTCATCCATAAGAAATTGTTAAATTACGCAAAACATTCTCATATTTGTGATTTCAACCTAACTTATGTTTGCAACTTTCTTATTTCACGAAAACTTCTCCCTTCTCATTGAGGTAATTGGAACGATTGCTTTTGCTATGTCTGGGGCTTTTGCTGCCATGCAATATAAACTAGATCCCTTTGGTGTTTTGATTATTGCCTTCGCCACTGCCGTAGGAGGAGGTACCATTCGTGATTTATTGTTAGACGCTCCTGTGTTTTGGATGCACGACATGCTTATCTGTACGGTTATTTTTGTTACGGCTATTTTCTCTATGATTTTTAGGTCCATAGAAAAGAAATACAAGAATACTTTATTTATATTCGATTCAATTGGACTTGGGCTCTTCACCATTATTGGTGTTCAAAAAGGATTAGAATTCGGACATCATCCTGTTATTTGCCTAACCCTGGGAACTATCACAGGATGTTTTGGTGGGGTTTTAAGAGATATTTTAATCAATCGTATTCCTTTGTTATTAAGAAAAGAAATATACGCAACTGCCTGTATTATTGGAGGTTCAGCATTTATTATCATGACTTACATTCCAGGATTTTCATCACAATTGGTACAAGTCTCAACCATTCTGATAATTATTTTAATCAGAAGTATTGCTGTGAAATATAAACTTCACATTCCTAAGTTTTATCTTAATTAAAAATTAAAATAATGATTTTAAGATTCCACTTGTTCTTTAAGTGCCTTAATTTCATCTCGCAAAGCCGCCGCTTGAATAAAATCTAAATCTTTAGCTGCCTTTTCCATGGCTTTGGTTTTTTGCTCAATTAACTTTTCAATATCTACATCATCACCATATTCTGGTCGCTCTGATGCTGCCATAATAACCGCCGATTTCTGAACATATGGATTTTTCTCGAAGTCAGCCTCGCGCTTAATTCGATTAATCTTCTTCACTAATGGTTCTGGTTTCTTGTTATGATCTGTATTATATTGAATTTGAATTTCTCGTCTACGTTCTGTTTCATCTATGGTTTTTTGCATAGATTCCGTAATCTTATCCGCATACATTATTACACGACCATTTACGTTTCTCGCAGCTCTACCAGAGGTTTGGGTTAAAGATCTATGACTTCTTAAAAAACCTTCTTTATCCGCATCTAAAATAGCCACCAAAGAAACTTCAGGTAAGTCTAAACCTTCTCTTAGTAAATTTACTCCAACCAATACATCAAACTTACCGATTCTTAAATCTTCCATGATTTGAACACGATCCAAAGTATCCACATCAGAGTGAATATATTGAGTTCTTACACCATAGCGCGTCAAGAATTTAGTCAATTCCTCGGCCATTCTTTTGGTTAAAGTAGTAACGAGGACACGCTCATCAATTTCAGCACGCTTTTGAATTTCTTCCATCAAATCATCCATTTGATTTAAAGAAGGTCGAATTTCAATCGGTGGATCTAATAAACCTGTTGGACGAATAATTTGTTCAACCACTACACCTTCAGATTTTTCTAATTCATAATTAGCGGGTGTAGCCGAAACATAAATAACTTGGTTTTGTAAAGCTTCAAATTCCTCAAACTTTAATGGCCTATTGTCCATAGCAGCTGGCAATCTAAAACCGTAATCCACCAAATTTTCCTTACGACTTCTATCTCCACCATACATAGCATGTACCTGTGGAATCGTAACGTGTGACTCATCAACAACCATAAGATAATCATTTGGAAAGTAATCTAATAAACAGAACGGACGTGTTCCTGGAAGTCTTCCATCTAAATATCGAGAATAATTCTCAATTCCAGAGCAATAGCCTAACTCTTTCATCATCTCAACATCGAATTCTGTTCTTTCTTTTAGCCTTTTAGCTTCTAAATTCTTACCTATATCTTGAAAATACTCAACTTGTTTTCCTAAATCAATTTGAATCTGATGAATTGCGTTTTGCATTGTATCAGGAGAAGTTACGAAGATGTTCGCCGGATAAATATTCATTTTATCAAAATTGGAAATTCTATTTCCACTTCCAACAGAAAAAGACTCAATTTCCTCGATTTCATCTCCAAAGAAATGAACTCTAATTCCATCATCTGCATAAGCAGGGAAAATTTCAACAACATCTCCAAGAACTCTAAAATTACCTCGTCCAAAATCTACAGCACTTCTAGAATACAACGCATTCACCAAGTTGTGCAAGAAATGAGTTCGCGCAATTCGCTGTCCTTTCTCAATATTAATAACGTTTTTATGAAACTCAGTTGGATTACCAATACCATATAAACATGAAACCGATGCCACCACCAAAATATCTCTTCTTCCTGATAGAAGAGAGGAAGTAGTACTTAATCTTAACTTTTCAATCTCCTCGTTTATTGATAAGTCCTTTTCGATATAAGTTCCTGAAGTTGGAATAAAAGCTTCTGGTTGGTAGTAATCATAATAGGATACAAAATATTCCACGGCATTGTCCGGGAAAAACTCTTGAAACTCCATGTATAATTGAGCCGCCAAAGTTTTATTATGTGCCAACACAAGGGTTGGTTTTTGAACTTCAGTAATTACGTTGGCTACTGTAAAAGTTTTACCAGATCCCGTTACACCTAATAAAGTTTGAAATGGATCACCTTGATTCAAGCCTTGGGTTAATTCCTTAATAGCTTGAGGTTGATCACCTGTGGGTTTATAGTCAGATTTAAGCTTAAATTGCATTTTGCAAAGATAAATATTTCAATCGCCTATACCTTAATATAAGGTCATGAAAGCTAGATTTTAGCTATTATTTAAGAATAAAAATTTCTACTAGGGGATAAATTCTAAATTTTGAGGCTTTTTAGTTACAAAATAAATAGAAATAATTCTTAAGACTATCCTAATATTCACTTATTATATCTAGGTATTCATTCAAAATTGATAATTTTACAACTATGAAGGAATTGCTGAAAGCCCAATACGGCTACTTATTTAATCCAAAACTCTTACAGGAGATTGAAGAATTAGGAGTTTATCGTGAGTTTAAAGCTGGCGAAGAAATTATGGACTATGGTGTTACTTTTAGACATTTACCGCTATTGTTGGATGGTGCTATTCGTATCTTAAGAGAAAATGAAAACGGACAAGAATTATTGCTTTATTTCTTGGAGAGAGGTGATACCTGTGCTTTTACATTAAATTGTTGCATGGGAAATAAGCAAAGTGAAGTTAGAGCCGAGGCTGAGACCGATGTTAAATTAGTAATGATTCCGATTCAGAAATTAGATGAATGGATGGTTAAATATGATGAATGGAGAGCCTTTGTTATGCAAAGCTATTTCGAGAGAGTAAATGAACTCTTAGATGTGATCGATGCCATGGCTTTTCAGCAATTAGATCAAAGAGTTTATCAATTCCTAAAAGACAAAGCCATGGTTTCGGGTGATACCAACATTATTGTTACCCATCAAGAATTAGCAAGTCATCTTAATTCGTCTAGGGTAGTTATCTCTCGACTACTAAAGAAATTAGAAAATCAAGGAAAAATTGAAATTGGTAGAAATCAAATTAAGTTAATAGACTTTTGATACTCCTAACATGTAACTTTGATTACGATGAGTTTATTAACATAATGATACATTTGTAAAAAATATTAAAGATGAATATAGAACAAATATATACAGGTTGTTTGGCACAAGGTGCTTATTATATAACTTCTAATGGTGAAGCCGCGATTATAGATCCATTAAGAGAAGTGCAACCTTATTTAGATAAATTAGAAAAAGATAATGTAAAATTGAAATACATTTTTGAAACTCACTTTCACGCAGATTTTGTGAGTGGACATTTAAGTTTGTCTAAGAAAACCAATGCACCCATCGTTTATGGTCCAACAGCAGAACCAAATTATGATGTAATTGTTGCAGAGGATAATCAAGAGTTTAAGGTTGGGGATGTTACGATTGTAGCCTTACACACACCAGGACATACCATGGAAAGTACGACTTATCTATTAAGAGATGAGAACGGAAAAGATGTGGCAATTTTCTCGGGAGATACTTTATTCTTAGGAGATGTTGGAAGACCAGATTTAGCGCAAAAAGGAAATGAATTAACATCTGAAATGCTAGCAGGTATTTTATATGATAGTTTAAGAAATAAAATCATGCCTTTAGCTGATGATATTACAGTTTATCCAGGTCACGGTGCTGGTTCAGCTTGTGGTAAAAACATGAGTAAAGAAACCGTTGATACTTTAGGGAATCAAAAAGCTACCAACTATGCTTTGAGAGCAGATATGACCAAAGAAGAGTTTATTGAGGCTGTATTGGATGGAATAGCTGAACCACCAGCTTATTTTCCTATGAATGTACAGATGAACAAATCTGGTTACGAAGATTTTGATGAAGTTAAAGAAAGAGGTTTAAAAGCTTTAACACCAGAAGAATTTGAATTAGTTGCTAATCAAAATGAAGCTTTGATTTTAGATGTTAGAAATCAAAAATCTTATTCAGAAGGACATATACCAAGGTCTATTTTCATTGGATTAAATGGTCATTTTGCGCCTTGGGTAGGAGCTTTAGTTAAAGATGTAGAACAGCCCATTTTATTAGTTACCGAAGAAGGTCAACAAGAAGAAGCGGTTACAAGATTGGCAAGAGTTGGTTTTGATAATGTATTAGGATACTTAAAAGGAGGATTCAATGCATGGCAGGAAACTGATAAAGAAATAGATACAGTGACTTCTATCAATGCTGAAGAGTTCGCTGAAATTTATAAATCAGAAGACATCCCTGTATTTGATGTCAGAAAAGATGGCGAATTCACTTCTCAACACGTTGAGAAAGCTGAACACACCCCATTATCAAATTTAAATGATCACTTAGCTGAATTCCCTCAAGAAAAAACTTTCTATATCCATTGCCAAGGAGGTTATAGATCAATGATTGCTGCTTCTATATTAAAGAGTAGAGGATATCATAATTTAATCGATATTGCAGGTGGATTTAAAGATATTGCACAAACAGGAATAGTAACCAAAGAAATTTGCCTATTAACTGGAGAACCAAAATAACATGAAACACGTAATTATTATATTAACCTTTTTGTTTGCCCTAAGTTGTAAACAAGAAGTACAAGTACAAAATGAAGAAGGAAATGTTCTAAGTGTTGAACAATTCGAACAAGAAATTCAATCAGATGATATTCAATTGTTGGATGTAAGAACTGCTGAAGAATATGAAGAAGGTTATATCGGTGATGCTACTAATATCGATGTCTTAAAAACAGAGAAATTTAAAGAAGAAATTCAAAAATTAGACAAATCTAAGCCAGTTTATGTTTATTGCCGTTCTGGCAAGAGAAGTCAAAAAGCAGCTGAAATTCTTGAGGAAGAAGGATTTGAAACCATTAAAGATTTAGATGGTGGTTATAATGCTTGGAGTGAAAAACATTAAAATTAATATTTTAATTTAGAATTAAATGTCCTTTGAATAATTTCAAAGGGCATTTTTTTGTTAAAGAAGTGAGAATTTATCTAGGAAATATCTTTGCTGATTTTCTTTTAACTTATAGTAAATCTTCCTAATTTTAACCCTTACAAAATTTAAGACTTGAACTTACAAAAATACACGCCCGAACAACTTCAGGGCTTTTATAAAAAGCTGTTGCTACCTCGCGTGATAGAGGAGCGCATGTTGATTTCTCTTAGACAAGGTAAAATTTCTAAATGGTTCTCATCTTGGGGTCAAGAAGGTATTTCCGTGGGTTGTACACTTGCCATGGATCCAGAGGAGTATATGCTTACAATGCATCGAAACTTAGGTGTTTTTACGGCTAGAGATATTCCTTTAAGAAGATTATTTTCCCAATTTCAAGGAAAAGAAAATGGTTTCACAAAAGGTCGCGATCGTTCGTTTCACTTTGGAACGCATGATTATAAAATCGTTGGAATGATTTCTCATTTAGGTTCTCAAATGGGAGTTGCCGACGGAATCGCTTTGGCCAATAAACTAAAGAAAAACAAACATGCTTGTTTGGTATTTACGGGTGATGGTGGAGCGAGTGAAGGAGATTTTCATGAATCTATCAACGTTGCTGCCGTTTGGCAACTTCCTGTGATTTTTATTGTAGAAAATAACCAATGGGGATTATCTACGCCATCATCTCAACAGTTTAGAATGGAATCTTTTGCTGATAAAGGGATCGGATATGGCATCGAAGCCGTTTCTATCGATGGAAATAATTTTATGGAGGTTTATGAAACTGTTTCTCATTGGGCAGAAGAAATTAGAGAAAATCCTCGTCCGGTATTAATTGAGTGTAACTCATTCAGAATGCGTGGACACGAAGAGGCGAGTGGTACAGCTTATTATCCAGAAGGGCTTATCGATAGTTGGGAAGATAAAGATCCATTAACAAGATTTGAAAAGGAGTTATTAGAGAACTATATTATCGATCAAGAATTCATTGATGCTACCAAAGCTGAATTTGAAAAATTGGTCATGGATGAATTGGCGATTGCCGATGCAGAACCGAAGGTTGTTCCTAACAGAGAAATGGAATTAGCTGATATGTATGCGCCGTTTGATAACGATGTTCATCAACCTAAAAAAGTCGAAAATCGTGAATTAAGATTTGTCGATGCCATTGCAGAAGCGATTCAAATGGCCATGGACGAGCATCCGAAGTTAGTTTTAATGGGGCAAGATATTGCTGATTATGGTGGTGTGTTCAAGATTACCGATGGATTATTAGCAAAATATGGCGAAGATCGAGTTCGAAATACGCCATTATGTGAAGCTGCCATTGTTGGTTCTGCCTTAGGTTTATCTATTTCAGGCTACAAAGCCATGGTAGAAATGCAATTTTCTGATTTCGTGACCGAAGGATTTAATCAAATCGTGAATAATCTAGCAAAATCAAATTATCGTTGGCAGCAAAACTCCGATGTGGTCGTTCGAATGCCAACCGGTGCTGGTGTAGCTGCTGGACCTTATCATTCTCAATCTACAGAAGCATGGTTTACGCATACACCGGGATTAAAAGTGGTATATCCATCTACGCCAGAAGACGCCAAAGGATTATTATTACAAGCATTTGCAGACCCGAACCCTGTAATGTTCTTCGAGCACAAAAAGCTATATAGAACTTTAAAATCAAATGTTCCCGAAGGATATTATACTCTGCCTTTTGGTAAAGCTAGATTCCATACCAAAGGTGAAGACATTACGATTGTTACTTATGGTTTAGGCGTTCATTGGGCCTTAGAATTATTAGCTAAAAATCCAGAAATTAAAGCTGATCTAATTGACTTAAGAACATTAGTTCCTTGGGATAAAGAAACTGTAATCGAATCTGTTAAGAAAACTGGAAAGGCTTTAGTTTTACACGAAGATGTTGAAATCGGAGGATTTGGTGGAGAAATTTCCGCGGTAATTTCAGAGGCTTGTTTTGAATATTTAGATGCTCCTGTAATGCGTGTAGCCTCTATGAACACAGCTGTTCCGTTTGATGCAGAATTAGAAAAACAATTCTTACCAACGAAGGAATTAGAAGAGAAATTATTAAGACTTTGGAAATACTAAAGCCGAAATTAAGACAAAACAAAATCCCAAACCTTGAAAATTCTTGTTTTGGGATTTTTTATTAAAATTAAATATAAGAGACTATGCTTCGCAGCTGCTACATTGAACCAAATTGCTGACCAAATCTTTAGAGACACTTTGGCTTCTTTGATAATACAAGGTTTTAATGCCTAATTTCCATGCTTCAATCATTAATTGATTTACCTCTTTAATAGATAAAGCCGAAGGAATATTTAAGTTCAAACTCTGTGACTGATCTACAAATTTTTGTCGAATAGAGGCTTGTTGTATAATTTCTAATTGACTAATTTCTTTGAACGTTTTGAAAACATCTTTTTCTTCCTGTGTCAACTCGTTTAAATGCTGCACACTTCCTTGATTCAACATAATACTTCTCCAAGTATCTTCATTATCCAATCCTTTTTCCTCTAATAATTTTTTCAAGTATTTATTCTTTCTCATGAAATTACCTTTAGACAAACCTGCTTTGTAATAATTACTACTAAAAGGTTCAATTCCTGGAGAACTTTGACCTAAAATAGCTGAAGACGAGGTCGTAGGAGCAATGGCCAATAATGTTGTATTTCTGCGACCGTAATCTTCTAAAATCTTTGGCTCGCCATAAATATCCGCTAACTCCATTGTTGCTTGTTCGGCTTTCGATTGAATATTTTTAAAGATTTCTGAAGTCAATTGTTTGGCTTTCATTCCTTCAAAGGGTATCATGTTCTTTTGTAAATAGGAATGCCAACCCAAAACACCCAAACCTAAAGATCTATGTCTTTTTGCAAACCTGTTGGCAGAAGCTAAATAATAGTTATTTTCTGTTTTAACTATAAATTCTTGAAGTACAGCATCTAAGAAATAAATGGCATATTTCACTGCATCCGTATCTTTCCATTCTTCGTATAATTCCAAGTTCATGGAGGATAAACAGCATATAAATGACTCTTCTTCCGTAGATGGAAGCATGATTTCAGAGCAAAGATTACTTGCGTTAATCTTTAAGTTTAAATCTTTATAAACTTGTGGTTTATTTCTATTAACATTATCGGTATAGAAAATATAAGGCAATCCTTTTTGCTGACGAGATTCCAGCACTTTTGCCCAAATATTTCTTTTTTCCATATCACCATCTATCATTTCTTGCATCCAATAATCTGGAACACAAACGCCATAGAATAGATTTTGAATAGGGTTTCCAATGTTTTTAATACTTAAAAACTCTAAAATATCTTCGTGATCAATATCTAAATAAGCCGCGAATGCACCTCTACGAACCCCTCCTTGAGAAATAGTATCCATGGCTGTATCAAATAATTTCATAAAGCTAACCGCACCGCTACTTCTTCCGTTGTCGGTAACCGTACTTCCGCGAGCGCGTAACTCACCAAAGTAGCCCGACGTTCCTCCTCCAATTTTGGTTTGCATGATAACTTCTCCCAATTTATGGGTAATTCCTTCTATGTAATCTGGAACATGAACATTAAAACATGAAATAGGCAAACCTCTTTCTGTTCCCATGTTGGCCCAGATGGGAGAGCTTAAGCTCATCCAACCATTTTCTATGATTTCCGTGAATTTTTCTTTTAACTCAGGCTTATATAATCGTTTGCAGGCTGCTGTAGTAATTCTATCTATAGCACCTTCAACTGTTTCTCCTTTCAGTAAATAACCTCGATTTAGGATTTGTTCACTTTCGTGGTTCAACCACCAATATTTTTCCATTAATCTATAATTTTAACAGGCTTTTTATTTTCATCTACGGCCACAAATGTGAATAGACCTTCAATACATTTATCTCGCATATCATCAAACATATTTTCTCTAAATACTTCAACTTTTACCTTCATACTTGTATTTCCAATTTCAACCACTTCTCCAATCAATTCTACAATAGAATCCGCTGGAATAGGTTTCGTAAAGTCTATTTTACTAGAGGAAATTGTAACAATACTTTTTCTACAAAACCTAGTTCCTGTAATAAAAGCAACTTCATCCATCATGTGCATAGCAGTACCACCAAATAGCGTATTATAATGATTGGTTGTATTGGGAAACACGACTTTGAATATGCTTGTTTTGGAACTATACATTCTTTCTTGAATTGTATTTTGTGTCATCTTAAAATAAATCTAATGCAGTAATGCTTTTATCGTGTTTGGTGTAATCAACTGGACGTTTAGCAAAGAAATCATCTAAACTATTTGAAAAAACTTCTTCTTCAAACCACTTCATAGGAGCATATTGCTCTGAAGTGATATGATAAATTTTGCTTAGTCCAATTTTAGATAAACTATCATCTACTCTAAATTTCATGAAGTTCATGATGTCCTTTTTAGAAATCATCTCGAGTTCACCTTCTTCAAAAATCCAATCGAGAATTCTAGATTCTACGGACATAGATTCTTTTATGATTTCTGTGATTTTATCTTGAGCTTCTTGATCTAAAAACTCTGGGAATTCCTCTTGAATGATATTTATAATATGAATGCCCGCATTGGCATGAATTTGTTCATCAATAGAAGTCCAGGCGATGATATTACTCGTGTTTTTCAAATAACCTTTAAACCTTGTAAAGTAAAGTATAATCCCAAACTGACTAAAAAGAGAAACATTCTCAACTAAGATGGAGAAAAGAATTAAAGAAAAGAGATACTCTTCATTCTGGTCAGATTTAGCATTTTTTAAAGCTTTTTTAAGATAGGCGATACGTTCAGAAATAGCAGGAACTTGCTCTAATTTCTCGAATTCATTGGTATAGTTAAGCACTTCTAATAGGCGAGAATAAGCCTCTGAATGTCTAAATTCACATTCGGCAAAGGTGCTTCCCAATCCATTAAACTCAGGTTTGGGTAAGTGTTGATAAAGATTTCCCCAAAAGCTTTTTACATTCACTTCGATTTGCGCAATTGCCAACAAACATTTTTTAATGATTTGTTGTTCATGAGGCATTAAATGACTTTGAAAATCTTGAACATCTGCTGTGAAGTCAATTTCTGAATGAACCCAAAAACTTTTATTGATACTGTCTGTGAATTGTGTTATTTCTGGATACTCAAAAGGTTTATAGGCTTGACGTGGACTAAAAATACTCATAATATGCTTTTAATTTAATTTCTCTTAAAAACATAAAAAGTAAAGGAACGAGGCTTTGAGCTAATGAAACAACTCAAGCTTTGTAGACTTTTACTTTTCATGCGAAAGATAAAGTCTTATAGCTAAAAAGGTATTCTGGCTTAAGGAAATTCATCCTATCACAGTTGCGCAACAGCTCACGATTCTAACGTGATTCCCCTTTGTCGTATCTCGATGAAGAGATAAATTTAGCTAAAAGAAGATTTATAATTTGACTCAAAAATAGGTATAATATTTTGACTCTCTATTAGAAAATGTCTTTTAAGATGTGAACATATTATCAACAAAATAAAATAGTTAATTCTTAAAATTTGAGTTTTGTACCTAATAGTATAAAGGATTAAAAGAAGTGATGAATGTAGATTTAATTCAAGGTGAAAGGCTTCTAAATAAGAAAGTATTTATTAAATTTGTGGGTTATGATGCATTTCAAAAATGTGCATAGAAAAGACAATTTAAACAATAATTAAAAGTTACTTCAAAGAAAATAATTAATAATCAGATGCAAATAAACACAGACTATTATCAGATTGATGATTTACTGACAGAGGAGCACAAAATGGTGCGTGGAGCTGTTCGTGATTTTGTAAATCAAGAAATTAAACCAGTGATCGACCAACATGCTCATGATCATACGGATATACCAGATTTAATGAAAAAATTGGGAGCAATTGGTGCTTTAGGGCCATATATTCCAGAAAAATATGGTGGAGCAGGTTTAGATCAAATTTCTTATGGTCTGATTATGCAAGAATTAGAAGCAGGTGATTCTGCCGTTCGTTCTTCAGCTTCAGTTCAATCTTCATTGGTAATGTTCCCTATTCATGAATATGCTACTGAGGAACAAAAAATGAAATGGTTACCAAAATTAGCTACGGGAGAATTGATTGGTTGTTTTGGTCTTACTGAACCTAACCATGGCTCTAACCCAGCGGGAATGGAAACTAAATTTGTAGATAAAGGTGACCACGTTGTACTAAACGGTGCGAAAATGTGGATTACTAATTCACCTATTGCAGATATAGCTGTTGTTTGGGCTAAAGACGAAGAAGGAGTAATTAGAGGAATGGTGGTAGAAAGAGGAATGGAAGGTTTTACAACGCCAGAAACTCACAATAAATGGTCGCTACGTGCTTCTAAAACAGGAGAATTAGTCTTCGAAAACGTAAAAGTTCCAAAAGAGAACTTATTCCCAGAAATTAAAGGCCTAAAAGGTCCTTTATCTTGCTTGAACTCTGCTAGATACGGTATTTCTTGGGGTGTAATTGGTGCGGCTATAGATTGTTATGAAACTGCAGTTAAGTACAGTTTAGAGAGAACTCAATTCGGTAAGCCATTAGCTGGTTTCCAATTACAACAGAAAAAATTAGCTGAATTCTTAACTGAAATTACCAAAGCTCAATTATTATGTTGGAGATTAGGTACATTAAAGAATGATGATAAAGCAAGTCCAGCACAAATTTCAATGGCGAAAAGAAACAACGTGAGAATAGCTATAGATATCGCTCGTGAGAGCCGTCAGATTTTAGGTGGAATGGGAATCGTTGGTGATTATCCAATGATGCGCCACGCCGCCAACTTAGAATCTGTAATCACTTACGAAGGAACCCACGATGTTCACTTGTTAATCACAGGAATGGACATCACTGGAATTAATGCGTTTGGATAAATTTCGAAGTCGAAAGCATAGAGTCGAAAGCCGAAAGACCAATGAATGATTTTAGGAAATTAGAGATATGGGAACGCGCAAGAAAATTGTGCGTCCCTATTTATGCTTTAACAGCACAATTTCCGAAATCAGAAATTTATGGTCTAACATCTCAAATCCGAAGATCATGTGTATCCATTTCTTCTAATATTGCAGAAGGAAGTGGTAGAAAAGGAAATCGAGAATATGCTCAAATGATTTCTATTGCTCTTGGATCAGCTTACGAACTCGAAACTCAACTTGAAATTTCTTTTGAATTAAATTTCATTAGCCAAGAAGAATATATAACTATAAAAAAAGAGATAGTGGAGGTTCAAAAGATGATTTATAGTTTTAGAGAATATTTATTAAAAAAGATATAAATCTTTCTACTTTTTACCTTATACTTTTTACTAAATAAACATGAGCAAAATAACAATTCCTATTCTTCTTCCTAAAATGGGAGAAAGTGTTTCAGAGGCTACGATTATCGAATGGTTTAAGAAGCCTGGGGATAAAATTGAGCGCGATGAACTATTTGTTCTTATTGGAACGGATAAAGTTGAAAGCGAGTTGCCTTGCGAATACGAAGGTGTTTTAAAGGAAATTTTGGTTCCAGAAAAAGGTGAAACCGAAGTGGGTGCACCAATTTGTATGCTTGAAGTCGATGAAAAAGATGTTCAGCATATCAAATTAGAAGAGGCCATAAACCATACAAATACTAGTAAATCAGAGGAAAGTTCTGAAAGCATAAAAAGCAATTCATATAAAGGAAGTAAATCTTTCTTGTCTCCGATAGTTAGAAGGATTGCTACAGAGGCTGGATTAGAGCTGAACGAATTAGAGAAAATTAAAGGTTCCGGTGAGAGTGGTAGAATTCAGAAAAGGGATATTCTAAGATATTTAAATCCTGAAAAGAATCAAACGAAAACTACCGGTTTCTCTAGTCAGAAAATGAAGCTACAATTAGCTGAAGGAGATACATTAAATGAGCTAAGCCGTATGCAAAAGTTGTTAGCAGATCATTTGCAGCAATCTTTTATGGAAATTCCGCATGTAACGACTTTCGCTGAAGTGGATGTAACGAATATTGTAAAGCATAGGGAAGACCATAAAGATTCTTTCTTAAAGAAAAATGAAACAAAAATAACTTACACGCATTATTTCCAGTACGCTATTATTCAGGCTATAAAAGATTATCCATTATTAAATACTTGGATGAATGTTGATGAATGGATTCACAAAAAGGACATTAATTTAGGATTTGCAACCTCTTTAGCTAACGGAGAATTGATCGTTCCGAATGTAAAAGCAGCTCAAGACTATGATTTCATATCATGGGTAAAGGCCGTTAATGACAAAGCAGCACAAGCGAAATCCGGAAAATTAGCCAATGACGACGTTCAGAACACAACCTTTACAGTTAGCAATACTGGAATGTTTGGTAGTCTTGCGGGAACCCCGATTATTAGTAAACCACAAGTTGGGGTAGTAGCATTAGGACAAATTCTATCTGCTGCTGGAGTTGTGGAAAAAGACGGAATAGAACAATTAGCCGTACGAAAGAAAATGATTCTTTCCATTTCCTATGATCACAGAGTGATTAATGGAGCTTATGCCAGTCAGTTTTTAACCCAAGTCAAGGAGAACCTTAAAGATTTCAAAAACTGGTTGTAATATCATCCTTTTAAGAAATATTAAAAAAGTCCACCTTAGGAAATCTAAGGTGGATTTTTAATTTGAAATTGAATTGTTAGGAAAATAATTAATCTTGGAATAAGGATATTCTCGTTAAATCCTTAAACGTGACTATACAATCTGTATCAGAAGCTAATAATATTTTATAACCTCTACCTGGATCTAAACTTGCATCGTCAGCTATTGTATAGAAATAAAAAGTCAAAACATTTCCAGTGGCCGAACCATGAGGAATTTGTGATATGTCAACAACCTCAAATCCAGACATTTGATTTCTCATGACTGCCATTAATGAGCCTGAACTATTCGATCCTGTTCCTATTAATACATTCAATCTCCATACATGTACTTGTCCTAAAACCGGATTTTCACGCCATACTTTTCCCATTGGAGTCGTAGAACCAGGAGGAGTTAAAGTTGATGTTGTATATATTGTCTCAGATGTCCCTGGATTTTGCTCATTCTCTGGCCAACTTGTAGTTGGAGCAGGAGCAAATATTAAATCTTCGGTAAATTTCATTTCTTTTCTTGGACCAAATCTACTTCCGCCATGTCTAAGGGAAATGGAAGGAAGTGTTAAGGGCCCTTCTTGTCCAATAATTTTTACTGCACCAGCATTTCCAGCTGCAGTAGAAGTATTGTAGAATAATTGTCTCCATAATATACCATCCCAAAACTCAAAAGCATTTTCAGTGATGTTGAAAATTAATAAACCAGGAGTAATTTCTGTATTTACTACACCATTTGGAGGCACAGTATTAATATCGTTATCTGCTAGGTTAGAATCACGTTCGGTACTAGTTAATCTCGGAATGAGAACACCCTACTCAGTAGATACAATATCTAAAATAGAAGCTCCATTGGGTGTGTCGGTGTCAATACCAACTTGTGGGAATAAATTTGCGCATAGGAGCATAAGCCCAACTAGGATAAAATTTTTCATAATAAAGAGTATTTAAGTTTCAGTACAAATATAGAATTAATAATTGTGATAACCATATTGAAAATCAATATAAATAGTGAATAATTTAATTCGCAGAACTGAGGCTAAGAGATTAATATTTATACACTATAAAAATTAAGAAAGCAATAAATACGTTTTTAAAGAAAAATGTTGAATTTTTAAAATAAAACTTTCAAAAATTGTAACTTAGGTACATTAAAATAAAATCTAATTTATGAGTAAGCCATTGAGTGGAAAAACCCGTTTAGAACATGATTTAATTGGTGATAAAGAAGTACCTAAAGAAGTTTATTATGGCGTTCAGACCTTGCGTGCGATGGAAAATTTCGAGATTAGCGGATCTTATTTATATGATTATCCGGAATTTATTTATGCCTTTGCTGATGTTAAAGAAGCTGCCGCTAAGGCTAATAGAGATTTAGGTTTACTAGAACCTGTATTAGCAGGAGCCATAATTTCAGCATGTCAAGCTGTTAAATCAGGTAAATACAATGTTCAGTTTGTGGTGGATATGATGCAAGGCGGAGCAGGAACTTCTACCAATATGAATGCAAACGAAGTTATTGCCAATATTGCGCTAGAAATCATGGGGCATAAAAAAGGTGAATATGAATATTGCCACCCCAATAATCATGTTAATTTATCTCAATCTACCAATGATGCTTATCCTACTGCTCTCAAAATTGCTTTATATAGAAGTATCACAGCCTTAGAAAAGGAATTAAAATTATTAATTAAGAGTTTTAAAAGCAAAGGCAAAGAGTTCAAGAAAGTTATTAAGATGGGGCGTACTCAATTGCAAGATGCAGTGCCAATGACCTTAGGACAGGAGTTTAAAGCTTTTGCTGCTAACTTAAAAGAAGAAATTGATAGATTACAACAAAATAAAAAACTTTTATTAGAGGTTAATATGGGGGCTACCGCTATAGGTACAGGCATAAACTCTGATCCAGATTACACGCCACTTTGTATTGAACACCTAAGAGATATCACTAATTTAAAAGTGAAAGCAGCCAGCAACATGATTGAGGCCACTAGTGATACAGGTGTATTTATAATGAATTCTTCTACCATTAAAAGATTAGCGATTAAGTTATCTAAGATTTCAAATGATTTGAGATTGTTGTCTTCAGGACCACGCACCGGAATCAATGAAATCAATCTGCCTGCAGTTCAACCAGGTTCATCTATTATGCCTGGTAAAGTAAATCCTGTAATTCCAGAAGTTATAAATCAAATAGCCTTTAGAGTAATTGGTAATGATTTAACCATAACAATGGGTTCAGAAGCGGGGCAGTTGCAATTAAATGTAATGGAACCAGTTATTGCTTTTTCTTTATTAGAAAACGTTGAAATGCTCATGAACGGAATGAAAACACTCCGTATACGATGTATTGATGGAATTACAGCTAATGCAGAAAGATGCAAAGAACTTGTAATGAGTAGTATAAGTTTAGTGACTGCATTAAATCCGTATTTAGGATATGAAGTTTCGACCAAGTTAGCCAAAGAAGCCTTAGAAACTGGAGAATCGGTTTATGACTTAATTTTAAAGCAAGGATTAATGGAAGAGGAAAGGTTGAAGGATATTCTGAAACCAGAAAATATGATTAAGCCTAGAAAAATGAATTTATAGATATTAATCTTTAATGTATTGTAAAGGTCAAGTGTTATTTCTAATTACAGAATTTCACTTGATTTTTACTTTTTAAGTCTGTAATACTAAAAAAATAGCTAAAAATAGCCTAGAATTAGAAGAAGCTAAGTTTTAAGGTTTCATTTCATAACTAATATTCGTAAATTGGGGACTTCTAAATTTACTTATTTATGATCAAGCCACATTATAAAATTAAAACTGTCACTCCAGGTGAAGTTTCTACCAAAGAATTACACGCTTATTTATTATCGGCTGTAGCTCCAAGACCCATTGCTTTTGCAAGTACAGTAGATAAAGAAGGTAATGTGAACTTGAGTCCGTTTAGTTTTTTTAATGTATTTAGCGCCAATCCACCAACTTTAATATTTTCTCCAGCTCGTCGTGTTAGAGACAATACTACCAAACATACGTTGGAAAATGTTTTAGAGACGAAGGAAGTTGTTATTAATATAGTCACAGAAGAAATCGTTCATCAGGCATCATTGGCAAGTACAGAGTATGCCGAAGACATCAATGAATTTGTAAAGGCAGGCTTAACAGAGGTTAAATCTGAAATCGTTGCACCACCACGTGTTCTGGAATCTAAAGTTTCAATAGAATGTAAGGTAAACGACGTTATTACTTTAGGAACTGAAGGTGGAGCTGGAAATCTTGTCATCTGCGAGGTGGTTAAAGTTCATATCCACGAAGAAGTTTTAGACGAAAATGGAAGAATTAGCACCGAACGAATGAAACTCGTAGCTCGTATGGGCGAATCTTGGTATTGTAAAGCCTTTGGAGATGCTTTATTTCAAATTCCAAAACCATTACAAACTTTGGGTGTAGGTTTCGACCATTTACCGAAAGACATTCTAAAAAGTGAAGTTCTTACTGGAAATGATTTAGCTCAATTAGCCAATGTTGAGGAAATTCCAAATGGTGTTTATTCAGCAGATGTTCATGATCATGCCAGAGCAAAACAACTATTGAATAATGGTAAACTAGACGAAGCTTGGCAAGCTTTAATAAGATAAAACAACTACTCATTTTAAACCTAATATTGTAATATGATAAAATTCAGACCCTTTCGCGGAGTGAGACCAGCGAAACAAAAAGCTGCTTTAGTCACTACCAAAAATGTTGATTATTATCCAAAAGAAGAAATGGAAAAGGAATTAGCTACTAACGCTGAATCTTTCTTACATATTATTTCGCCATCGATTTTTAATAAAGATGATTCAGATCAAAGTAATTTAGATGAGGTTAGGAGTAAATTCGAGCAGTTCTTAGCAGATGAGATTCTTTTGAGAGATAACAAATCTTATTACATCTATGAACAAGAAGATGATAATGAGATTTCTACGATTGGAATTCTTGGTTCTGTTAGCGTTGATGATTATAATAATGGTTTAATCAAAAAACACGAAAATACTATAGAGGAAAGGGAAATTAGATTTGCAGAATACTTAAAAAAAATTCAGATTCAGGCAGATCCTATTATGTTGACATTCCCTGAGAATCAAAGCATTGAGCTATTGATGTCTATGACGACAAGAAATACGCCAACTTTAGAGTTCAAAGGTTCGGATGGAAAAACACATCGTCTATGGCAGGTAAAAGATAGACTTGTTATGAAGCAGATGAAAGATTCGATCGAGAAGCTTCCTGCATTATACATTGCAGATGGACACCATAGAATGGGAAGTTCAGCTATTTTTACCGAGCACATGAGAAAGCAAGAACCAGATTACTTTGGTGGAGAGGCTTTCAATTGGGTAATGGCGATTTTAATCCCTGGAAATCATTTGAATATTTATGATTATAATCGTGTCATCAAAGATTTAAATGGCATGACACCCGATGAGTTTTTAAAGAAAATCGATGAGGTATTTACCGTAATTGAAAAAGGAGATACGCCTTATTTTCCATCACACAAACATCACATTTCTATGTATTTAGATGGTAAATTCTATGGATTATATGTAAATCAGGAATTACGTGGTGTTCCAAAAGGTTTAGGTGAGTTAGATACTTATTTATGGGAGGAATATTTAATGAAACCATTATTAGGTATTGAAAATATTCGCACAGACGATAGGGTAGGATTCATGAAAGGAACAGGAGACATGAGAGGTATTATGAGCATGAAAGAAAAAGTTGATTCTGGCGCTTATAAAGTCGGATTCGGGTTTTATCCAATTTCTATCCATGATTTATTATTAGTAGCTGATGAAGGATTGGTGATGCCTCCAAAATCAACTTATATTGAACCAAAATTTTTATCTGCATTAACAATTTTAGATTTGAACGATTAAATGAGTATTGAAGAAAACTATCTTGGTATAAAGAAGGAAATTCCAGAAAGTGTCACTTTGGTTGTTGTTTCTAAAACCCATCCGGTTGAGGCTATTCAAAGGATTTACGACTTAGGACATCGTGATTTTGGAGAGAACAAAGTTCAAGAGATGCAAGAAAAAGCTGAGCTTTTACCTAAAGATATTCGTTGGCATATGATTGGACATGTCCAAACGAATAAAATTCGTCAGATGGCTAATTTTGTACATTTAATTCACGGTATTGACAAAGCAGAGCGTTTAAAAGAAGTTCAAAAACGAGCTAAAAATGCTGGTCGGGTTCAGGATGTTTTGTTGCAAGTTAAAATCGCAGATGAAGACACAAAATTTGGTATGACACTGCAAGAGGCAAAAGAAGTATTGAATGCAGAAAATGTGGCTAAGATGCAGAATGTTAACATCGTTGGTCTGATGGGAATGGCCACATTTACGGATGATATGGAACAAGTTCGTGAGGAATTCCAAGCCTTGAAAAAATTTTATGATGAATTAAATGCAGAGTTTCCACAGATTCAACTTTTATCTATGGGAATGACTGCCGATTATCAAATTGCTTTAGAAGAAGGAAGTAATATGCTCCGCGTAGGAAGTGCTATTTTTGGTGCGAGAGATTATAATTAATCTTTAAATTCGCCGAGCATTTAAGCCCGTTTTATAACGTATATGAATAAAAGCTATTTCGTTTATTTCTTAATCCTAATTTCTCTGTTAGGAATTCAATCTTGTGACATTCCTGTGGAGGTAGATGACACCAAGGTTTTTAGGTTAAATAGATATGAGAACGTATCATCATTAGACCCAGCTTTTGCAAGAAGTAAATCCAACAATTGGATGGCGAATTTAATGTATACAGGCTTGGTAAATTTCGATGATAGCCTGCATATTATTCCTGAGATTGCTAAGAAATGGGATATTTCTGAGGATGGTAAAATCTATACTTTTACCTTAAGAAATGATGTCTATTTTCATAAACATCCTGCTTTTGGCAAAGATTCAACTAGAACTGTAGCTGCAAGCGACTTTGAATATAGTTTTCAACGACTTACCAATCCAAAAGTTGGTTCATCTGGTGGATTTGTTTTAAATAATGTTGCCGATTATAAAGCTTTAAATGATTCTGTTTTTCAAGTCGAATTAAAGTCTGCATTTCCACCATTTTTAGGTTTAATGGCCATGAAATATTGTTCGGTTGTTCCTAAAGAATTATTCGAAAATGATGGGGAAGCTTTTAAAGAAAATCCAATTGGTACGGGTCCGTTTCAATTTCAATTATGGGAAAATAATGTAAAGTTAGTTCTCAAAAAGAACCCTTTGTTTTATAAGAAAGATGAAACTGGTGAGAACTTACCTTATTTGGATTATGTAGCTGTTAATTTCTTACCAGAAAAACATAGTGAATTCCTTCAACTGGTTCAAGGTAAAATAGACATGATGGCGAGTTTAGACCCATCGTATAAAGATGAGTTACTAACTGCCGATGGTCATTTACAAGAAATATATCAAGAAGATTTGGTAATGATTAAAGCACCTTATCTCAACACGGAATATTTATGCTTTTACTTAGATGATAATGCCAAGGTTCCTGTTGAATTAAGAATAGCAATGAACATGAGTATCGACAAGTCTAAGATGATTCAATTTTTACGCAACAACATTGGTTTTCCAGCACATGGTGGCTTTATACCAAAAGGATTGCCTGGACATCAAGAAGACTTAGGCGATGGATATAACCCCATTAAAGCAAGAGAAATTATTAGTAAGTATAAATCCGAAAATACGTCTCTTCCCAAAGTAAAACTCGTAACCACCCAAGAATATGCAGATATATGCGAATTCGTACAATCTGAAATGTTCAAAACCGGTTGGCCTATAGAAGTGAATGTTGTTGATCCATCTACTTTACGAGACGGAAAAGCTTCTGGTAAGTTCCCTTTCTTTAGAGCTAATTGGGGTGCAGATTATCCAGATGCAGAAAATTTCTTATCCCTATTTTATAGTCAGAATTTCGCACCGAATGGTCCCAATTACTCTCATTTTAAAAAGGATGAATTCGACGCCTTGTATATGAAAGCACTTCAAATAAACGACGAAAAGGAGAGAGTAGAAATATATAAACAAATGGATGAGCTCATCATGCGTGAAATGCCAGTTATTCCTACGTTTTATGATCAGAGCACAACATTTCTAAGAAAGAACGTGAAAGGATTCAAATCTACACCGATTGATATGTTAGATTTAACCAGCGTTAGAAAAGATTAAATATTTAAATATATAAATCACGAAAAAAAGGCTACTTCACTTGAAGTAGCCTTTACTATTTTTATTTTAGCTAGATTATTCTTTGCTCAAAGAATCATTTAGATCATCGAATAACTGCTTTTCTTTTTCACTATACTCAGTACCTCCAAAGCCAAAGAAGTCTCCCTCAACGCCAGCCTTAGCAACATCTTCAGCGATTTCCAAAAGCCATAATTTGAACTCTTCCATGATTTTGCGGGGTTCTTTCTCTTCTAAAATATCCATGGCTCTGTCTGCATCATGCATTACCATGTCTGCCATTTCTTCAGCATCTTTCACCTCAGAAGATTTAATTTTGTCCATAATGTTCTTATTGCTCATTTTAGCTTCAGCCATACTCTCACCAAAACTCTCCAAACTTGGCATCATAGCTTGAATCAAATGATTATCAGCATATTTATCTTTAGCATTTTTCCAAGCTTTGCTGTTGGCAATCATCTCTTTGGTAGTCCCTACAAAACCACTCGCTGCTATCCCCGACATCGATAAACCCACCAAATGTGGCAAAGTGCTTACGATATTCCACTCTTCGTCTGTGTAGTTTTCTAACTTTTTCATTTTAATTGGTTCATTTAATAAAAACCAATTTACAATTTTATTTTAAACTTGAATCTAACTATTGTTCAAAATATGCAATACTGCTTCCTGTCCATATTTGCTCTTGCCCCAAATGATCCACATTTACTTTATCGGATTTGGTCATGCGCACAAGGTTCATCTGTAGTTCAGGCTTATCTTGGCCAGGCATCCAGGTGTATAACAAACGTATTTCAGCTTTGGCCATCTCTCCATTTTTATCTTTGAAAATAGAAGCATACTTCTTCTTTGCTTGTAAAATATACTGTTTTGGATCTTCTAGTTTATCCAAATCTTCAAAACTTGGGTTTATTATAACACCTTTTCCAGCAAAGGAGTAAAGGGGTTTTAAAACATAATTCTCTAGCTTCTCCGAACTTGGGAAATCAGGAACAAAATAAGACTTTGGCACATAGGTATGTTTTAATTTAGGTAAAATATGCTTTGAGATTTTAAAAAACCAATCCGGATGCGTTACCCAGCTTATATCTACTTTATTCGTTAAGTCAAAATTGAGTCTTAAATCTTTATGAGACAATAACTCATCAAAAATAACACGATTATAAATTCTATATATGGGTGTCTCCACACCTTCTCTTATATAATATAAATCATCTAGTTCTCTATGCACTTCGGTGATGCAAACAGGCTTAATTCCTAATTCCTCTTTGGTGAGAGCAAAGTCGATTCCTGTTTTTTGGGTTTTCGGATGTAACTCAAGTAAAACAACATTTTGTGGATCGTATTCCTTGAGAATTATCTTTTTTAAATTCTCTGAATAAGCTTGACTATCAAATTTTTTATGGGGTAATAAAGAAAAATTTGAAGGAATATGATAATGTTTTTCTAGTTGCTCTGCGAGATGTTTTTGATAATAAAACAAAGAAGGAAAAGCCTGAAGTTCAATTAACTGAGGTTCTATTTCACCATTCTCATTTTCGCAAATTCCAAAGTCTATCGCCAAAAAATGATAGTGATTGGTTTGATTCGGAACGTTTAAGTTTTTTGGCACAGCATCATCAGAGATAATGTTTCCATGTTGAATTTGATCAATGATTGCTTCCGAAGCATCATAAATCTTATTAGCAAATTCTCTATTTAAAAATATAGGAGATTCCGAAATCCGGAAACCCGTTTTATAAATAGGGAAGGAGTGAAAGTAATCCTGAATCGCTTTATATTTTTCGGAGCTAAATTCATCATTAAACTTATTTCTAATTTCTTCTATCATATCAAGGCAAAATATTAAGCGTTCACGGTAATTTTGGTTATGGACTCTGCAGATTTTCTTAAAAATGTAGGAATCATCGTTTTTTCTGTCAACATGATTTTTTCATCATCATCTAGTCGGTCTAGAATCATTTGATATTTTTGTTCGCCAAACTTTTTAATAATGGATTCCTTTCTATCTGGCATAGAGAAATGAAATCTCATACCATTGGCATCTGCTTCGGGATGAAATTGAGTTCCAAAAATCTCATCACTAAATCGAATGGCCATCACAGCGCGTTCCAATTTTACATAGGGCCTAATTTTCTCTAAAGCGACAATCGCGGCTCCCATAGCTTCTAATTTCTCATCATCAGGTTCAATTACCTGAAAATCTCTTGAATCTACAGCATAAAATGGATTCGGTAATCCTTCAAAAAAAGCCTCTTCCATTCCTTCAGAAGTTTTGTGCACAGGCATAACACCAAAAGAAGTTGATCTTCGTGGAGATACATTCCCTAATTGCCAATGATAACAAGCTAATTGAAAAGAATGACAAATTAAAAATGCAAATTTTTTCTGCTCTCGCGTTTTGTTATGTATATAAATTCTATCTAGAAATTCGTTGTATAAAACTTCCCATTCCTCTCCATTCGGATAGGGTGCACCTGGACCACCACTCGATATGAATATATCGAAATTATGTATGTTTGGAACTTCACTTTTCTGTCTAACATCAAAAGTCTTAAACTCTCCATGAAAAACTGAGTTATCATAAAAATCTTTCACCAAAGATAATATACAACGCATCCCTTGATTTGGAACACCATTGTTTAAATCTAAAATGGCAATTCTAATTTTTCGCATAAGATTTATTTATAAACCGGTTGCGGTTTCATCAATAATCAAATCTACCACATCTTTCAAGTCATTTCTTTTGTTAAAAGCAGCTAATTGACGATCTGCACCTGTTCCGGTTTCTAAGATTTGGTAAAGATAGTTCACCTCTTTTCTACAACCTAATTCATCTACCACGTCATCTATAAAAGTCAACAACTCTATCGCAAGTTCTTTGAATGGCTTTTCTGCTTCTAAACCAAAATCAATGAGATTGGCTTCTGTACCATATCTGGCGGCACGCCACTTATTCTCAGAAATCAAGGCTCTTCTGTAACTTCTAAAATCTAAATTATCTTTATGTAATTTATAAACTTTTGCCGTCACAGCCTGACAAAGTGCTGCCATACAAACTGTTTCTTCTAACTTCATAGGAATATCACACATCCTAAATTCAATGGTTGGATATACAGGGTGAAGCCTAACATCCCACCAGATTTTCTTACTATTGTCTATACTATTGGTTCGAATCAATACATCAATAAAATTATCATATTCACCCACACTAGAAAAGTAAGGCGGAATTCCAGTTCTTGGAAATTTATCAAATACCTTAGATCGATAAGATTTGAAACCGGTATTTCTACCCATCCAAAAGGGAGAATTGGTAGACAGAGCATAAATATGTGGCAAAAAGTAGCGCACGACATTCATTAAACGCAGTCCTTCCTCGCGGCTAGGAATTCCAACATGCACGTGCAAACCAAAGATCAAATTCGAACGCGCAACGTCCATCATCTCATTTACAATATCTACATACCTAGGATTATCCGTTATTTCTTGATCATACCAAAAAGAAAAAGGGTGGGTACCAGCTGCACCAATTGCAAGACCTTGATTTTTAGCAATCTCGATCAAATGTTTTCTCAAATATTTAATTTCCTCACCAGCCTCATGTGCAGTTGTGCAAATTCCCGTTTCCATCTCGATCATCGCCTGATGCATCTCGTGCTTAATTCTTTCTTTCAAAATGGTTCGTCCACCATCTATGATTTTAGATACATGTGATTTAAGCTCTCTTGTCTCGGGATCAATAATTTGATATTCTTCTTCAATTCCTAAAGTAAAAACATGTTTCATAAATGTCTGTGAGTTTTAAGTTTAATAGCATTCTTATTTACGCTTCAACTTGCGCTTTGTAGCATCCTTTTCTTTCGTTGCTTTGGTCTCTGTACTAGATTTTTTAGTAGCTGTTTTCTTAATAGGTTTAGCAGCTGTAGCTTTTTTAGCCGTAGTTTTCTTAGATTCAACCTTCTTAGTAACCTTCTTTTTAGATAATGTCTTTGTTTTTGGTTCGCTCGTCGTCTTTTTATTGCCCGTCACCGAACTTTTAATAAAGTCTCCCCAAGACACATTACTCGTACTATTTGGTTTATTCTCTAAAGCTTTCTCAATTGCCATTTTAGCCGCATGTTCCACCACCCAATCAAAGTTTTCTTGTCCAACGGAATGGATATCAGCATCCGGAGCCGGATTACAGAAATCAATCGCATAAGGTACACCATCTCTTAAAGCAAATTCTACCGTATTGAAATCGTAGCCGAGCGCCTTATTCATTTTTAAGGTCATCTCTGTGATTTTCTTCATCAGTTTATCATACTCCTTGCCTTGGGTTTGTGGCTCAGTTTGATACCTTAAATGAGGTTGGTTTTCTGGAGCATAGGGCATAATTCTAACATATTTTTGTCCCAAACAGTACACACGATAATAATCCGTGAACTCAATTTCTTCTTGGAGCATCATGACCAATTGCCCGGTTTCATCCAGTTTATTCCATAGATCTTGAGGATCAGTAACTTTGTAAACACTTCTCCAGCCACCTCCAGAATAAGGTTTCATATAAGCTGGGAATCCTATGTAATCAAAAATATAATCCCAGTCTAGAATATCTAAATTTCTAAATGAATTTTCGTCGGTGTCGTCAGGACGTTCTTTTGAAGGTAACAACACAGTTTTAGGAACCGGAATACCAATTTGCGTCATAAGACAATTATTGAAAAACTTTTCATCAGCACTCCACCAAAATGGATTGTTAATCACTGTGGTTCCCATTAAAGAAGCGTTTTTAAGATAAGCTCTATAAAAAGGTACATCTTGCGAAATTCTATCTATAATTACATCATAGCCGTAGTGTATTCCTTGTTGAACTTTGTCTATTTTAATAGGCTCAGCCATCACTTTAGATTTCCCCAATTCGTTTACTTTATCAATAAAAGCCCACGGAAAAGTATCTTCTTTCCCGAATAAAATTCCAACTTTTTTCATGTAGTTTATTTTTTATTATAATTATTAAAGTTAAGATAAATTCAGATGAATCATATTATAAGTTAAGAATATTCAAAATTAATATTTGTCTATTACTTAAATCAAAAATAAAAATATTGAATTTTATCAGTTTAAAAAAATCTATGCAAAGAATTTCCCTAAGTATTCAGGAAACATTTGGCACCAAATCGGCCAATCATGATCGGCCCACTTTTTCTCATCATACCAAAATTTAATTTGTCTTTCGGCTAAAATTGATGCCATGCGTTGATTGTCTTTTTTAAGCACATCTCTATCAGTTGTTCCTAAAATTGCAGTTAAATGATTATACCTCCAGCTTTGTTCGGTGCGCATAAATTCATCGGGGCTATGGAAGAAAATTAAATCAGAAGTTCCTTCTTTCATAAAATCCCTTATACTAAAAGCGCCCGACATACTAAATATATGCGAAACCAAGCCTGGATTTCTAAACCCAAAATTAGCTGCATGGTAGCCACCAAAACTACATCCTGCCGTTGCAATTGTGGGCGTATGATTTTCTTTTTGTAAATAAGGTATGTATTCCTTTACCAAAAATTGGTGGTATAAATTATAGCGATAAATTCGTTCGTCTGGATGAATGGATTTATTATAAATATTCTCAGCATCTAAGGTTTCAATATTATATAATTTAACTTTTCCATGCTCCGTAAACCAATTTACAGAGGCGTTTAAGTTAAAGTCTCTATTTTGTACATATTGACCTTTCGTGGTGGGAAACATCAAAATGGGATAACCCCAATCTCCTGTAACTTCCACTTTAAGGCTTCTCCCAAGAATATGAGAGTAATAATCCGTGTATACAATCTTTGGCATAAAATGAATTTAATCAAACTTAATGAAATTTAATAAATTAATATCAAAATCCGATTTAATTAATTTCAAATTATTTATAAACATAATATTATCTTAAGAAGAAAAGCAATTCAGTATTGCGCTCAGCTCGATATCCCTGTAGTTAAAACTGATTCTGAATGTCAGACTGCAGTTGCAACAAAGCTCCATTACAAATAGAATTTCCGTCTACAGAACGTCTGATCAATTCATTTCTAAAAGCTACTGCAGAGGATGAATCTTCACTAGACTCTCTACATTGTTTAATGAAATTTTGAGTGGCATTCTTCGCTGAAAATATAACGCTCCAAGTTTCTGGATCCATATAAATCTGTTGACTCAAATTATGGTCAAACTCCTCTTGTACAGAATTAAATAACACATATTCATAGGTGTCTGCATCCGCTGGCATTTCAATTCTTCTCACTAAGTTAGTTGGACGAATACGCTCTAAAAACAAGGCCATTCTTTCATAAGCCTGCATCCTTTGTGGCGTCAAGAGTTCTTTATCTTTTAATTGAAGTTCAATTTTTCGACGTATGGTTTCTTCAGCAAAAAACTTTTCGATAAGAAAATAAAAAATTCCTCCCATAATAAGCATCGGAAGGATATACTTTAAAATCTCAAAAACTTCATTCATATTTTATTTCTTTTGGGCGTTTCACGGGCTTTTTATTGCAATCTTTTGCTATTCGGGTAAATTTGTGGCTGTGTAAAAGGAGCTTCATAAGTCGCTCTTTTCTACAGACAAATTACAAACCCTTATCAGCAAAAGGATTTTCATTTCAATCCCTAACGCATTTCTGTTTAAAAAATTATAGTCACAAATGTAATTGCTTCGTTTCAAATTTCCTATTTTTGAACAAATTCATTAAAATTTACAATATGTCAACAAATACGAAATACACCTCAGAAGAGCTAATCGCTATGGAAAGTCGCTATGGTGCGCACAACTATCACCCGCTTCCAGTAGTCTTAAGCAGAGGAGAAGGCGTATATGTATATGACGTAGAAGGAAAAAAATACTTTGATTTTCTTTCTGCTTATTCGGCCGTTAACCAAGGTCATTGTCATCCTAAAATCATTCATGCCTTAAAAGATCAAGCAGAGAAATTAACTTTAACTTCTCGAGCTTTTCATAGTGATCAATTAGGTCAATACGAAAAATACGCCTGTGAATTCTTTGGCTTCGATAAATTATTGCCAATGAACTCAGGGGCTGAAGCTGTAGAATCTGCTATTAAAATTGCTAGAAAATACGGTTACGAGAGACGTGGTATTCCAGATCAAGAAGCTAAAATCATTGTAGCAGAAAATAACTTCCACGGAAGAACCACAACGATTATTTCTTTCAGTAATGACGAAGATGCAAGAAAGAATTTTGGTCCATATACCAAAGGATTCATCAAAGTAGCTTATGATGATTTAGATGCTTTAGAAGAAGCTTTAAAAGAAGACAATGTTGTTGCATTTTTAGTTGAACCAATACAAGGTGAGGCAGGAGTTTTTGTTCCTCAAGATGGATATTTGAAAGCAGCAGCAGAACTTTGTCATAAATATGAAACTCTATTTATTGCTGACGAAATTCAAACTGGTATCGCAAGAACTGGTAGAATGTTAGCAGTAGACCACGAAGGTGTTCACCCAGATATTTTAATCTTAGGAAAAGCATTAAGTGGAGGAGTTTATCCGGTTTCTGCTGTATTAGCTGATGATGATATTTTTGAAGTTTTAAAACCAGGTCAGCACGGATCTACTTTTGGTGGAAATCCATTAGCTTGTGCTGTTGCCATGGCTGCATTAGAAGTTGTTAAGGAAGAAAACTTAATGGAGAATGCAGAAAAATTAGGAAACTTGTTCCGTTCAGAAATGCAGAAATTAGTTGATTCTAATGATTTAGTAAAATTAGTTCGCGGTAAAGGATTGTTAAACGCCATTGTAATTAACGATACCGAAGATAGTTCTACAGCTTGGGATATTTGTGTTGCATTAAAAGAGAATGGTTTATTAGCTAAGCCAACACACGGAAATATTATACGTTTTGCTCCACCTTTAGTTATAAACGAAGAGCAAATGATGGAGTGCGTTAAGATAATTACGGATACCATCAATAATTTTTCGAAATAAAAATTACTTACGTCAATTCTTAGCATAGCTTTCACCGTCTATTTATAGAATTTTAGAATTTGAATACTTATAATATAGCAAATAACTTAATACGATGAATAAAATTGAATTAGAAGATAATGGTAAAAAAGGCAGATTTGTAATTTACGAGGATGGAGTAGAAGCAGGGGAAATGACTTTTATTTGGGCTGGTGAAGATAAATTCATAATTGATCACACCAATGTAGATGAAAAATTTGGCGGCAAAGGCTATGCTAAACAATTGGTTATGGCTGGAGTAGAATTCGCTCGCGAAAATGATGTGAAAGTAATTCCGCTTTGTACGTATGCGAAAAGCAGGTTTGATAAAGATGACAGTATCAAAGACGTTTTAGCTTAATTCTATTTTATATATATTAAAACTAATTATGTCTAATGTAGATTTAATCATAGAAGAGCGCGCTGCTGATATTGGAAACTTTATGGTGGGTAGATTGTTGCCTTTCCGACAAAAACGTTCGGTAGGTCCATTTACTTTTATTGACCATATGGGACCTGCCAACATGAGCAAAGACCAAAATTTAGATGTTGGTCCACATCCGCATATTGGTTTGTCAACTTTGACCTATCTATTCGAGGGCTCTATGCAGCACAAAGATAGTTTAGGTTCGGATGTTGAAATTAAACCAGGTGCAGTAAATTGGATGACAGCAGGGAAAGGTGTTGTTCACTCAGAAAGAACTCCAGATTATATGAAAAATACAGAGAAATCTTTGCATGGTTTGCAGATTTGGGTGGCCTTACCAAAGCATTTAGAAAAATCTGAACCAAGCTTTTCACATATTCCAGAGGAAGAAATTCCTTGTTGGAAAGAGAATGGTGCTAAGTTTAAATTAATTGCTGGTAAAGCATTCGATAAAGAATCGCCCGTTCCTGTGCATAGTAATTTGTATTTTATTGAAATTAAATCAGATAAGAAACAACAGATTAATATCGGAAAGGATTTATACGGCGAAAGCGCCTTGTATATCTTAGAAGGCGGAATCAATGCAGATGGTCATAATTATGAACCAAAACACATTCTAATTGCAAAAGATAGTACACTTTGTTCTTTTGAAATGGAAGCGAATACCACAGTTTACATTTTCGGGGGTGAACCTTTTGAAGAGGAGAGATATATTTTTTGGAATTTCGTGAATTCCGACAAAGCCATTATCGAAAAGGCTAAGAAAGACTGGGAAGAGCAGAATTTAGAAGCTTTCCCAAAAGTTGTAGGTGACGAGGATGATTACATTCCTCTTCCGCGACCAAGAAGAAAATGATAATATAACTTTATATTCCCTTTTTCATCTCTGGAAAAGGGATTTTTAGTTGAACCATTTTCTCAGCATTTAGATTTAATTGAGAAACAGAAACGCCTAAAAGTCTAACTGGTTTACGTGGATTCTCAAGAATCAAGAGTTGGTTGATGATTTCATAAATCTCATCGAACTCGCCAATGTATTCATCTATTGTGTGGCTACGGGTAATGATGCTAAAGTCATTAAATTTAATTTTCAGCGTTATACTTCTTCCTTTCACTTCCTTTTTCGCCAATCTATCTACCACTTTTTGAATTATCGGAACGAGTGCCTTCTGCATTTCTTCTAGTGAATTTAAATTGGTTTCAAAGGTATTTTCGCCTCCCACAGATTTTGGCTGTCTATTTGGATTTACTGAACTGGTGTGAATTCCACGAGCAATTTGGTAGTAATGTAAACCCATGCTCTTGAAATTCTGTTCTAAAAAGTCTAAGCTTAAATTGCGTAAATCTTTACCATTAAAAATTCCCATATCACGCATCTTCTGTGCGGTTACTTTACCAATTCCATAGAATTCTTGAATCTTCAATGGTCCTAAAAAGTCTAAAATTTCTTCTTGTGTTACGGTTTTTTGTCCGTTTGGTTTATTGAAATCGCTTGCAATTTTAGCTACAAATTTGTTTACTGATATACCTGCTGAAGCCGTTAAACCTGTTTTTTCGAAAATTTTAGTTCTAATCTCTCTGGCAATCTGGGAAGCCGAGGAAATATTCTTTTTATTAATAGTGACATCCAAATAAGCTTCATCCAAAGATAAAGGTTCTACCAAATCGGTATATTCATAAAAAATCTCCCGTATCTGATGAGAAACCTCGCGATAGCGCTCAAACCTTGGTTTAATAAAAATTAAATCCGGACAACGTTTGGCGGCAATCATACTACTCATAGCACTTTTAACACCAAATTTTCGAGCTTCATAACTCGCTGCAGCCACCACACCACGCTCCGAACTTCCACCCACAGCAATAGGTTTGCCTTTTAACTCTGGAGCATCATGTTGTTCCACAGAAGCATAAAAAGCATCCATATCGATGTGGATTATTTTTCTGTTTTCGGATTGCATATTTTAATGAACTTAAGACTAATTTATTGATTTTCCGAATTTCAAAATTGTGATGAGATTTCGAGTTAAAATTATTTCGGGTTTATAAATGCAAATGATAAAGCACAAAACGTTAATGATTGGTAAAATTAAAACTTAATTATTTAGGAATAAAGATATATTAAATAACGAAATATTGATTCAATAGATTATTCACCAAATTATGTTCATAAAATTATCTTAAGCTTTCTCTACTTGGTAGGAAAAGTCTATGTATTTCATTAAATTTGGAAACTTCGAAATTAAAATAAAACTAAATTTTATTATGATACAAGACGTTTTAAAGCAATTAGGCATTGAAGCTACTAACAAAGGAACCTCTACAGGTTCGGATTGGTTTGGTAGCGGCGCAGAAATTTCTTCATCTTCTCCGGTAGATGCAAAGCACATTGCTAAAGTTGCAACAACAACACGTGAAGACTATGATAAAGTCGTAGAAACTGCTCAAAAAGCCTTTAAAGAATGGCGTTTGGTTCCAGCTCCACAGAGAGGTGAAATCGTTCGTCAGTTTGGAAATAAATTAAGAGAATTAAAAGAACCATTAGGAAAATTAGTTTCTTATGAAATGGGAAAATCTCTACAAGAGGGCTACGGTGAGGTGCAAGAAATGATCGACATCTGTGACTTTGCAGTTGGTTTATCTCGTCAATTATACGGTTCTACAATTCACTCAGAAAGACCAGGACACAGAATGTATGATCAATACCATCCATTAGGAATTGTAGGAATTATTTCTGCATTCAACTTCCCTGTAGCGGTTTGGTCTTGGAATACAGCTCTTGCTTGGGTTTGTGGTGATGTTTGTATCTGGAAACCAAGTGAAAAAGTTCCTTTAACAGGTGTTGCTTGTCAGAAAATCATCGCTGATATTTTGAAAGAAAATGATATGCCAGAAGGTATTTCATGTTTAATCAATGGTGATTATAAAGTAGGTGAATTCATGTCTACTGACAAACGTATTCCGTTAATTTCTGCAACAGGTTCTACGCGTATGGGTAAAATCGTTGCCAGTACAGTTGCCGAAAGATTAGGTAAAACTTTATTAGAATTAGGTGGAAATAACGCTATCATCGTCACACCAGATGCTGATATTAAAATGACTGTGATTGGTGCTGTATTTGGTGCTGTTGGTACAGCAGGACAAAGATGTACTTCTACACGTCGTTTAATCATCCACGAAAGCATTTATGATAAAGTAAAAGACGCGATTGTTGCTGCTTATAAACAATTGAAAATTGGTAATCCATTAGATGAAAACAATCACGTTGGTCCACTTATCGATACAGACGCTGTTGCTATGTACCAAGATGCATTGAAACGAGTGGTAGCAGAAGGTGGTAAAATTATTGTTGAAGGTGGTGTATTAGAAGGTGAAGGCTACGAAAGTGGTTGTTATGTAAAACCTGCTATCGCAGAAGCCGAAAATCATTTTGACATCGTTCAACATGAAACTTTCGCTCCAATATTATATTTAATGAAATATAGTGGAGATGTTGAAAATGCAATTGACTTACAAAATGGTGTTGCTCAAGGTTTATCTTCGGCTATCATGACCAACAACTTGAGAGAAGCTGAACGTTTCTTATCACACGCAGGTTCTGACTGTGGTATTGCTAACGTAAACATAGGTACTTCTGGTGCTGAAATCGGTGGTGCATTTGGTGGCGAAAAAGAGACTGGTGGAGGACGCGAGTCTGGATCAGATGCTTGGAAAATCTATATGAGACGCCAAACAAACACTATTAATTACACAACTGAACTTCCTTTAGCTCAAGGTATTAAATTTGATATTTAATAATATTAATTAGGACCTTGGATTAATATTCAGGGTCTTATACATTATATTAAATACTTAATTAAATATTGAGCTTATAAAACATTTAAAATAACATTATTAAGTCAATTTTTATCTGACTTAAAATTAAAATTATTCAAGAAATATGAATGAAACATTAACTTCACAAAGAGTACACGATAGACTAAGTAAACATATCTTAGCCGATGGTTTTGATATGGTAATGGATTTAGAAAAATCACACGATAGCTATATCGTTGATGTAAATGGAACAGAATATTTAGATATGTTCTCAATGTTTGCATCTGCAGCGATTGGGTACAACCATCCACACATCACGAAACATCAAGATTGGTTAGGTAAATGTGCTATTGTTAAGCCATCTATGTCTGATGTTTACAATGAAGAATTTGCTGAATTTATTGAAACATTTTCTCGTGTTGCTATTCCAGAGGAATTACAATATGCATTCTTTGTTTCGGGTGGAGCTTTAGCCGTAGAAAACGCATTAAAGACAGCTTTCGACTGGAGAACAAGGTTGAATATGTCCAGAGGAGTTGACAAAGAAGCGGGACAAGTAATTCACTTCAAACAAGCATTTCACGGTAGAACTGGTTATACTATGTCGTTGACCAACACCAATGACCCAAGAAAATTCATGTATTTTCCTAAATTCGATTGGCCTCGTATTGAAAACCCAAAAATGTTCTTCCCATTCGAAGGTGAAAATGTTGAAAAAACAATCGCTTTAGAAGAACAAGCTAAAAAACAAATTGAAGCAGCATTTGCGAACAATCCAGATGAAATCGCTTGTATTTGTTTAGAGACAATACAAGGTGAGGGTGGAGACAATTTCTTCAGACCAGAATTCTTACAATACTTAAGAGATATTTGCGACGAAAAAGAAGTTTTATTAATCTTTGACGAGGTTCAATGTGGTATGGGAATCACAGGAACTATGTGGGCTTGGCAACATTATGGAATCGTGCCAGATGTGATGTCATTCGGAAAGAAAACACAAGTTTGTGGAATCTTAGCTAACAAAGAGAAATTAGACCAAGTTGATAAAAACGTTTTCAAAGAGAGTAGTAGAATTAACTCTACTTTCGGAGGTAACTTTATCGACATGATGCGTTTCAAATTGATTTTAGAAGTTATTGAAAAAGAAAACCTAGTAGAGAATTCTTGTGTAATGGGTGAATATTTACTTTCTAAACTTCAAAAATTAGAAGCAGATTTCGAACAAGTAACCAATGCTAGAGGTAGAGGTCTATGGTGTGCATTTGATTTACCAAATGATGCAGACAGAGATGCTTTCTGGTCTAAGTGTTTCGAAAATAAATTATTGGTTTTAACTTGTGGAGAGAAGAGTATTAGATTCCGTCCACACTTGACAGTTACAAAACAAGAAATCGATGATTCAATTAAAATCATTCGTGAAGTATTAAGCTAAAACTTAAACTTCCATAAATCGAAAAAACCTATCTAAAATGAATTAGATAGGTTTTTTTAATTTAAAATTAATACAGAAATTTTTTAATCTGCCTCAAAGCTTATTATAAAAAACGATAAGACAGAGCAGCAGTAACATTGCTATTTTTTCCAGTATGATTTCTTACATCTACAACGCCCAAACTAGTAAATCTTAGTTCTAAACCAATTCTTTGGTTAAATCGATAACCTGCTCCTAAGAAATACCCAAATCCGGACTTAGATTCAGCGGAAATAACATTATAAGTTACATTGTCATATTTCTCATCACCTAAAGGAATTCCAAAGGATATTCCAGTGTTTCCGAAAATTTGATGATTCTCAGCTATAAACATATTATAACGAACGCCCAATGGAATCGACAATATATTATAATCTGCTTTAAATTTACGAGGACGTAAAACAGGTGCACCGCTAGAAGGAACAATTGCACGATATAGAATAAAGCCTTCAGATGTATTGCTTGAATACTCCGCTCCTAAAATTACTCCCAACTTATTGTTATTAATAGGCAATAAATATTCTAATTCCAATCCTGCTTTTAAAGGAACAAAGGTTTGGGTAGAAACAGCTTTTTCTGCATTTTTACCCATTGGATTAAGCTTAAAAGGAGACATTCCACCATATACATAAAGATTCAGTTGCCCCTTATTCTTGTATTGTGTAAGGTCATTGAAGTCTGAATTCTCACAATTATTATAAGTTTTAAAAACTTCTACCAAATCAACGACTTTATAGTTTAAATCCTGAAATGTTTTTAGAGTTAAGTCCTCACATTTTAATCTTTTATATAATTGACCACGAAATTTAGAAAATTCTTTTAATTTACTTTCTTCTACTTTGGTTTTGTATTCTAACATTTCTAAATCTTGTTGATTTACATCAAAAAATAAAAACTCATTTAAACCAGAGTTGAACGAATAAAGTCTTGCTTTTCCATCGACAAGAACTCGTAAAAAGTTCTTTTGCGCAGGGATGTTATGCACATGTTGAAAGAATTTACTGATATATTTAAATTTTGTATCATTTATATAAAATTCATTTATCGAATTTGCAGTTGCAGTGATTTCTTCATCGTTTTCTGAGATTTTATATGATATTTTGGTTGGTGATGTATACCACCCTTCATTCAAAATTAAACAATCGATTTTTTGGCCATTTTTGACAACATATCCAGGTTGAAATTCATTTTGCGCCCAAACCATAGTAAATAATAAGCTCAGACAAAGTGTAAGTAATAGTCTATTCATTTTTTTTAATTTGCGCACGAATCTAAGAATTTAAACCAATATTATTTAAAAGTTTTTTAATATTTAGTTAACAATTCTATAAAAGCGCATTAGACTAATTAAAACAGTACCCAGAGGCATAAATTGAAAAGACAATTCGTGGGAGCTAAATATCATTAAATATAAACTTGCGCTTGGCTTATGAGCTTCTTTAGGAGTTGCAACTGAATTAATTTGGTAAATATGACACCACAATGAAATGAATTTAATCATCCTTATGAATTTCATCTTTACTTTGCTAAATATGGATAAAAAGTATACACTGAAAACAAACAGAGAGGTGAGGTGCCTACATAATAAAGCCTTTTCGAGTATTGTTTTTTACTTTCGACTCGAATAGATTCCTAGTATATTTGAGTGTTTTAATCAAACTAAAATGTATCGAAGCCTAGGGCAGAAGAGGATAGGATGAGTATTAAGTTGATTTAAATACAGCGGAACTCCTCTTGTCTTTATTTGCCAATTGGATAATAGCCATGAAAAAAATGTCCATTGGATAACTTATTTGAAAATCCTATATTTGATGAAGCGAAGGAATGGTGGTGTTGTCGTACAAGGTAAATATAACAGCCATAATTCCATTAAAACTTCGTTTATAACTATGTTGTGCGACATACTAAAATAAGAAAATAGTTAAAAAAAATATACTAAATTCTGATATTTAATAAGTTATATTTAGAAAAAATTAACTACATTCGTTCCAATAACCCTAAAAATTTAACCCATGA
>JBLWWH010000021.1:0-46109 GCA_048268105.1 Weeksellaceae bacterium
CGGGAAGTTTCTCGTTTCCGAAAAATCTTCTCAAGACTTCTACAAATCCAATAATCGCAAGTATTATTTGAAAATATCCAGCAAGTTTGGCAATCCGTTTTTTCTTTATTACTGTTCCGCCAACCGCAAACAAACTAATTCCATAAACAAAACTATCTGCAAGCATATCTAAACTATCGGCAACCAATCCCATTGACTTTGAGATTATTCCTGTTGTCATTTCGATTAGGAAAAATGCGAAATTTATTCCAAGGACAGTCCAAAGTAATTTTTTTTGATTTGCATTTTCATTAAATTCCGTTTGGTCAGTTTGTTCAGTCGAGATTTTCTTTCCGCCTAAATTCAGTTCGATAATTGACTTTTCAATTTGGTCAGTTTCTCCGCTATGAAAAACGGTCAGTTTTCGGTTCGGAATGTCAAAGTCCAAATTCGCAATACTTGAAATTCCGTCCAATTTCATTCGGATTAGATTTTCCTCTGAAGGACAGTCCATTTTAGTAATCTCAAATATTGTTTTATTCATTTAGTTTCTCGGTTTTTTTACATTAACCACAACATAGTTATATACGAACTTTATAGAGGTTTATGGCTGTTATATTCACCTTGTACGACAAAACCGCTATTTCTTCGCTTCATCAAATATAGTATTTTCAAATAAATTATCCCATGAATTTATAAGGCTAAATGGCTATTATCCACAAGAATAAATATAAAGCTTAGTAGTTTCACTCTATTTAAAACAACTTAATGTTCATCTTTTCATCTCTTGTCTTAGGCTTCGATACAATTTTGCTGCGCAAAATCACTCAAACTGACAAGAGGGTTCACGCCTTAAACCACCTTTAAACAATATTAAACTACTTTATCAAAAGACTCTGAATCAAGTTCAGAGTGACACTTCGGGTTTGCACTCCAGGATGAACCTTAAACTAACTTTAAACAATTTTAAACTAACTTTAAACTACTTGATCAAAAGACTCTGAATCAAGTTCAGAGTGACACTTCGGGTTTGCACTCCAGGATGAACCTTAAACTAGCTTTAAACAATTTTAAACAAGCCTTTAAACCACTTAATCAAAAGATTCCGTATCAAGTGCGGAATGATATAGCGTATTCCGCCATGAATGTATAAGATAAACTCAATGCCTAGCATATAATTCTTCAAACTAAAGTGATTCCTTTTTTAAAGCAAATAAAGAAAATTGACTTCTAAAGCATGGTTTTAATTAAAAAATATCTATTGAATTCCCGCGCCTCGATAACTCTAAATTGTTAAACAAAACCTAAGTGATTTAAATCAGCGATGAGACTTATTAAAATTCATTAAATTACCTCGTTAGCTTAAAATTGAAACATTTAAATTAAAAAGATATGGCTGGACATAGTAAATGGTCGAATATTAAACATCGTAAAGGTGCTCAAGATAAAAAGCGCTCTAAGGAATTTACCAAGGTGATTAAAGAGATTACCATGGCGATTAAAAATAACAATCTAAATGCTGATCCAGATAGCAATCCTGCCCTACGTACTGCTCTGAACAACGCCAAGGGTGTAAATATGCCTAAAGAAAACATCGAAAGAGCTATCAAAAAAGCAACGGGTGAAGGTGGTGAAAATTATGAGCGAGTTACTTTCGAAGGTTATGCTCCCAACGGAATCGCTTTCTTTGTGGAATGCCAAACCGATAATACCAACAGAACCGTAGCAAGCGTTAGATCTCTATTCACCAAAGGTGGCGGAAGCCTTGGCGTAAACGGTTCGGTGGAATTCTTGTTCGATAGAAAAGGCGTTTTCTTATTAGAAAGAGAAAAACTAACTGGTGACGAAGAGGAATTAGAACTTGAATTAATTGAGGGTGGCGTAGAATCTTTTGATAAAGAAGATGAGGAGTTCATAACCGTTTATACAGCTTATGAAGATTTTGGTTTAATGCAACAAACCTTAGAAAAATTAGGAATCGAACCTAAAAACGCTGGTCTACAATATATTCCATTGACTACTTTGGATTTATCTACCGAAGATGGTGTACAAGTTCTTCAGCTTTTAGATAAATTCGAGGATGATGACGATGTACAAGAGGTGTATCATAACCTAGAAATCACCGATGAAATGATGGAAGCCTTCAGTAATCAAGCATAATTTCTGTATTTTTAGCCTTTCGTTTTCTAAGTCAAATTATTTTACATGATTAAAACATACTATTCTCTCGTATTACTATGGCTAGTAAGTATCGGGATAGCACAAGAAAACCCTTTATGGTTGAGGAATGCTAAAATTTCGCCACAAGGTGATTTAATCGCTTTCACCTACAAAGGAAACATCTATACCGTGAGTACAAAAGGTGGAAAAGCCAATCCTATTACTGCTTATCACTCCTACGACACACAACCGGTTTGGTCGCCAAATGGTGATAAAATCGCTTTCGCATCGGATCGTGCCGGAGGTTTTGATGTGTATGAAGTAGACAAAATGGGTGGAACTGCTAAGCAACTTACTTTCCACTCTAAACCAGAAGCACCAGAGGTTTATTTAGACCAAAACACGATTTTATTTTCATCTTATATTCAGCCTTCTAAAGATACACAGGCCTTTCCTTCAGGTTTATTCAAACAGATGTATAGCGTAAAAACTTCTGCCAACAGACCAGAAATGTTTTCAGTAATTGCCATGGAAGACATGAGTATTAAAGGTGATAAAATCTTATACACCGATAAAAAAGGTTATGAAGATCCTTGGAGAAAACACCATACATCTTCGGTAACTCGAGATATTTGGTTGTTTGACAAAAGCAATAACAAATACGAGAAGCTAACCGATTTTAAAGGTGAGAACAGAAATGCTGTTTTTGCTCCAGATGCTAATTCGTTTTATTATTTAAGCGAACAAAATGGAAGTTTTAATGTTTTCCATAGAAGTTTAAATAATAAAAATGCAAAGCAAATTACCAACTTCAAAGATCATCCGGTTAGATTCTTATCGATTGATAATCAAGGAAATTTAGCGTTTACTTATAATGGAGAAATTTATTATAAATCTGTAAATGCTGAGCCAACTAAATTAAACATTCAAATCATTGCTGATAATTATGAGCCAATAGTTGATTATCAAACCTTAAAGAATGATGCGACTTCCATCTCAGTAGCACCTAATGGAAAAGAGATTGCTTTCATTGCTCGTGGAGATGTTTATGTGACCTCTGTGGATTATTCTACTACCAAAAGAATTACCAACACAGCTGCACAAGAAAGATCGGTTCACTTCTCTCCTGATGGAAGAACTTTAGTTTATGCAGCAGAAAGGGATGGTGTTTGGAATGTTTTTACTTCAGAAATTAAACGTAAAGACAATGATACTTTTGTTTACGCGGCTGAAATCGAAGAGAAACAAATTACTGAAACCAAACTTCCGTCGTTTCAACCTTTCTTCTCTCCTGACGGTAACAAGATTGCTTATCTAGAAGACAGGACAGAGATTCGCGTTTATGATATCAAGAAAAAAGCAAGTCATACAGTTTTAGATGGTAAATTCAATTACTCTTATAGCGATGGTGATCAATGGTTTGAATGGTCACCAGATAGCGAATGGATTGTAACTAACTACATTGGAATCGGCGGATGGAACAATACCGACGTTGCTGTGGTTAAAGCAGATGGTTCTGGTGAAGTTCATAATTTAACGCAAAGTGGATACACCGAAAAAGGTGGTAGATGGGTTCTAGACGGAAATGCCATTATGTTCTTTTCGGACAGAGCTGGATATAGAAGCCACGGTAGCTGGGGTGCAGAAATGGATATTTATTTAGTTTTCTTAAATGCTGAAGCTTATGACAAGTTCAACATGAACAAAGAAGAAAGAGAGTTGGCTAAAGCAGATAAAAAAGAAGATGAGGATAAAGACAAGAAAGACGACAAAAAGAAGAAAAAGAAAAAAGTTAAACCTCTAGAATTAGACTTTGAAGGTTTAGACTATAGAATGGTTCGTTTGTCGCGTAGTTCAGCTCGCTTGTCGGATGCTATCATGAATAAAGATGGAACTAAATTATACTATTTAGCACGCTACGAAAACATGTCTGATTTATATGTTTATGACATTTTAGAGAAATCTACCGAGCAAATCGCTGAAGGCGTTGGAGGTGGTGATTTACACTTAAACTATGAAGACGATACGGTTTATCTTTTAACCGGAGGAAAGATCCAAAAGTTAGATGGTGATAAACTAAAAGCAGTGAATTATGAAGCTCCTTTTGATAAAAAGTCAAAAGAAGAAAGAGAATATATCTTCTACCACGCATGGAAACAGGTAAAAGATAAGTTCTACGACCAAGATTTACATGGTGTAGATTGGGAAATGTACAAAGAGAATTACGCTAAATTCTTACCACATATTAACAACAACTACGACTTTGCCGAAATGCTTTCTGAGCTTTTAGGGGAATTGAATGCATCGCACACAGGCGCACGTTTTTATGCTAACGGAGATGCGCAAGAAACAGCCACTTTAGGGGTTTTCTGGGATGAGTCTCATGATGGTGATGGTTTAAAAATCGCTGAAATCATGGAAGGAAGCCCACTGAACTATACCAAAACCAAAGTTGAACCTGGTATGATCTTGACACAAATCGACGGTCAACCGATTAAGAAAGGTGAGCCTTATTGGCATTTATTGGCTGACAAAGCAGGTAAATCTGTTATCTTAACTTTCACCAATGCCAAAGGAAGAAAAGAGTTTGAAGAGCATGTAAAACCTATTTCTTATGGCAAAGAAGGCGCCTTATTATATGACAGATGGGTGAAACAAAGAGAAGTTTTAACAGAAAAATACTCAAACGGAGAAATTGGTTATGTTCACATCAAAGGCATGGACAGCTCTAGCTTTAGAGAAGTTTATAAGAATTTATTAGGTAAATTCAGAGGTAAAAAAGCTGTTGTAGTAGACACCCGATTCAATGGTGGTGGATGGTTACACGATGATTTGGTAACCTTATTAGGCGGAACAGAATATCAGCAATTTGCGCCAAGAGGCAAATACATTGGTAGCGATCCTTTCAACAAATGGACAAAACCTTCTATTGTTTTAATGAGCGAAGGAAACTATTCCAATGCGCATGGTTTCCCTTGGGTTTACAAAGAATTAGGTTTAGGAAAATTAGTTGGAGCACCTGTGCCAGGAACTATGACGGCAGTATGGTGGGAACGCCAAATCGATCCTAGCATTGTATTTGGAATACCGCAGGTTACTGTAGTTGACATGGACGGTGTACCGATGGAGAACAACCAATTAGAGCCAGATATCGAGGTTTACAACACGCCAGAATCTTTATTAAGCGGAGATGACCTTCAGTTGAAGAAAGCCGTTGAGGTTTTATTACAAGGGGTTAAACCACTATAAATTTATTTTAGTTTAAATGTAAAAGCCTGCTCTATGGAGTGGGCTTTTTTATGCTATCAAAAAACTGATTTAAGACTCAATGAATTCTATTTATTTTAAAGCTTCCCTAACTTTAGGAGCGATTTTATCTCCATAAATTTCAATGGCTTTCATCATTTGCTTATGGTCTGGTGCTCCCACATCCATATGGGCAGAGAATCTTGTTAAACCAAATAACTCAATCGTATACAATATTTTATCAATGGCATATTCTGAATCACCCACAATTAAATGCCCGAATTTATCACGACCAAAGTTATACTGATTTCTTTGATATGGCGGCCAATTTCTGGTTTTTCCGATTCTATTCATTTGTGCTGAATAATACGGATAATACCAATCAGCTATTTCATCGGAATCTTCTCCAAACAAAGCGTGCATGTGCACACCCACCTGAAAATCATCCATAGAATGTCCGCTGTCTTGCCATGCCTGACGATAATAATCTAAAAGAGGTTGGAATCTATCTAGCGTTCCACCAATAATGGCAAACATCACCGGTAGCCCTAATTTACCTGCACGAATCACAGATTGTGGCGTTCCGCCTACTGCAATCCAAATAGGCATTTTACCATTCTTGGGCTGAGGGTAGATTTTTTGTTGGTTGAGTGAAGGTCTGAATTTCCCTGTCCAAGTAATTTCCTCTTTCTCATTCAGCTCCAGCAAAAGTCTTAATTTCTCATCGAATAATGCATCATAATTTTTTAAATCATTTCCGAATAACGGAAAAGACTCAATAAAAGAACCACGTCCCGCCATAATTTCCGCACGACCGTCGGATAATAAATCTACCATAGAGAAATCCTGGTATAGCTTTACTGGATCGGCTGAACTAATCACAGAAACCGCACTACCTAGTTTAATATTCTTGGTTAAAGGAGCAGCTGCCGCCAACAAAATCTCTGGCGCAGACACCGCATAATCCTCTCGGTGATGCTCTCCCATCCCAAAGAAGTCTAAACCTACCTCATCCATTAGTTTTATCTCTTCTAAGATCTCTTGCATACGCTGACCCGAAGATTGAATTTCACCTGTTTTATCATTGACTTGCACATCGCCAAACATGCCTACACCTAATTCTATCATAGTTTGTTTCTTTTATATAGTTAAAAATATATTTATTACACTATATCCAATCTAGTTTTATACCAAATACTAGGTTTTAATATAATTTCTTTATGTTATCGATGAAAGTATATCCTAGCATACAATTTATTCAAAATCCTGAGCAATAATCTTATCGATATTTCTTTCGGCGATAGCGGTGATGGTAACATAAGGGTTAACTCCCAAGCTTCCGGGGATTAAAGAACCATCCATAATATATAGATTCTTATAGCCGTTGAGTCTTCCATATAGTTCAGTAGCTTTCCCTAACACCACGCCACCCAATGGATGATAACAAATACTCTCATCGACTCCGTTTTTGGGCATCAGCATTTTGTTGTTACTAAACTTAGACCCAAACCAACTTCTAACATTAAGACTTTGTGACCTTGGGTAGCTAATCTTTCGGCGGCTACAGCGCTACCATATCCAGTTCCAACAATAATAATGGGATACTGACCACCCTTTCGATAAAATGGTTCTGATAGAATTTTTCCAATCATTGTTCTTCCGATGACTAATCCAAACCCACCTAATCCCATTTTTATAATAAATTGTTTTCTGGTCATAAATAAGAAAGGGTTTTAAGCAATGATTAATTTCAAAAAACATGCCTTAGCCTCCTAGCTGCAAGTTCAAAAATAAAAAAGCCCAGCTAGAAAACTGGGCTTAACCTACTAAAATTAAAACTATGAAATTAAATTACATCTAATTCTTTTCCTATTTTTTCGAAAGCAGCAATCGCTTTATCTAACTGTTCTTTGGTGTGAGCTGCAGATAATTGAACTCTAATTCTAGCTTGTCCTTTTGGAACCACTGGATAGAAGAAACCAATTACATAAATTCCTTCTTCTAGTAATTTATCTGCCATTACTTGTGACAGTTTAGCATCATATAGCATCACCGGAACAATCGCTGCGTCGCCATCAGGGATATCAAATCCTCTTGCTTTCATTTCTTTCCTAAAGTATTCTGAATTTTCCATCACTTTATCTCGCAGTGTAGTGTCATCAGAAATCATATCTAAGACCTTAAGCGCCGCGCCCACAATTCCTGGAGCTAACGAGTTAGAGAATAGATATGGACGAGATCTTTGTCTCAACATATCAATAATTTCTTTCCTTCCTGAAGTAAAGCCTCCTAGAGCTCCACCTAATGCTTTACCTAAAGTTGAGGTAATGATATCTACTCTATCCATCACTTCCATCGCCTCGTGTGTACCGCGACCTGTCTTACCAATAAACCCTGTAGCGTGTGAGTCATCTACCATCACCAATGCGTCATATTTATCAGCTAAATCACATAGTCCTTTTAAGTTAGCAACAATACCGTCCATAGAGAAAACGCCGTCAGTAACAATAATTTTGAATCTATGATTTTGTTTGCTTGCTTCAATTAATTGAGCTTCTAAATCCTCCATATCATTGTTCTTGTAGCGGTAGCGAGCAGCCTTACAAAGCCTTACCCCATCAATAATAGAAGCATGATTTAATTCATCAGAAATAATAGCGTCTTCAGCCGTGAATAATGGTTCGAAAACTCCACCATTCGCATCAAAGCATGCAGCATATAAAATTGTGTCTTCTGTTCCTAAGTATTTAGCGATTTTAGCTTCAAGCTCTTTGTGGATATCCTGGGTACCACAAATAAATCGAACAGATGAAAGACCATAACCATGAGAATTCATCATATCCTGAGAAGCTTTAATTACTTCTGGATGATTAGATAAACCTAAATAATTATTGGCACAAAAGTTTAATAATTCTTTGCCATTGGCAGTTATCTCTGCTCCTTGCGCAGAAGTAATGATACGTTCTCTTTTATATAAACCATCATTATCTATTTCATTTAAGGATTGCTGTAAATGATCTTGAAATTTTTTGCTGTACATAATATTCCGAATTTGTTCAAAAATACAAAAGTAATTGTTAAAAGTAGTAGAATTTGATTAGGAACTTAACTCCTCAGCGCCTAGGTCCTTGCAAAGCTACTTTTATAGAAAATATTAAGCTATTAACTTTAAGAAATAGAAGTATTTTACTTTCAACATTTAAATTCATCTACATCTTTTGCAAAATTCATCTGCATCTTCTATCAACATTATCCGCATGATGAGAAAAAAAGCTCTTGAGGTTTTTTAGAAAAGCTTTAATGCTTTTTTAATTAAGAACTATATATCTTTAAAACAGCATCCGCATAAAGCTCTTAACTATTTAGCGTTAAATAAATTAAGATTGTGCATTTTCTATTTTAGAATTTAAATAAAACGGAGTTATAAGGATGGATTCAACGATGGATTTTCTACGAGAACTCATTTTACTTATTAGGTTGAATATTTCATAAAGCTATAATTTGATTATCTCTTAACATCGATATATGATCGGATACATCCTATTTTTCAACTAAATATTGTAAATTTGTCACCTCCCAATCGAAATTCAATGAGTTTTGAAAGATTGATTATACTACCAACTCAAGGCTTTTTTTTGAGGCTAGTTATTAAACCTCACGAGTGAAGTGTAAAATTAATTTGAGGAGAATCCGATGTAAAAAAGTCATAGATTTTTTTAAACGTCAAAATTTCTAGCTATTTTTTTTAGCTAACAATTGATAACCTAGATAGATTCATATATGAGTAAAGAAATAGTCGATGTTGTATTTATAGATCCGCTACAAAAGTTTATGAATAGAAGTACCACTAGTGGGATTCTATTATTTACTACCGCTGTTTTGGCCATGGTAATAGCCAATTCTCCCTTGCAGCATTGGTATCACGAATTATGGCAAATCCATTTTAAGATAGGGGTTGGTGAATACATGATTGACAAAGACTTACACCATTGGATCAACGATGGTTTGATGGCAGTTTTCTTTTTCGTGGTGGGCTTAGAGCTCAAGCGAGAAATTATTTCTGGAGAATTAAGTAATCCCAAAAATGCCATATTGCCCATTGGAGCTGCCATTGGAGGAATGATTTTTCCGGCTATTATCTATTTAATTTTTAATCCTTCTGGAGAAGCAAGCAATGGTTGGGGAGTTCCTATGGCCACAGATATTGCCTTTGTGCTGGGGCTTTTATATATTTTAGGAGATAAAGTACCTATTTCATTAAAAGTATTTTTAACGGCTTTGGCTATTGCCGACGATATTGGCGCAGTATTGATTATTGCATTTTTCTATACTTCTAATATCGAAGAAATTAGCTTAATGGTGGCTGGTGGCTTTTTAGTTATGATGATTATTGCCAACAGAATTGGGGTAAGATCTTCCTTAGTTTATGCCATCTTAGGGATTGTCGGATTATGGGTTGCCTTCTTACTTTCGGGTATTCACGCCACGATTGCGGCTGTATTGGCGGCACTTACTATTCCAGCCTCGGCAAAGGTTCCAGAGAGTATTTTTACTCGTAAAATGCAAAGATTATTGAAAACATTTGAGAGTTTAGATAAAACCAAAGCCGCTACGCTAACGGAAGATCAAGTTGTGGTATTAAGCCAAATGAGAACCATGTCTGACTATGCAATGCCACCGCTACAGAAACTAGAGCACGGCATGCATCCATTAGTAGCATTTATTGTCATGCCTATATTTGCCTTTGCCAATGCGGGAGTCACCATAGAAGGAGAGTTCTTCGAGCTATTATTTGCGCCTATCACAATAGGTGTAATATTAGGTTTATTATTAGGCAAAGTAGTAGGTGTGTATCTTGTTAGCTTTATAATTATTAAGCTTAAAATAGCCAAATTACCGGAGGGTATGAACAAATTACATTTACTAGGCGCTGGATTATTAGCAGCGATTGGATTTACGATGTCGTTATTCATTGCAGGATTAGCATTTACCGATCCGATTTCGGATATGCAAGCCAAGATTGGTGTTTTAATGGCGACTTTGATTGCTAGTATTTTAGGCTTTTTAACGATAAAAGTTGCAAATGCACGGATTGTGGAGAAGAAGGAATAGAATATTATTCAATTTATTTTAAATCATACAAGCGCATTAAACCTCTCATATAATGCGCTTTTTTCATGAAATACTCGCTGTATCAATCTTTAATAGCGCTCTAATTTAAAACAAATTCGCTATAAATTTGCTGGTGTGTAATATATTTTCTATTATTTCATCGTACTTTTGCACCGCGAAAATAGCACCTATGGAGAATATTAGAAATATTGCGATTATTGCACACGTTGATCACGGGAAGACCACATTAGTGGATAAGATCCTACATCATTGTGCAACATTTCGTAATAACGAATCAAGCGGAGACTTGATATTAGACAACAATGATCAAGAACGTGAGCGAGGTATCACGATTGTGTCAAAGAACGTATCTGTTCAGTACAAAGACACAAAGATCAATGTTATCGACACACCTGGCCACGCCGACTTTGGTGGTGAGGTAGAGCGTGTATTGAACATGGCAGACGGAGTTTTATTATTAGTTGACGCTTTTGAGGGACCGATGCCACAAACTCGTTTTGTATTAGGCAAAGCGATTGATTTAGGAAAAAAAGTTATCGTTGTAGTTAATAAAGTTGATAAAGACAACTGTACCCCAGACGAAGTTCACGAAAAAGTGTTTGACTTGATGTTCGAATTGGGTGCAACTGAAGAGCAGTTAGATTTCCCAACGGTTTATGGTTCAGCCAAAAACAATTGGATGAGTGAGGATTGGAAACAACCTACCGACAGCATCGATCCTTTATTGGAAATGGTGGTTAAGGAAATTCCAGCACCTGATGTAGATAAAGAAGGAACACCGCAAATGTTGATTACATCCTTAGACTTCTCTAGCTTTACAGGTCGTATCGCTATCGGACGTTTACAGCGTGGTGTTTTAAAAGATAACATGCAAGTTACTTTGGTGAAAAGAGATGGAACTTTGGTGAAATCTAAAATCAAGGAATTACATGTTTTCGACGGATTAGGTCGTAAGAAAGTAGAAGAGGTTGAGGCAGGAGATATTTGTGCTATTGTTGGATTAGAAGGATTTGAGATTGGTGATACGGTAGCAACGGGAGATAATCCAGAAGGTTTACCAACCATCGATATCGATGAGCCAACGATGAGTATGTTGTTTACCATTAACGATTCACCATTCTTTGGTAAAGAAGGTAAATTAGTAACTTCTCGTCACATTAAAGAAAGACTTGAAAAAGAGCTTGAGAAAAACCTTGCGATGCGTGTTGAGAAAACAGATTCAGCCGATAAATTTATCGTTTACGGACGTGGAGTTATGCATTTATCTGTATTGATTGAAACAATGCGTAGAGAGGGTTATGAGCTTCAAATCGGTCAGCCACAAGTTATTATCCGTGAAATCGACGGTGTTAAATGTGAGCCTGTGGAGGAATTAATGATTGATTTACCAGAAAACTTAAGTGGTAAAGCTGTTGAGTTTGTTACTTTAAGAAAAGGTGAATTGGTGAGTATGGTTACCAGAGGTGAGCGTATGATTTGTGAATTCATCATCCCATCGAGAGGTATTATTGGATTAAGAAACCAAATCTTAACAGCTACGGCAGGTGAGGCGATCATGGCACACCGTTTCAAGGAATATCAGCCAATGAAAGGTGGTATCCCTGAAAGACAAAATGGTTCTTTGATCTCTATGGAAAAAGGTGAGGCGATTCCTTACTCTTTGAACAAGTTACAAGATAGAGGAACATTCTTTGTTGATCCAGGTGAGTCTATCTACGAGGGTCAGGTAATTGGAGAGAACACACGAGCAGAGGACATGGTGATCAACATTACAAAAACGAAGAAGTTAACCAACATTCGTTCGGCGGGTGCTGATGATAAATTGAGAATTGCTCCTGCTAAAAAATTCTCTTTAGAGGAGGCTTTAGAGTATATTCAAAAGGATGAATATGTAGAGGTTACACCAAAGTCTATCCGTCTAAGAAAGATTTTATTAACCGAAAACGACAGAAAGCGTAATGCAAATCCAGCTTTAGCAAATCAAAAATAAAGCTCAATGCATTATCATCATTTCATTGAATTTGCTTGATGAAATTTAAATAAATAGAATGTCTCAATAATTGTTTAAGTAAATAATTTGAGACATTTTTTATTTGCTATTATCGCGTACAAGCGAAGTTTATCATATTTAATTTTATTTTTTTGAGGAAAAAATTAAATTATAAATTGTAATTTTAGAGTTCAGATATTTAATCACGATTTTAAAACTAAATGAAGAAGAATAAAATTCTAATTCTTTTTGCTCACCCTTTATATGAAAAATCTAGGGTAAATCAAATTATTAATAAATATATTCCTGATAACGAATACATTACATTCAATGATTTGTATGAAGAATATCCAGATTTTGAGATTGATACCAACCGAGAGCAAGATTTAATTTTAAATCATGACATCATTATTTGGCAGCACCCATTTTATTGGTATTCTTGTCCAGCCTTGTTAAAACAATGGATGGATATGGTGCTTCATTTTGAAACGGAAAACGATTTAGACATTCATAAGCTGAAAGGAAAAGCTGTTTTTCAGGTGATGAGTATTGGTCCACAGAACCATTCTTACTTAGACAATAGACCAGATGATCGTGATACCTTAGATTATTTACTGCCTTTTCAGAAAACGGTGGAGTTTAGTAACATGCAATATTTACCTCCCTACATGGTGAGAATCGACAAGATGAACTCTTTGGTAGATATCCACAAAAAAGGAAGGAATTATGGTTATATTTTAGAAGCTTTAATTTCTAATTTTGTTTCTACACAAGAAATTTTGCAATTTAAATCTTTAAACGATTGGCTAACCTATAAACAGAAACCTTTTGGATGATTTTTTATTACAAGCGGTAATTTATCTATCGGCAGCCGTATTGTGCGTTCCGATCGCAAAAAGATTGGGCCTAAGTTCTGTTTTGGGTTACATCATCGCGGGTATGATCATCGGCCCGTATATACTAGGTTTAATTGGGCAAAAAGGAAAAGATGTAATGCACTTTGCCGAGTTTGGTGTGGTGATGATGCTATTCTTAATTGGTCTTGAGCTAGAACCGAAAAAGTTTTGGCGACTGCGGCGTTTTATCGTCGGAATGGGACTCTTTCAGGTGATATTAAGTTCTGCCCTTCTTTTTGCTGGAATGTATTATGTTCTCGGCTGGGACATGAATGTTTCTATTGCTGTTTCCCTCACGCTATCTCTCTCATCCACAGCGATTGTTTTACAGATTTTAGGTGAGAAAAACCTTAGCAATACGACGGCAGGCAGGTCTTCTTTTGCCGTGCTTTTGTTTCAAGACATTGCGGTTATCCCTATTCTAGCCATGATTCCTTTTTTGGCCGCAGCTGATATAGAAAACACTGTTTCCCAATCCATCATATCTAATTTGGCACCATGGTTACAAGTGATGATTGTTATTGGTGCAATTGGTGGAATTGCACTGGCGGGTAAATTTGTTATAAGTCCAGCCTTGCGTTGGGTTGCTAAAGCTAGGCTACAAGAGCTATTTACCGCTTCTGCTTTATTATTGGTGGTGGGTGTTTCCTATTTGATGCAAATCATTGGATTAAGTCCTGCCTTGGGCGCTTTCTTATCCGGAGTAGTATTAGCCAATTCAGAGTTTAGACACGAATTAGAAGGAGATATTGCTCCTTTTAAAGGACTTTTACTAGGACTGTTTTTCATTGGAGTTGGTGCTTCGGTGAATTTCCCTCTGGTATTAGATCAACCCTTGTTTATTTTAGCTTCTGTAGCTTCATTGATGCTGGTCAAGTTTATTGTTTTATTTGCTTTAGGAAAGCTCTATAGTAAATCTTTAGATCAGAACCTCATCTTCGCCTTTATCATGTGTCAGGCGGGTGAATTTGGCTTTGTTATCTTAAGTTTTGCCTCGCAACTCAACATTATTCCCTTAGAAATTTCAGACCAAATGATGGCTGTAATTGCATTGAGTATGTTCTTGACACCATTCTTATTCTTGTTTAATGATATGTTTCTACTACCCAAAGTGGGAACTAAAACTGCCTCAGAAGAAAGTGCCGATATTCCTGAAGATATGGATGATAATGAAGTGATTATTGCAGGATTCGGGCATTTCGGGAGTACAGTTTCTAGGTTATTACATGCCAACAACATCAGTATGACAATTTTGGACCATGACTCCGAAAGAGTAGATATCCTTAGAAAAATGGGTTATAAAGTTTTTTATGGTGATGCTACACGTGTTGAATTGTTGAAAGCAGCGCATGCCTCAAAAGCTAAACTATTTATCGCCTGTGTTGATAATCCAGAAGTAAATCTTAAGATGGCTGAAATCGTCCGAAAAAACTTCCCGAATCTTAAGATTATGGTAAGAGCCAGAAATCGAATAGATGCCTATAACTTTATTGACATTGGAATCGAAAATTATTACCGAGAAACACTTTACACGGCTGTTCATCTAGGTGTAGATGCGCTTACAAGCTTAGGAATGAGACGATATACAGCTACGCGACAAGGTTATAAATTTATAAAATACGATACACAAACCACCCAAAAACTGTCCAAGAAACGACATGACCAGAAGGCGTATTTCGATACTTTAAGAAATGAAATCAATATGCAAGAAGATATTCTTAAAACTGATTTATATGTATTTAAATCCTCTGAAAAATTCGTGGAGGGTTTAGATGATGCTAAAGAGTAGTATTACATTAGGGGAGCTACGATTCTAAGGCTTTTCTCTAGTAGTTGAACCACTTTTTTACGCTCATTCCATTCTTCAAGTTCAAGTTTTCGAGCATTTTCTAAATCTTGATGATAACTGGATTTAAGCGCTTTAGCCAAATCGTCATCATACATAATCGCATTCACTTCAAAGTTCAAGTCAAAGCTTCGGTGATCTAGGTTTGCTGTTCCAACAACGGCTAGTTTATCATCACAAACCATGGTTTTAGCATGAATAAATCCTTTTTGATAAAGGTAGATCTCTACCCCATTTTCAAGTAAATCACCGAAATAAGAGCGACAAACCATGTTGACAAACCAAGAGTCTGAAACTTCTGGTAATAGAATTTTAACTTTAACTCCTCGCAACACTGCCATATACAGAGCATGTAGAAACTCCTCGCCTGGAATTAAATAGGGTGTAGTAATATAGATTTCATTTTTAGCTAAACCAATGGCTTGCAGATAACTATACAAAATGCTTGGCACTTTGGAATCTGGCCCACTGGATACAATCTGGACCCAATTTCCGATTTCTAAGCGTGGTTGATTCCTAAAATATTCCTTGGTAGGTTTCAATTGTTGATTTGCACAGAAATTCCAATCTACGAAGAATAATTGTTGCAATAACCAAGTCGCTTCACCTTCGATTTTGATATGCGTATCTCGCCAAAATAGATTACCCTGACTTTGATTAATGTATTTATCACTCACATTTATACCACCCACATAGGAGGTGTTTCCATCGATGATAACAATTTTTCTATGATTACGATAATTCAATCGGTTGGCTAAATAGATAAAGATAATTTCATAAAATGCATAAGCCTCAACTCCGCTTTCCCTTAACTTTGGGACAATGGTTTTTCGAATGTTTCGGCTTCCGAAATCATCATAAATAAATCTCACTTCTACGCCTTCTCTCGCCTTTTCTATTAAGATATTCGCCAATTCATTTCCTATGGCATCATCCTCATAGATATAATATTCAATGTGGATGTGATGCTTGGCATTTCGCAGATCTTCTAGTAAGTCGGAAAATTTATTTTCACCATTCTGAAGGAGTTTAACTTTATTATTTCGGGTCGTAAAGCTCTGATTATCTTCATAAACCATATTACTTAAACCCATATATTCAAAATACTCCTTTTTAAACTTAGGTGTGTTGGTAGAAATATAATCATTAATCAAGCTATCTACATGTATAGATTGTGCCTCATCCATCTCAATTTTCTTGGAATAAATTCCACTTTTACGATAGTTTAAACCAAAAGATAAATAGATAATAACCCCTGCAACCGGAAGAATAAACAGCAATAAGATATAAGCAGCTGCTTTTGTAGAGGAATGTGTATCGTTTAATATTTTAAATGCAACTGCAATTAAAAATAGATAATAAATAACCTCTAAAACGATAAACCAATTCATATATTCAAATATAAGATTTAAGTAAGATCAAAATGAACACTTTGGACTAAGAATTGAGGTAAACTTTAGCATAAGCTAAGGTCGTAAATTTGTGACCATTAATTTTTAGCCAAAACATATAACATGAATAATTTTATATATCAAAACCCAACCAAAATTATCTTTGGTGATGGGCAAATCGAAAGATTAAGTAAAGAAATTCCAGCCAATTCAAAGATTTTAATGCTTTATGGTGGAGGAAGTATTAAGAAAAATGGGGTTTATGATCAAACCACCGAAGCCCTAAAAAACCATCAAATTATTGAGTTTGGCGGTGTTCCTGCGAATCCAGAGTATGAAATCCTAATGGAGGCTTTAGAGGTCCTTAAGAAAGAAAAGATAGACTTTATTTTAGCTGTTGGAGGTGGATCTGTGATTGATGGAGCTAAATTTATTTCAGCGGCATCTACCTATGATGGCGACACTTGGGAAATGGTCAAAACGAGAGCTAAAATAGAAGATCCGATTCCTTTTGGAACCGTCTTAACTTTACCAGCAACCGGTTCAGAAATGAATTCGGGTTTTGTGGTTTCGCGTAGAGAGACCAAAGAAAAGCTTTCTATGGGAAGTCCTCTTCTTTTCCCTCAGTTTTCGATTTTAGATCCAAATGTGATTAATTCAATTCCAGAGCGCCAAGTGGTGAATGGTATTGTAGATGCCTTTAACCACGTGCTAGAGCAATATATGACCTATCCGATTGGAGCAGATTTACAAGATAGATTTGCAGAAAGTATTCTTTCTACTTTAGTGAATGACGCGCCAAAAGTTTTAGAAAATAAAGAGGATTATGCTGCCAAAGCCAACTTTATGTGGAGTTGTACCATGGCTTTAAATGGATTAATTTCACAAGGTGTTCCTACCGATTGGGCGGTACACGCTATGGGACATGAGCTAACAGCATTATACGGAATTGATCACGCTAGAACTTTGGCCATCATTGGAATTCCGCATTATAAACATAACTTCGAGGCTAAGAAAGAGAAATTAGCACAATATGCGGAGCGTGTTTGGGGAATTACCGAAGGAAGTTTAGAAGATAAAGCAAAAAAAGCTATCGACAAGACCGAAGAATTCTATCATTCGCTAGGCGTTAAAACAAAACTTTCTGAATACGCTGAAAACATTGAGAAAACAGCAGAAACCATCGAACAAAGATTTAACGACAGAGGTTGGTCGGGCATTGGTGAAAACCAAATTGTAACGCCAAAAGACGCTCGTAAGATTGTGAAAATGAGTTATTAAAACTAACAAAACTTAATTTTGCCTTTGTTGATTATTTAAACAAAGGCAAAATTTCTTCTACACTCACTTTTCCAAAATAGGGGGTTAAATCTATTTTAGATAGATGTTTTTCTAAAAATTCAATGTCGTGATTTTGACCGATTAGGTAATTCTCAAATTCTTCTATGGGCTTAGATGCAAAGAAATCACCAAAAATCTTGACTTTCTTCATATTTCCACCACGTTCTACTTCGATGTGAGCTTCTATAAATCCAGCAGGAATCTTAATCGCTCGTTGGAAATTATAATTCGGAGAGAAACCGAAATTCCAATCCCAAGTGCTATATTTTTCTTCCACTAATTTATGAATTTCCTTCATTTCATCTTCTGTGAAAGAATGAACCTTAGCGTGTTCATTTTCTTTCAAAATAAAATCGATTAATAGTTTTTTAAAGCTTTCGGTAGTCGTTCCTTCTGGTAAATAGTGAATTAAGTTAGTCACACGCGAACGTGTAGATTTCGTTGCTTTATCTACAAACTTAAGAGGGTTGACTTTTAAAGCACTCGCCAAAATCTCCATCTCTGAATTTATTAAAATCGTTCCATGCTGAACAATTTTCCCGTGTCGAGAAAGTTTTGCGTTTCCACTGAATTTCTTGCCATCTACCAACAAGTCATTTCTGCCAATCAACTCGGCATCAACGCCCATATTGTTCAACATATCAACGACTGGCTTGGTAAACTGACTAAAATCCATAAAATCCTGATCTTTGTGCGGCACATGAAAAGAGAAATTCAGGTTGCCTAAATCATGATAAACTGCTCCACCGCCCGACATACGCCTAACAACTTTGATGTTATTCTCTTTGACATAATCTAAATTAATCTCTGCCAAGGTATTTTGGAATTTACCAACAATAATCGAAGGCGCATTCACATACAATAGGAATATATCTTGGTTGGGGTAATTCTTCATTAAAAACTCTTCTGATGCAATGTTAACATAAGCATCATGAGAAGTAGATTCAATTATGAGCATTTTTTCTTAGTTTTTTCAAAATTACATTAATTCTTTGAGATTGAATAAGTCCGAAAGAATTGAAATTCATCTATAAAGTTGCATTAAAAATGTTAAAATCATATTTAATAATAACTCCCTAAAAGCTTTGTATTAAGCTATAGAAAAAGAACTTGTTATTATTACACTATAAATATAGTCTTAGTATTTACTTTGACATGAGATAATCTGTGCGTATATTTATAGAGCAGAATAATTATATTGTATTCAAAATTGGAGTAAAATAAATAATAATAAATCAAAGTTAGACCTACAAAAATTTTAAATTGACACTATTTTTGATGAATTAGCTTTCTTAAAAGTAAGATTATGCCTTATAATACCTTGAAGGATTTACCAGAAGATGTGCAGAATGTTTTGCCAAAACATGCACAAGAGATTTATCAAGCTGCCTTTAATAGCGCCGAGGAGCAATATGAAGATGAAAGTCGAATGCATGCAACAGCCTGGAGTGCGGTAAAAAACGTCTATCACAAAAATGATAAAGATAATTGGGTTAAAATTAAAAAGTAAATAAAAACCATGGAAGAGAAAAAGAATATACCACAGAATTTAGAGCCCATACAAGTCTCTACCAAAATCAATGCATCTATAGAAGAAGTTTGGGAGGCAATTACAAGTCCATCCTTATTAAAACAATGGTTTGCGGCCATAGATACGGAGGAACTAAGAGATGGTGACACATTCCGATTTTTGGAGATGTTTGGAGATGAACAGTTACTTCATGAGTGTTTGATTTTAGAAATGAATTCTCCGACCAATTTTCGACATACTTGGGCTTATCCCGATTTAAGCCAAGCTAGTAGCACTGTGAATTGGGACTTAGAAAAAGACGGGAATCAAACAGAAGTAATCGTTACCCAAGAGAGCATTCACCAAATAGCTGTGGACTTACCAGAGTTGACTCCAGATAGATTGATTGGCTTTTGGGAAGTGTCTTTGAACAAAAATTTAAAACGCTTTTTGGAAAGATAATTTCAGACTTAAACTTTAAAAGAAAAGCATCCTAAATTTAAAATCTAGGATGCTTTTTTATTTAAAACTTGATGAGCTTTTCGCTTTTTAGTGCGACATTCCCATTAAGCCTAATATAAAGTCATAATTTGTAATACATAAATAACCAATCACTCCTAAAACGATGGTGTATGGAAGTGCCATTTTCACCATTCTACCATAAGAAAGGTCAATTAAAGGTGCGATAGAACTCGTTAATAAGAACAAGAATGCAGCCTGACCGTTAGGAGTAGCAACTGATGGCAAGTTGGTACCGGTATTAATAGCAACCGCTAAAGTATCCATATGTTCTTTGGTGATAGTTCCTTTTTCATAAGCACCAAAAACTTCATTGATATAAACAGTTGCCACAAAAACGTTATCACTAATCATAGACAATAAACCATTGGCGGCATAGAACATACCTGGTTGTTGATCAAATGGTAAAGCTAATACCGATTCAATGATGGGCGTAAACAAATGCTGATCATGTATCATAGCTACTACCACAAAGAAAACCACTAATAAGGCTGTGAACGGTAAAGCTTCTTCAAAAGATTTACCCAGGTTATGCTCCTCTGTAATCCCCATAAATGCCGTTTGGAAGATGATTATACCTAATCCAATAAATCCAACAGGCGCAATATGCGTTGCTAATCCTAAGATTAATAATACTGCTGCAACAGCTTGTACTATTAAGCCATACTTCTCTTTAGGCGTACGATTTTCATCTACTTCAATTGTATAAGCTTCTATAATTTGACGGGCAATTGGAGGCAGTTTTTCTCCATATCCGAATAATTTAAATTTCTCCAATAATAAAGATGTTGCCAATCCACAAATGAATACAGGTATTGTTACAGGCGCCATATGCAAGAAGAAAGAAACAAAGTCCTCTCCCATTTTTTCTCCAATCAATAAGTTTTGAGGTTCACCTACCAAAGTCATAACCCCACCTAAAGCAGTTCCAACTGCGCCATGCATCATTAAGGATCGTAAGAAGGCACGGAATTTCTCTAAAGTCTCGCCGCTTAATTCTTTTCTATCTAAAGTTCCACTATCATCGTAATCTGCCTCACTGGAATGAATTTTATGATAAACCCCGTAGAAACCAACCGCAACACTAATTAACACAGCCGTAACCGTTAGTGCATCTAAAAAGGCCGATAACATTGCCGCTATCATAACAAACAAAAAAGAAAGAATTAATTTTGATCTAATCTTGACGAAAACTTTACTAAATATGTACATCAATAGCGGTTTCATAAAGAAAATACCTGCCACCATAAACATTAGAAGCAAAATCACTTCTAAATTTGCAGCAACCTCATTATAAGCATTTTGAGGTGATGTCAAGCCTAAAATCATTATCTGAATCGCCAATAGACCACCCGATTGTAGAGGATAGCATTTGAGTGCCATCGCCAAGGTGAAAATGAACTCACCTATAAATAACCAAGACAATATGGACATCGCCGTATGTTCGTCCATCATGGCCGGAAGGGCAAAGTATAGCACCATATTCAATACCATAAAACCTATCATGATCATCTTGTACCATGTTGGGCTATTACCCAAGAAATGTCTTAACATAACATTAAAATTAATGCTGCAAGTTACAAAAATTGAAAAAACAAAAACTAAATATTATGAAAGAGATATTTACTAAAATTTAAGTAGTTTTTACTGGGTTTAAGAATAAATAATCCCTCCAGAGGAATCCCTAGAAGCACCTGTAAATGAAGACATTATATTAATTTCTCCTCTAAGTTTTAAAGCACCTAACAAAGCAAATATCAAGGCCTCTTTGTAGTCGGTGGTTTGATTATTCGCCATCATTATTTTGCTTGTTGTTTGATTTTTTAAACGTGAAATTAATGTTAAATTCTTAGCACCTCCTCCACTGAATAAAACAGGATTTAATTGGTTTTTATTCAGAACTTTCGTGATTTGATAGGCTACATGCTCTGTAAAGGTGGCTATTTTAGATTCGATCGAGATAGAAGAATTATTTAAGGTTGAATCCATATAGTTTTCAACCCATTCCCGACCTAATGATTTTGGAGCAGTTTCCTCATAAAAGGATAAGCTGTTAAGTTCATTTAATAAATTACTATCTACACTGGCCTTAGCGGCTATTTCACCATTATAATCGTAATTCAATCCGATTTCGCGACAAAGTGAATTAAGAACAAAGTTGACCGGACAAATATCAAAAGCTATTCGCTTTCCAGTTGAATCCTTAAAGGAGATGTTAGCAAAGCCACCTAAGTTGACACATGCATTGTATTCAGAAAACAATAATTCATCACCAATGGGAACTAAAGGTGCACCTTGTCCGCCCAAGGCCACATCTTGAGACCTAAAATCAGAGATCACCCTTAAGTTCGTTATGGCTTGTATCTGCGCTCCATGACCAATTTGAAGCGTAAACTTTTTATGGGGTTGATGAAAAATAGTATGACCATGGCTAGCAATCCCATCAATTTCACTTAAATTTTGCTCTTGAATAAAGGCATTTGATTTATGCCCTAAATATTCACCATAAGCGACATCTAAAGACAATAAGTCTGTAGCGGAGAGCAAATGTGCATGCGTTAATTTATGACGCCATTCGTTATCGTATTCAAAGAATGAAGTAGCTATAATATCCCATGTCAATTGATCTTCTGAAAAGTCAAAATCAACACAGATCATGTCAATTCCATCCAAAGAAGTTCCGGACATGATACCTATGAGGCGCAGGTTATTCATTGTGAGGAATTTTTATGAAGCAGGATTGGCTTCCTTTTTATGGATGAATCTCGTCATTTTGATTCCCATATCTAAGAAGATGATTTTCGCATTTCCGTTTCGCTCGATATGATAGGAGGCTTCATTTATTTCATTGAGAATATCCTCTATGTTTGAACCATGAATAAAATTGGCAAAACCATCCCATTTAAAGGTTTCAGACTTAATTTGGTTTAAGACTAAATCAGGTGCGCCATAGCTTTGTACTAAGGCTTGTCTAAAAATATCTGCACAATAGCTTAGGAATTGTTTGTGCTTTTCGCGGTCGTTCCAAGCGGCAATTTCTTGTGACCAATCATAAATATCTACCAAAGCCGTTACATCTTTTTTGGCTCTAAAAGCATTTCTAACCCATTGAATAAAAGGAGTTTCGAAAGATTCAGATTGGTGTAATAAACTTTCTAGCGCTAGTGATACATCACCCTGAGAAACCGCAGCGGCCTCTTCGGCTAAGTTGGGATCTACAGAGAATTGTTGTACTAAAACCTCCTCTACTTCTAGCTGAGATAAGCTTGGAACTCTAATCAACTGACATCGAGATAAAATCGTTGGTAATAACTCCTCGGCTTTTTCAGAAATCATAATGATTACTGTCTTTTGAGGTGGTTCTTCTATTATTTTTAAGAGTTTGTTGGAGGCAGAGATGTTTAAGGTTTCTGGTAACCATATAATCATCACCTTATAACCACCTGCATAACTTCTTAGACTTAAATTTTTTAAAATTTCCTTGGACTGTTCAACATTAATCAAACCCTGCTTCCCATCGGCCCCAATATGCTGAAGCCAAGCAAATCCATCTGCAAATTTATTTTGAGCAATAAAATCTCGCCAATCAGAAATATAATCTTTGCTGGTAGGCTTTCTTGGAACTTTATCGGTGGTGGTAACAGGGTAAACAAAATGTAAATCTGGATTTAAACCCGACATGACATCATTTCTACATTTCTCTGATGGATCTTTGCAAAGCAATTGACCCGCATACCACAGCGCCAGTGGTAAAGTTCCATAACCACATTTTCCACTAAACAACAAAGCATGACTTATTCTATCTCTCTCGATGGAATGACTTAATTCTTCTTGTAGTTCTTTGTGGATATTCATTTAATCTGCTTGCTTTCTTAGGTGAGTCAAAGATAATTAAATTTAGTGGGTCTTGTTTCTCAAACGATCCCATTGTGAACTGAAGTGTTGCTTTAGTTCTTCTATTTCTGCTGGATTAATAAATTCTTCCGTTGGAAACCATGATTTCGGAAACAACTTACTTGAATATAAAATACTGTACCTAACCATATTAGCATATAAATTATATAAAAATCCTTTTGGTTTGGTATGAACTTCTAACTTCTTTTGAAATTGAATTTTATCACTTAGTTTTCTGACTAATTTTAATGAATCGATATCATAAGAAACATGCCGCGGATTCCAATTGACATCTGAATATTTCAAGTCTGCCCCTGTATAATCCAATATGTTATTTGCAAACTTTATAGGTTCTTGTTGTAGATCTTCATAAAAAAGAACCAAAGGTTTTTGAGTAAAATACTGCTCTAATAGGTCGATATAGCGCTCGTAATCAAAATCTATTTTCTTAAATAAGCCTTGATCGCGTTCGATATCAATAAATTCTTTGAACGAAATGGCATGTCCATTTTTCACAAATCTTTTGTAATTAGAAACTGCCCAATTACTGTGTTCTCGCAAGACAATTATCGGATAAGCTTGTGGATATTGAGCCGAAAATTTCTTTACTTCTTGCTCAAATTGCTGATCAAACTCCCTGGATACTAGTACCTTTTCATCAGCAATTTTAGGTAGTAATTTCAAAGCGTGTCTATATTTCACCGTTGGCAAATAATAGATTCCATTGAGTTTTGGGAAGACTTGATGCTGCAAAAAAGTAGAACCCGTTTTGCTTAAACCAACATGAAAAAATATTTTTTGTGACATTTATTGCGTTTTCACTTCCGCGGTTAAATATAAAATTAAAACTTTGAAAAGACTTTATTTTCGCATAGAAGCGAAAGCATTCATTAGTCCGTTGGTAGAACTATCATGCGACTTCACCTCATCTTTCGAATTCAACTCATTCAATACTTTCTTAGCAAGCTGCTTCCCTAATTCCACGCCCCACTGATCGAAACTGAAAATATTCCAAATTACACCTTGAACAAAGATTTTATGCTCATACATAGCGATTATACTACCCAAAACTTCTGGCGTTAATTTCTGATACAAAAATGAATTGGTTGGATGGTTTCCTTCGAAAACTTTAAAAGGCGTTAAAAAATCTATTTGCTCTTGAGATTTTCCTTCTGCTTTTAACTCTTCTCTTACCTGCACTTCTGTTTTCCCAAAGGCTAAAGCTTCTGTTTGAGCAAAGAAATTCGCCATTAATTTCACATGATGATCACCCGTTAGATTATGGCTTTCGGCTGCTCCTAAGAAATCGGCAGGAATCATTTTTGTTCCTTGATGGATTAATTGATAAAACGCGTGTTGACCGTTAGTCCCAGGTTCTCCCCAAATAATCGGTCCAGTTTGATAGTCTATTTTCTCGCCATTTCTATCCACGGATTTACCATTGGATTCCATGTCACCTTGTTGTAAATAAGCAGAAAATCTGTGTAAATACTGCTCATAAGGCAAGATGGCATAAGACTCTGCACCGAAAAAGTTATTATACCATATACCGATTAATCCCATTAAAACAGGAATATTTTCATTGAATTCAGCTTCTTTAAAATGTATATCGGCATTATAAGCTCCTTTTAATAATTTCTCAAAATTTTCATATCCCACCGCAAGTGAAATACTCAGTCCAATCGCCGACCAAAGAGAATATCTTCCGCCTACCCAATCCCAAAATTCAAACATATTGGCTTTATCAATGCCAAATTCAGTTACACCTTTTTCGTTGGTAGATAGCGCCACAAAATGCTTAGCAACATCAGATTCTACAGCTTCAGAATCCAAGAACCAATCCTTCGCCGTTTGTGCGTTGGTCATGGTTTCTTGCGTAGTAAATGTCTTAGACGCAATAATGAATAAAGTAGTTTCTGGGTTCAAATCTTTTAATGTTTCACTTATATGTGTTCCGTCTATATTGGAAACAAAGTGAACATTTAATCTAGATTTATAATGTTTTAATGCTTCTACCACCATCACAGGACCTAAGTCAGAACCACCAATCCCAATATTAACTACATCTGTAATTGGTTGACCAGAGAAACCTTTCCATGCACCAGAAATCACCTTTGCCGTAAAAAGTTTCATCTGGTTTCTCACTTTCTCCACCTCAGGTAAAACATCTTTCCCATCTACTAGTATAGGTTCATCCCCAAAATTCCTCAATGCTGTATGCAGAACTGCTCTATCTTCTGTTTGATTTATATTTTCACCATTAAACATAGCATTTATGGCAGTTTTTAGATCACATTCTTCTGCCAATTGAATCCATAAATCCTTGGTTTCTTCGGTCATTCTATTTTTAGAATAATCGAATAAAAAATCATCGAATTTCACATGAAAATTTTGAAATCGTTCTTGATTATCCTCGAATAAATCTCTTAAATGAGTTTCTTTTATGTCACCGAAATGCGTTTGTAACTTTTTCCAAGCCTGAGTTTGGGTAGGATTTATATTTTTCATGTGATTCATTTTAAATGTTATAGAGAAATTAATCTTTAATTCAAGTGGAGTTTTGAACTAATTATACGGCACAAAGTTAACATCTAAAAGGAAATTAGATGTTGATTCGTTATCAAGTTTTATGGTATTAGTGTTTCCAGCTCAACTTTTTGATCTTGGGAATCGGCCCACTACAGCCCACACTGCTATGACAAGCTAAACAAGAATTAACTACATTTTTATAAGCTTGTTCTTGCGCCTCTGGAGCGGCCTTATATAATGCTTTTTCCGATTCGATTAAGGCATTGGCAAAGCTTTCCCAACTTTCTGAGCGCATGGACTCGTCGGTCATTTCTGCATCTATAACCTTATCAAACTCTTCTGGATAACTTCCCAAAGCTTCTCCGTTTTTGATTTTCATCTGAACCTCATCTAGACTAGCATGCATATCCAACATCAGTTGAGCCATTTCAGATTTTTCTTCTAAAACGTATTTGCTTTTCTCTTGCTGACAAGCAGCAAAAAATAGTGTAAAACCTAGAATCACTAAAATTCTCATAGGCTTTTATTTAATCAAAACCCCTTCGGCCTCGAAGTTATAAACCATTTTAGACTCTGTGATGGCAGCGATTTCTTCTTCAGATTTTCCAGCATCTTTAGCGTAATGTTGTTGATCTTCCACCGTCATTTCCTCTTTGTATGCTTTTCCTTCTACAATAGCGTCTGAGTCAGCAATGTCTTTAGGAACAAAAAAGTCATAATCTTTGAATTTAACCATAGTTTCTGTTTCTGGATCTAATGCTAATTTCATCCAACAACCTTTGGCTTGACAAACTGAATTTACTTTTGAAGCAAACTTGATGGTAGCGGTATCACCAACTTCTAGCTGATTGAATTTGGTCAGCATTTCCTCTTGAGAAATAGCATTATCAGCAGTGATTTCTTTTCCAAAAGAAGCATAATCTTCGATCATTTTAACGTCTTCATTCTTTTGTTCGCTACAAGAGAATACAAAAGTAAATAACATTAAGTAAGCAAGTAATTTCATAGTTGTAATTTTAAATATAGAGCAAATATATTATTTTCAGTTGAGTTTTAAGTTTATTTAATCATGTATATCAATACCTTGTGTCATGATAGAGATTCCCTGTTGACCGCTTGCAGAAATCATAACTGCTTCAAACATCGGTCTATTTTCTGGATTTCTTGTTGCCCAGTGAAAAACAAAGTTTCCACCAGACCCTCCTTGATCATTGTCTTCACCCACAATAATTTCGACCGTTTCCATGGGAGCAACATAAATAGTTCGGTCAAAATAAGTTCGGATTAAATTGCCGTGGGTATCATAATATTCAGATTTATTGATAAATACAGAATCTGATAAACTTGTATTTCTAATACTCAAAGTAGCTGTTAGTGGATAAGTTCGCTTTTCTGATCTAGCATAAATTTCTGTATAAACCGCTAGATAAGTATTTCCTTCTGTGAGCGTATCACCTACTTTATAATTATATTTTCTGTGCATCCACGCATCATTTATATCATCTTCAATATTTCGAATGGCACGTTTGCGCACACGTTCTTCCTCCTCTAATAAAACCCTAGGCTTTGGAGGTTCGCATTGAATATTTACTAATGAGGTGATTATGAATAAGAACCAAGCGTATTTCATGGGTAAATTTCAGAATGAAAAGTTACAAAATTATATCGGATGCCAATAATCATGTTTAGAATTTATTTAGATTAATTAAAAATTATTTACATTTGTTTCTCATTCTAAAATAAAGAACTGCTTTGACAAATCTTGCAGATTTAAAGAAAGGGGAAAGAGCTACCATCTTAGGATTTAGTACCGAAGACATCCCTGCCAAATTTTTAGAACTAGGAATTGTTCCTGGTGAAGACGTTGAGTTTCGATGTTCTGCACCTTTTAATGGACCTATTTGTATTTCTCTATGTAAAACAAGTTGTGTATTAGCTTTAGGAAAGTCTGAGGCAAGCTCAGTTTTGGTTAAAAGAGAGAAATGAATCCTATAAAAGTTGCATTAATCGGTAACCCCAATGTGGGTAAGTCAACTTTATTCAATCGTTTAACGGGGCTAAAGCAACGTGTCGGGAATTATCCCGGAACGACGGTAGATAAACGAATTGGTTTTTTTACCGAAAACGGACAAGCTATACAACTTTATGATTTTCCTGGCACCTATTCACTCTATCCAAAAGCGGCTGATGAAGAAGTTGTTTTTGATATTTTAAGTAATCCAGAACATCCTGATTTTCCCGATAAAGTTTTTGTGGTAGGTCATCCTCTTAGGCTTAAACGAAGTTTGCTTTTATTTAAACAAGTTCAAGACTTGGGAATTCCAGTGAAGTTTGTTCTGAATATGATGGATGAGGCAGAAAGAGAACGAATTACAATACATATTCAGAAATTATCTGAAATTTTAAATACCCAGGTTATTCCGACAAATGCTAGAACTGGAGAAGGACTTGACCAAATTAAGGAAAGTATTTCAACGGATTTTGAACGTAGACCTAGTCCATTCGAGATTCCATTGTTGTATGTGAATCCCGTTAAAGAGATTAAAGAGAAATTAAATTTGAAAAGTGATTATTTAGCTTTTCAATATGCGGCTCAACCTAATATTCTGCATCTATCTTCAGATGAAAAATCTACGATAGATAGCATTCGCAAGCAAAATCACATGGTACCTGCGCGAATGCAGATTGCCGAAACCTTGTATCGTTATAATCAGATTGATACGATTGTAGAGAAGGTAGAACATATTGCAGGAGAAAAGAAAAGATCTTTTTCTGAGAAATTAGATAATGTATTGACCCATGGATTTTGGGGTTATCTTATTTTCTTTGCGCTACTATTTTTAATGTTCCAAGCTATTTATTCATGGGCCGAAGTACCGATGGATGCCATCGATAGCTTATTCGCTATGTTGCAAAGTCAAGCACAAGGGATTTTGGGCGACGGACCTTTGTCTAGTCTTATAGCCGATGGTATAATTCCAGGAATCGGTGGTGTAGTGATTTTCATTCCACAGATTAGTATTCTGATATTCTTCCTTTTACTCTTAGAGGAATCAGGCTATATGAGCCGGGTAGTTTTCTTGATGGACAAATGGATGAAACCTTTTGGACTTAGTGGGAAATCTGTTGTCCCTTTGATGTCTAGTGTAGCATGTGCTATCCCAGGGATTATGGCGGCACGTAATATTGAAAACACAAGAGAAAGGCTCTTAACCGTTTTGGTTGCACCATTTATGACTTGTTCTGCGCGATTACCTGTTTATGCCATTTTAATAGCTCTGGTGATCCCCAAACATTCATTCCTTGGATTTGATTTACAAGGAATTGTTCTGATGGCGTTGTATTTATTAGGCTTATTTGCGGCATTAATTTTTGCTTTTATTGGTAAGAAAGTCCTTAAATCTCAGTATAAAAGCTACCTGATTATGGAAATGCCCGCTTATCATGTTCCCGATTGGAGAAATCTATTTTTAGGTTTATGGGAGAAAGTTTCCGCATTTATTTTTGGTGCTGGACGAATCATTCTGGCGGTTTCTGTTATTTTATGGGTATTAAGTGCTTGGGGACCGGGAGAAAACTTCAAAAATGCTGAAGATATTATTACAAAACAGTCCATTGAAAATTCTTGGACAGAATCAGAACAGGCGCATCATTTAGAAGCTCATAAATTAGAATATTCCATGCTTGGCCACATCGGAAAGACGATAGAGCCTGTTTTTAGACCTATTGGTTATGATTGGAAGATTAGTATTGGGGTTCTTACATCCTTTGCTGCCAGAGAAGTCTTTGTAGGTACTATGGCGACGATATATAGCATTGGATCGGATAATGAGGATGAAACTCAAATTGTCCAAAGAATGCGAAATGAAAAGAAACCGGATGGTTCTTTAGTTTTCAATCTGGCTACTGGGGTTTCATTACTGTTATTTTATGCCTTTGCGATGCAATGTATGAGCACGTTGGCTATTGTTTATAGGGAAACAAAAACATGGAAATGGCCTTTAATTCAATTAGTTTTCATGAGTGGATTTGCTTATTTATGCGCTTTCTTGGCGTACAATTTGTTACAATAATAGTATGAACTGGGAATATTTAATTATCGGAATCGTCTTTTTAATTGCGCTTATATATTTATATAATCGTGTGATTGCTCCATTTGCTAAGAAAAGCGGTGGATGTAATACAGGCTGTGGTTGTGGTCCAAGTATAGAAGACTTAGAGAAAAAAAGAAAATAGACGTAAAACCTAGTTCCTACCGCGGTAGGGATAGAAGCGGCATCTAATGCCATGGATTGCTAAAACAATCTAAGCTTTTTGCCTCAGGGCAGACATGGCAAAATTGAAGGTATATTACCAAATTAAATTGAACTTCAAGTGCGGAATGACGCATCATCCCTATATTTTCGTTGAGCAGTTTTAAGCTGCAATTAAGCAGTTTTTAAACTACTTTTAAACCACTTTGTCATCAGAACCTAAATTCAAAGCTTGCCATGATATAACGTGGAAGCAATCGATAAGATATCACCGATTGACTGATATCGTTAAGACTATTTACTGTGAAAGTTGAAGTATTAAATAAATTCTTGGCCTGAAGTCCCAAGGTGAATTTATTTTCCATTAATTTATACCTTGCCGTAGCGTCCACAAAATAATAATGATTGTTTTGCTCTAAATTCCCAAAATAGTAATAGTCTAAATTAGTCTGGAAATCGAATTTTTCTGAAATATTAAAATAGGTATCTACAAATGAATTATTGTTCACATATTTATTTTTAAAACCATCGACTTCCATCCGTTGATGCGTGTTTTTTGTACCTAAATGGAAATTAAACAAACCATCGAAGCCTGTTCGGAATTCTAACCCATAATTGTAGTTAGACGTTCTAATATTCCTTTGCGCAGAATTATTAATTTGATTAGCATAGCTACTTTGGAACATACCTCCTTTGAACTTCAGATTAGATGAAATAAATTTTAAATAATAATCTAAACTTCCGTTCAGTGTAAATGTTTCTCTATCCTTAAATGTAAGATATTGTCCAACAGAATAATCCTGAGTTATCAAATTATTAGAAGATATATAGTCAGCATCTTTATTGTAAAATAAGTAGGTGTTGAACATGAGCTTGTCGGTCCATCTTCCGTAATTATAGCTAAAGAACAAACTACTTTTATTGAAGACCGCTGGTGCTGACAAGCCAAGGTTCAGGTTGTTATAGGCTGTAAGAATATAATCTGCATTCAGATAACCAACAGGAGAGGTATTGGCGTTCCAGGTATAACTTGTTTTGAATTTATGTTTGTCGTTTAAGTCATAATCAATTCCAAAACTTGGGTTGATGCTCCACTCATTAGAGCTTTCAGAAATATTTAGATTATCATAATAAAGATCAAAGTTTTGAGCGCTTAGTTCTCCGCGAAGACTCAGCTTCGCGTTTATTTTATAAATATAACTTGATTTTACATTCAATTTATTTTCTGAGTATTGAATGTCATTAATTCTTGGGTTTTGAGAGAAATAAAGCAAATTATGCAAATTTTGATTTTCTAGTTTATTTTTAACATTGATTTCCAAAAGATTACCACTTTTCTTACGGTCTAAATATTTAAAACTTAAACCCAATAAATTCCCATGGTTGTTAGATTTCTGACGAACGTTTTCGGAGGAATTAGATTGAGTGAAATCCCCAAAATAGTTGGTGTTGGTGAAATAATCTTGTTGATTTTCATCGTAAATAAATCTAGCCTGTAAAACAATTACTTTGCTTTCTGATAGTTTTTGGGTGTATTGAATTTCTTGGTCAAATCGCTTGGTTTGGGTATTTACTTTCTCTTGTAAATCATGTGCATTAAAATTGATTTGGCTTATATCATCCCCGTCTTTGGTATTGAGTTTAGAGCTAATTTCTAAAGTTTTTTCCTTGGTGAAATCATAGGAAACATCAACTTTAGCAAAAATATTTTGAAAAGCATTACGCAAACGATAATCCTCGAAGTTTGTAAAATCCTGTTGATCTGGCAGATGATAGGATTGTACTTGTTGTCTGACAAAAGTAGTTTCGTCGGAATTAAAGAAAATTATGGGTTTTATTTTTAATTTCTCATTGGGATTAAAAATGGCGTTTAGTGATATGAGTTCTTCGTTATTGATCTTGGTTCTCTCGTCTTTAAAACCTAATCTCATTCCTTGTTTGTGGATATATTGTTCTGTAGCAAAACCATCTCCCACAAAGTTATTTCCTCTGCTAGAGGGGTTGATGAGGTGGCTTAAACCGCCCGTTGCATCTTTTCCAATGTTGTTTAAATTGGTTAGAAAGTAGTATTTATTCTTTTTGCCAAAACTCATTAGATTGCCGCTGAGTTTATAATAATCTAAACTGCTCACATCAATTCCCAATTCTGCATTGCCAAACCATTGGTTTTTGGCGTCATCTTTAAGCTTAAGGTTCAGCGCTACTTTATCGCTTTTCTCTATGCCTTTTAGGTGTTTGTTGTTGGAATAACGTTGAATAAGCTCCACTTTATCAATGGGATGCACGGGCATATTTTTGGTGACGATTTTATAGCCTTTTTCAAAGAAATCATCATTCTCTATCATGACTTTTTCAACTTCTTGGTCGCCGACTTTTATGGTCCCATTTTCGTCCACCGTGAGCCCTGGAAGTTTTTTCAACAAATCCTCTACCACCTGTTCATTGCCGTTTAAGAAGAAAGCTGCGTCATATACAATGGTGTCTTTTTTTGCGGTAATGGGTCGTTTCGCAATTGCGATAGTTTCGTTGAGGAGTATTATTTCTTTAGAAAACAAAGTTACATCTTGTCTAATTTGTGCATCTAACTTGTCTATTGTGATGGGGATCACTACCTCCTCATAGCGCAAGGAAGAAAAGACTAAATCAAAAGTTCCAATTTCTTTAATGGGCAAAGTGTATTCTCCCGCCTTGTTACTTGTGGCATAGGACAATATGCTTTTGTCTTTTTGTAGTTTAACAATAACCTGGCCCACAGGAACTTGCTCATTATTATAGATGTTGCCCGAAATTTGAGCGTTGGCTATATGAGCAAAAAGAAAGATGGATAATAAAGCAAAGTTAATTGCATCATTTAAATTCAATTGTTTTATAATTATTTATTTAAATAGATTCTTTCAATACTGGGATTGTTTATTTAGTATAATCTTCTAATGCATCATTACAATCCTTACAATCTTTATCTATTTTGAACGGTTTAACACCTTTAGGTAACTGACTGTTAATTTTAGTTAGAATCTTTTCATTTTCATTCTTTATAAACTCTTTCAGTTGATCAATCGTAATTGCTTCTTTAAAGTTTGATTTATTAAATTTCAACCTGCTATCATTCATTCTTTCAGATATTTCAATATGTTTTATCTGAATATGTAAATTCATTTTTGAGTCATAAACTTCTAAGATTAATCCAGAAAGTCCATTTAATTTCCAAGGACCATAGGAAACCGGTATTTCGTTGGTATACCATACCGCATAATCTCGACCTCTAAAATTTGTTTTAGCTAAATGACAAGTGAAGTTATTTATTATTTTAGTAGAATCAATTAATTCCCATTTATGTAATGGCATATTCTCTTGAACTAATTTCGCTTTATCAAAGAAATTCTCTATAAAGTAGAATTCATCATTAAAATTGTAATAGCGTTGTTTCTTCCTTACTTCAGAAGTATTAAATTCAATAGTGCGATTAAAAAAATCCTCTTCTTTTTTGCTTATATTATCCTGTTGATTATTATTACCCAATTCAATATATACAGATTGGTCTGAATTAAATACTAATTCATAATCTTTATTTAAATCCATTTCTGAGTTTATAAATATTTGATTATAAATTGCTTTTCCTTCTTGAGCATAAGAGAACAATTGCAGAATTAATAAAATATAACATAAATGACTTTTCATATCAATAAAGTTAGATAAAAAAATGAACATATACTTTTTTCCGCATATATTCATTTTTTAAGAAAACATTTTTTAAGCCTGCTGATTATGGTTAGGTTCATCGGAGGCTGTCTCTAATTCAATTGTAGTTTCACAAGGAATTTCCTGCCACTCTGTGCATTTTCTCCTTGTTTCACTTTCATTCCAACAAAATCTTGCATAACATCTAGTAATATCATCTTCACCTTTGATATAAGTATATTCAATACTTTCAATTTTATAGCTATATTCGGAATTATCATCATTTAGATTTCCTGAATTCGCAAAAACAAAAGTTCCCATGAGCATTATAGCTCCAAATAAAAGATTTTTCATAAAAATAAAATTTTAATTGTTATTATGAAAACAAAAATCTAAAATCTAAAATCTAAAATCTAAAACCAAATTTATTTTGTTAAATACAAGAAAAGTTATTAACAATTTAGTTTATAATTAATACCAAAATTTAACGGTGATAGTATTAAATTCAAAATGTAAAAGCTTTTAATCTTTTTCCCACTCAAATATTTTCTCAAAACCTAGTCTTTTCATCTGAACCTTTTGTGCATGTACACCTTCAGGAGCTCGTGATTGAATTTGTCTAAGAATTTGAGACGCTTCGGCCTCATCTTGCTTTATAAATTCTTTCTGAGTAATAAAATTAGCCTTGGGTAGATTAAAGTTTATCATAAATTCTTCATCATTATTAAAAACTTCAATCTTACTTACTTCCCATCTGGTTTGATAATCAGAAGTATAAACTTCTAAAATTAAACCAGGTAAGCCATCAAACTTCCAAGGGCCACTTGAAATAGGTATATCATAAGTAAAGTAACATTCAATTTTACTACCTCTAAAGTCGGCAACAGCTTTTGTAGCAGTGTAGCTTCCAATTTCCTTAATTTCATCAGATAATATATGCCATTGAATTTTTGGCATCTCGTCTTTTATCAGTAAACCATTTACAGGAATAGATTGGTAATATACATTTTCTCCCAATCGATGATAAAAAACTCTCTTGGCAATATCAATTTCTGGCTGATTAATGGTAATACGATTTTTAGATTTGTCGAATTCTACATTTTCCTGCGTATTTTTCTTTTTAAAGTCATTTAATACAAAAATAGTACTGTCGCTTTTATAGTATAAATCTCCTACCTCCTGACGCGTTCCGTCATTGTATAAATAAGTTATTTGCAGCAAATTATCTTGACCAAATAATTGACAAACTATTAGAAGTAATAAAAGTGATAATGTTCTATTCATAATTTAATACACCTTTCAATTTGAAAAGATATTTAATTTTTTATTTAATTACTCGCCATCTGCAATTCATGTAGATGAGAATTTGCTATCATTTCACAATGCTTTTGATTAATTGCATCGCTAACATAAGTTGTAGAATAAGAATATTGAGGGCCAGAAGAGGTGGTTACTGTTGTAATAATTGTATATGTACAAGTTCCTACTTCCAAAATTGTCGAATTATTAACTGATTTTTCACCAGCTAAACTAAAAGTTCCCATAAGCATAACGAATGCTCCAAATAAAAGATTTTTCATAAAAATATAATTTTAATTGTTATTATGAAAACTAAAATATAAAACCAAATTTATTTTGTTAAATACAAGAAAAGTTATTAATAAATTAGCTTCAATGTAACAATTAATACTATTTTTTATTGGTTGAAGTACAAAATTCAAAATGTGAAAGCTTTTAATCTTCCTCCCACTCAAATTTTATTTCAATGCCTTTTCTATAATATGTTGACTTAACTTGAGTCGCATTCAAATCACGTGATAATCTGCTTTGTATACTAGAAGTCATGGCATTCCTATCCCGTTCCTTTTTCTCAACAAATTCCTTTATACTATAAAATTTTTGACTTTTAGGGTATAGATCTGTAGAATGGTTAATCTCTTTGTTTTCAATTTTTGTAATTGTCCAGTGATAAATGTTATCGGTATCATAAATTTCCATAATTAAACCAGGCAAACCATAGAATTTATAAGGTCCCATAGGAATGGGTATTTCTTTGGTAAACCAAGCAACATAATCTCTTCCTCTAAAAGTTGTAGTTGCTTTCTGCATTACATAGCCATCAGATTCTTTGGTTTCATTGGTCATTATCCAATCAAATACTATTTGATCTTTAACCCAATAAGAGGATTTAAAACCTTCTTCCAGAGAAATAATAAATTCATTCAATTGATTAAAAACTAATAAATCATCTGTGTTTGTAGGGCTTAAAATCACTGCCGATTTATTTTCGTCATAATACGTAGGTTCGCTCTTGCCATAATCTAAAATATAATATGAATTATTCTTCCCCGAATTCATGAGTAAAGTGGAGGCATAAGAAGCTGGAAAATCCGTATTAAATTCAATATTATATGTTGCGATATAATCGAAGTTTTGGGCATTTAAGCTTATGCAAATAAAAATGAATAAGGTAAAAAATCTCATATGAAAATTTCAAAAAAATAGTTATAAATATATTATACTTTTATAATTAACTTAATAAAAATGCATGTAAACGCGCTAATCTATCACATTCTTCTTGTGATTCAACATTCTCATGAACAAATTCATGTTGTCCAATTATATCTCCTTGTTTATTTCTAACATAAATAGTCACATAACACGTTGCCATTGCTTTTTGGTAAACAGATAAAACATTAGATTCTAAATGTATAGTTTCTTGATTTGAATTTGAATTCGCAAAACCAAAAGTTCCCATGAGCATTACAGCTCCAAATAAAAGATTTTTCATAAAAATATAATTTTAATTGTTATTATGAAAACAAAAATCTAAAATCTAAAACCAAATTTATTTAGTTAAATAAAAGAAAAGTTATTAATAATTTAGTTTATAATTAATACCAAAATTTAACGGTGATAGTATTAAATTCAAAATGTAAAAGCTTTTAATCTTCCTCCCACTCAAATCTAATTTCAATACCCTTTCGTTCCACAGGCACAGTGGTTGACCGAACACTTTTTAAATTTGCACCTTTGGGCAACCTACTGATAATGCTAGAATCGATTTGGTTATCAGAATTCTCTTTTTTTTCTACGAACTGTTTCATGCTTAGAAAATCATGATGCTCAGGATATAAATTATTTGAAGCTATTGTTTTGTTTTCTTCAATTTTTGTAATCGTCCAATGATAAATATTATCTGTATCATAAATTTCTAAAATTAAACCTGGCAAACCATAAAATTTATAAGGCCCCATGGGAATAGGAATTTCTTTGGTAAACCAAGCGATGTAATCTCTTCCTCTAAAAGTTGTAGTTGCTTTCTGCATTACATAACCATCAGATTCTTTGGTTTCATTGCTGATCTCCCAATCAAAACTAAGACTTTCTTTCACCCAAAAGGAATCATTAAAAGTTAACTCTTGGGAGATAATAAATTCATTTAGTTTATTATAAATTAATAGATTGTCGGTGTTTTTGGATCTCACAATAATTTCATTGGAGTCTTCATTAAACTCATTCTCATTAATCCCTCCGAAATCTAAAATATAATAAGATATATTTTCATTCGAATTTATAAATAATGATGTCGTGTGAGAATTAGGAAAATCAGTATTTAGATCAAGTGTATAGGTAGCTAATAAATCAAAATTTTGAGCTATCAAACTAATACTACCAAGTAAATAGATAATTATTGTTTTCATATAATTTTACTCTTATGATAATCCAAAAATTAGAAGAAATTTTAGAAATTACAAGTTGTTATGTTGACAAAATTCTTTTCAGATTTCTAGCCAAACGATCACATTCTTCTTGTGATTCAACATCGGCGAATACGAATGTATGTTGAGTTCCAGTTCTATTACCAAACCTATCCACACCATAAACTGTGACTACGCAATCCCCAACTACTTCCATCCAAATTGTTTCCTGTTTTACATCATGGATATTATTTTCTGAAATTGAATTAGCAAAAGCAAAAGTTCCCATGAGCATTACAGCTCCAAATAAAAGATTTTTCATAAAAATATAATTTTAATTGTTATTATGAAAACAAAAATCTAAAATCTAAAACCAAATTTATTTTGTTAAATACAAGAAAAGTTATTAATAAATTAGTTTCTACCGCGGTAGGGATAGAAGCGGCATCTAATGCCGTGGATTGCTAAAACAAAATACGGCGAAAAAGAGTGGAGCACCTCAGTGTAAACTCCTTTTTCGTCGTTTATTTTGTAGCAATCTACAAATTAGATACAGCGGATAGCCCGTTAAACCGCCCAAATACATCTAATTTAGCTTAACTCAAAATTGAATCAATTTCGAGCAATAACGCAGAGTTTTCTTAATTATTAGATAAGAAATGCTAAGTTTTTGGTAAGATTTCGTGGTTTTTGGTGATTTATGTTGAACTCAAGTTAATTCACAATTCTTTAGCAGAAATTAAGTTTTAGGATGCCCACCTTTGAATTATTAATTCATAAAAACAGAAGAAATGAAAAAATTATTGTTATCAGTAAGTTTAGTAGGATTAGGTGTTATGGGCTTTGCACAAGATGAGATGAAGAAAGTTGAAAAAGAAGCCGTAGAGGTAGTAGCGCAGCCAGATGGAAGCATTGTGATTGAAGGTGACAACAAGGAGGAAAGCGTCTCTCTAAATGGTGAAAAACTGATTGTAAAGGGAAATAATATAGTGGTTCATGGTGTGGATAGGTTTGGTAATAGAACTGGGGAGCCAGATGTAAATGTATCAAAGAACAGCGGAGTGCAGAAAATTGATTCTTAATAAATTAGAATTCGTTTTAAACAAAAAGACCAACTTTCTAAATTAAAAAGTTGGTCTTTTTTTTGATTTTTCAAATTGGTTCTTATTGAATTTTATGTGAATTTAATGACAAATTTAACGTAAAATCCCCTTAATTTTGAAAGGATATACTGTATGGTTTTATACCATTAGAGAACTTCTTGGTTATTCGTCACATTAAGTATTTTTGGTTAACCAAAATATTCAAATTGAAAAATATTTCTAACTCAATCAATTCCACTAGGAGAATTTCTTTTTCTAAAATCTAGAATAACTTTGTTAACAAGACTTTGAAAGTGTTCCATCGAGATTCTTTCTCCATGTTTATAAGGTAAAACCTTGAATTCATTTTTTTCTTCCATTTTATCCAGCAATACTTCGTAATTATTATTAAAATTCACTTTTACAACAAGACCAGGTAAACCGTGTAATCCGAAAGGAGCTATATCGCTGTTAAAGCTTTCATCGTACCATACAGTAATGGTATATATTTTATCTTCTTTTAATCCTAAATCTGTTTTTTGATAAACAGCTTTTTTGCAATTATAATTTAAAATTACTTCTTCTTCCTCTTCTATTTTCCAATCATAAAATGTGAAAGGATATTCAACTATATAAGAATTGTTTGCAAAATCCTTTTTGTTTTGAACTTCTTTGTTTCTATTGTCGAAGAAAAATTCACCCTGTGTTTTGATAAAAGCACTATTAAAATTAAATTGTAAGCTTTGAGAATTATTTATTTTCTCTATCGGCGTAAATTTACCTTGAAAATTATTCATTTTCAATTCATACTGTATTACATCAAAATTTGTATCAATTAATTCATTAAATTTCGAAATATTAGAGATTTCTTGTGAGGAGATATTTTCTATCTTAAAAACATTATAAGTAAAGTAATTAAAAGCAATTTCCTGCCCGAAACAAAGTTTGAAAAATGTTAGAAATGTTATTAAATATATATTTTTCATTCGTAAAATCTATTGAATTAAATATCACCTAATTCTAAAACCAATATAACAAAATGTTAAAGCCCAATTATACGCCTCCACTAGCTCATTAGAAGATAAATTAGTATTTTGCAACTCTACAGCACCAGTGAATGAATCCGCAAATTCGTGACAATCAATAGATATTTTAACTAGTTGTAATTCTTCGATACTATTATTTTCAATAGTTTCAGCAAAGACAAAAGTTCCCATGAGCATACATAATGCTCCAAATAAAAGATTTTTCATAAAATAAAATATTAATTGTTATTATGAAAACAAAAATCTAAAATCTAAAATCTAAAATCTAAAACCAAATTTATTTTGTTAAATACAAGAAAAGTTATTAATAATTTAATTTCTACCGCGGTAGGGATAGAAGCGGCATCTAATGCCGTGGATTGCTAAAACAAAATGCGGCGAAAAAGAGTGGAGCACCTCAGTGTAAACTCCTTTTTCGTCGTTTATTTTGTAGCAATCTACAAATTAGATACAGCGGATAGCCCGTTAAACCGCCCAAATACATCTAATTTAGCTTAACTCAAAATTGAATCAATTTCGAGCAATAACGCAGAGTTTTCTTAATTATTAGATAAGAAATGCTAAGTTTTTGGTAAGATTTCGTGGTTTTTGGTGATTTATGTTGAACTCAAGTTAATTCACAATTCTTTAGCAGAAATTAAGTTTTAGGATGCCCACCTTTGAATTATTAATTCATAAAAACAAAAGAAATGAAAAAGTTATTATTATCCGCAGCCTTTGTAGGATTAGGTGTACTAGGCTTTGCTCAGGAAGAAGCGGAAAAGGTTCAGAAGGAGGTTGTAGAAGTTGCTGCACAACAGGATGGAAGCATCGTGATAGAAGGTAGTGACAAAGAAGAGAGCGTGTCTCTAAACGGTGAAAAACTAGTTGTAAAAGGAAATAATATTGTGGTGCATGGAGCTGGAGACGCAAGTGAAGTAATTGTGGAAGGTGATAATTGCCAAGTTGTGGTAGATAGCAGCGCTAAGATTGATATTAAAGGAAATAAGAGCTATGTTTACTACAGAAAAGGTGAACCAAAAACCAATGTGAGCGGCGGTAGCGCTGTGCAGAAAATTGATTCTTAATTAACTTTAATACTACCAATTGACTGAAAATAAAAAGCCTTAGAAAGAATTCCAAGGCTTTTCTTATTTGTTTAAAACTGAATGTGTTTTATACTTTTAGTTTGAAATCCATTCCGATTAGGTCTTGATTTTGGTCAAGAATGGGTTGAATTTCATTTGCTAAAAACTCCTCTGTTTGGATTGGAGCAAAACCAATGAAGTTCATTGGGTCCATTACTTCTTGCATTTTTATTTTGTCAATCGGGAAGCTATCATCAGCTAAAATACGCTCTACCAAATCGTTTGGCTTACCTTCTATTTTAACTTGTTTCGCCGCTTCCATTGAGTGAACACGGATGATTTCGTGTAATTCCTGACGGTCTCCTCCATTTTTAACGCCTTCCATTATCATGTACTCTGTTGCCATGAATGGTAATTCGTCGTTGATATGCTTAGCAATCATCTTTTCGTAAACTACTAAACCATCTAAAACATTCACCCAGATTCCAAGGATAGAATCAATGGCTAAAAATGCCTGAGGGATCGTTAAACGCTTGTTGGCAGAGTCATCTAAGGTTCTCTCAAACCATTGTGTTGCTGCTACTAAATCAGATCCACGACCGATGGTCATTACGAATTTAGCCAAAGCTCCGATTCGCTCGCAACGCATTGGGTTTCGCTTGTAAGCCATGGCAGATGAACCGATTTGGTTTTTCTCGAATGGTTCTTCAATCTCTTTTAAATTCTGTAATAAACGGATATCGTTTGAGAATTTGTGTGCAGATTGGGCAATGTTTGAAAGTAATGCCATCACCTCGGCATCCACTTTTCTATCGTATGTTTGACCTGTTACACCAAATACATTTTTGAATCCAAAACGCTCTGAAAGTCTTCTGTCTAAGTCTTTAACTTTGGTGTAATCTCCATTAAATAATTCTTTGAAACTTGCTGCAGTTCCGGTTGTTCCTTTCACACCACGGAATCTTAAGGTTTCTAATCTAAACTCTAATTCCTCAAAATCCATTAAAACACTTTGCAGCCAAAGTGTTGCACGCTTACCAACTGTTGTTAACTGCGCTGGTTGGTAATGTGTGAATCCTAAGGTTGGAAGGTCTTTATATTCTTTGGCGAATTTGGCTAAACCTGCCATTACGTTGATTAGCTTTTTCTTCACCAATTGCATTCCATCTCTCAACTGGATTAGGTCTGTATTGTCACCCACAAATGCAGATGTAGCACCTAAGTGAATGATTGCTTTTGCTTTCGGAGCAACGTCTCCGTAGGAATGTACGTGAGCCATTACATCATGACGGAATTCCTTCTCGTACTTAGCAGCAACCTCATAATCAATGTTGTCTACATTCGCTTTAAGTTCGTCTATTTGTTCTTGAGAAATATCTAAACCTAAGTCTTTTTGAATTTCTGCTAAAGCAATCCAAAGCTCTCTCCAAGTCCCGAATTTTTTATCCGGAGAAAAGTTAAAAAGCATTTCTGCACTCGCATATCTTGATACTAAAGGGTTTTGGTATGTATTCATTGGGATGTGTTTACGGTTCTATGTTCTCTGTTCTATGTTCTATGTTCTCTGTTCTCTGTTCTCTGTTCTCTGTTCTCTGTTCTCTGTTCTGGGTTATTTGAATTTGGTTCCTTTGAAATCTGATTTTCTAAGGTAACTTATTAATTTTCCTATTTTAGCGTTTAATATGTTAATTTTTTCTAAGTTTAGATGATGCGATTCCATAGGAATTAGCTGCATATCTAAACATCGATATAATTGTGATTTAAATTCATTTAAAGAGCCCTTGGCAATCGTTAGAAACTGAATAAACTCTCGGTTTCCATTACGTCCAAAACCTTCTGCGATATTGTCCATAACGCTTCCACAGCTTCTTATCATTTGATTTCTAAGCGCAAATTCTTTGGTCTCTTTTAGCAGAGTAAATAGTTCGATATTATCTTGAAATAAACTTCTTGCTAATACCCAACTGTCAATATCTTCTATTTTGTTAAATCCCGACATCTAAATTCTAAACTGTGAACTCTAAACTGTGAACCCTGAACTCTAAACTGTGAACCCTGAACTCTAAACTGTGAACCCTGAACCCTTTAAAACAACTCCTTTCTAATAATATTTTGGCTTCTATCTGGTCCTACGGAAACTAAATAAACTTCGATGCCTAAATAGTCTTCGATAAACTTGATATATTTCTGTGCATTTTCTGGTAATTCGTCAAACGAGTTGATCTTAGTTATATCTTCTTGCCAACCGTCAACTTCTGCATATACAGGCTCGTATAAGTCAAGTTTTGTTGTTGAAGATGTGAAGTAATCGATTTCTTGATTGTCCTCTGTTTTGTAAGCTGTACAAACTTTAATCTTATCGAAACCGCTTAAAACATCTAATTTGGTAATCACTAAATGCGTAATTCCGTTGATCATACAAGCATGACGTAAAGCTACCAAGTCCAACCAACCACTTCTTCTTGGGCGACCTGTTGTTGCACCAAATTCATGACCAATGGTTCTGATTCTTTCACCCACCTCATTGTCTAACTCTGTAACGAACGGACCATTACCCACACGTGTACAGTAAGCTTTTGCCACTCCTATCAAATGTTGTAATTTATTAGGTGGAACTCCTGCTCCTATACAAACACCACCTGTAGAAGGAGATGAAGATGTAACGAATGGGTAAGTACCAAAATCAATATCTAACATTAAAGCCTGTGCACCTTCGAATAATACATTTTTACCTTCGTCGATTGCATCATTTAATTCTCTTTCGGTATAAATAATTCTATCCTTCAAGATATCGCCATACTCTAAGCATTGTTGATAAATGACATCAAAATCCATAGGAGGCTTGTTATACAATTTCTCAAAAATTGCATTTTTAATCTCGATGTTGATTTTTAGTTTTTCTTTTAAAACCTCAGGATTTAATAGGTCGATAGCTCTAATACCAACACGAGCCACTTTATCCTCATAACAAGGACCGATACCACGTTTAGTAGTTCCAATTTTATCAGTTCCTGCAGCTTCTTCGCGATAGGTATCGTATAAAATGTGGTAAGGCATAATGATATGCGCACGACGACTAATAAAAACGTGGTCTGTAGATTGACCTTTTTCTTCTAAAGCGTCTATTTCTTCTAAAAATGCTTTTGGATCGATCACCACACCGTTTCCTAAAATACATTTCCCTTTACATTGTAAAACGCCAGATGGCAATAAGTGTAAAACGAATTTGTCTTTTCCTACATAAACAGTGTGCCCTGCATTGTTACCTCCCTGGAAGCGAACAACATAATCTGATTTTGCAGATAAAACATCGGTGATTTTTCCTTTTCCTTCGTCGCCCCATTGGAGACCTACTACTACGAATGTTGACATAAAATTGGATTGAATTATTAACGTATTTAAACGTGTTCAAAGATAAAAATTATATCCTCTATACACTATTATTTACAAGGGCATTTTCAACAAATTATCCTTACTCCTATCCATCCTATGTTCCATTTTAATTTGAAGTATATATATCGGCAAACTAAATCTATATCTTTGCCGAATGTTTGATGCCAAAGATTTATTTAGAAATTTTACTCCTGCCGAGTTTACAACAAAAGCTTTAGAGATTTTTCGATTTCAAGCGGAGCACAATTCGGTGTACAAAAAATTTCTTTCTCATTTAGGGACAAAAGTTGATTCTATCGGTAACATAGAAGAAATTCCTTTTATTCCTATTTCTTTTTTCAAAGAGTTTAAGGTTGTTTCAAGTGAAGCAGATATTGAGAAAACTTTTAGTAGTTCGGGAACTACCGGAACGCTTACGAGCTATCATCATATTACAGATTTGAGCATCTATCATCAACAATTGGATGCGAGTTTTGAATACTTTTATGGTGATTTCAAGGATTATATTGTTTTTCCACTTCTACCTGCATATGCCGAAAGAAAAGGTTCTTCTTTGATTGAAATGGCAGACATTTGGATGCAGAAAACCGGTCAAGAAAATAAATCTTACTACCTCTATGATCATCAGCAATTGGCCGAAGACATCAAAAATGCTCCAAAAGACAAAAAACTCATTCTCATTGGAGTTTCCTTTGCCTTAATGGATTTTGCCGAGCAACATCCACAAGATCTATCTGATGTAATCATTATGGAAACGGGTGGCATGAAAGGAAGGCGAGCAGAACTAACTCGTTCGGAATTGCATACTTTCTTGAAGGATGCATTTCAAGTTGAGCAAATTCAATCGGAATATGGTATGACTGAATTACTGTCACAAGCTTACGCCAGAAAAAACGGTCTTTTTGAAACGCCACCTTGGATGAAAATTATATTACGAGACAAGGAAGATCCACTTTCATATGTTGAACCAAGAATGTCGGGTGGAATCAACGTGATTGATTTTGCTAATATAAACTCTTGTAGTTTTATTGCGACCGACGATTTAGGACGATTTCATGCCAATAACCAATTAGAAATTCTTGGGCGATTAGATCATTCAGATTTACGAGGTTGTAATTTGATGGCGCTTTAGGGAGTAGAAAGTATAAGGTAGAAGGTAAAAAGGGTTTTACGGTGTAAAGTGTTGCAAAATAATGTTTTGTGAAATCCTGAATTAAATTTAGGATGACGTTTAAACAAGATTAAACCACTTCTAAGCCAGCTTAAACTATCTTTAAACCAAATTAAACAATCATGAAATTATTTTAAACAATGATTAAACTATTTTATGAATGTCCGTAAATTCGCCTAAAAGTATTATATTGCATTGAATTACAGAGAATAAAGATATGAATTTATTTAATTTTACAGCAAATTTTGGAAGTGAAGAAGATTGTAGACTTCATTTCAAGCAAG